>MNJC01000023.1 GCA_001920085.1 Actinobacteria bacterium 13_1_20CM_4_69_9
TGGAAGAGCTTCGCGTCGCGCATGAGCTTCTCGACGGGGTACTCCTTCATGTACCCGTACCCACCGAGCACCTGCACGGCGTCGGTCGTCACCTCCATGCAGGTGTCCGCCGCGAACCGCTTGGCGTAGGACGACTGCAGCGTCGCGCGCATGCCCTGGTCGATCATCCACGCCGCTTGCCAGCACAGGAGGCGCGCCGCCTCGATCTTCGTCGCCATGTCGGCGATCATGAAGTTGACGCCCTGGTTCATGGCGATCGGCATGCCGAACTGGACGCGTTCCTTCGAGTACTGAGCCGCGTACTCGAACGCGGCTCGCGCGACGCCGACCGCGCCGATCGCCGTGCCTGGACGCGTGAAGTCGAGCGTCTTCATCGCGATCTTGAAGCCCTCGCCCTCCTCGCCGAGGCGGTTCTCCGCCGGCACGCGCACGTCGGTGAACGAGAGCGCCGAGGTGTCCGTGGAGCGCTGGCCCATCTTGTCCAGATGCCTGTCGACGACGACCCCGTCGAGATCCGAGGGAACGACGAACGCCGTCAGCCCGCGATGCCCCTGCGACTTGTCGGTCGACGCGAACACCGTGAACCAGGCCGCGTGGCCCGCGTTCGTGATGAACATCTTCGAGCCGTTGACGATGTAATCGTCGCCGTCCCGCACTGCCGTCGTCTGGATCCCGGACACGTCCGACCCTGCGTTCGGCTCCGTCAGAGCGAACGACGTCAGCAGCACCTCGTCGATCAGCGGCGAGAGCCACCGGCGCTTCTGTTCCTCCGTGCCGGCGACGATGACGGGGCCGTGGCCGAGGCCGTTCGCGGCGATCGCGGTGCCGATGCCGGAGCATCCCCAGCAGAGCTCCTCGCCGATGATCATGCCCTCGAACGCGCCGAGCTCGAGGCCGCCGTACGCCTCCGGGATGTGGACGTTCATGAGGCCCAGCTCGTGAGCCATCGCGATCACCTCGGCCGGGTGCGTCGAGTGCTCGTCGTACTCCTTTTCCTTCGGCCTGATCTCCCGCGTCGCGAAGTCGCGGGCGAGCTCGCGCAGCGCCTTCTGCTCCTCGGTCAGGCCGAACGAGACACCGCCCGCCGTGCGTTCTTCGAGCGTGGCCATCTCAGTCCTAGAGTAGCTTGACTGACTGGTCAGTCAAACGCGGCCTTCAGGCGAAGGACATGCGCGACATGGCCGTCGAGCGTCCCTTCGCGGGCGAGCGGGAGGAGCGCGCTGATCGCGCGCGTCGCGTCCCGAGGGTCGTTGAACAGGAGCAGGTCGGCGCCGGCTCGAGCGGCCGCCGGCGCCCACGTAGCGGCGCGGCCGTGGACGACGCTGAGCGAGTCCGTGATCGTGATCCCGCGGAAGCCGAGCGTGCCGCGCAGCAGCTTGTACGTAGCCGGCTCGAGCACTGCGCGCCGGGGGCCGAGCTCCGGGTAGACGCCGTGTCCGACCATCACGCACGGCACGTCGGCCTCGATCGCTGCGCGGTACGGCGCGAGATCCGCCTGGCGGACGTGTCCGCGCACGTACGGACGTTTGTCGGTCGAGACAGCGAGCGTTCCCAACCCGGGGAAGTGCTTGGCGCACGCGCCGGCGCCGCCCGACGCGAGCCCCCGCGCGAAGGCGACGCCGAAGAACGGCGTCGGGTACTGACGCGCGCCGAGCGGGCCGTCGGGCAGATCGAGCACGGGCGCGAGGTCGACCTGTACGCCTTCGCGCCGCAGCGCAATGCCGGTCGCGTGTCCGGCCGCGTATGCAGCTGCCTTGCTGCGGACGCGGCGCGCCGACACGCTGGGCGGCAGGTCCCGGAATGCGCGCACGTCCCCACCCTCCTGGTCGGCGAAGACGAGCGCACCCGCCGGACGCTCGGCGCTGCGGTCGAAGCGCTGCACGATCACGCCGCCGACCCCGGCCGGCGCGGGCAAGCCCGACACGACGACGAGCGCCGCTTTCTGCTGCGGCGTCAGCGCCATCACCGCGGCAGTCGTGAGGACGGCTGCAACCAACGCGCCCGTAGACTAGGCGCCGCATGGACTTCGAGCTCAGCGACGAACAGCGCCTGCTGCAGGACACCGTCCGGCAGTTCGTCGACGACCGCATCCTCCCTAACGCGATCGAGAACGACATCGAGCACAAGCTCGACATGGATGCGATCGCCGGCATGGCCGACCTCGGGATTCTCGGCGTCGTCATCCCGGAGGAGCACGGCGGCGCCGGCCTCGACTTCGTCTGCGAGGCGCTCGCGTGCGAGGAGATCGAGCGCGGGGAAGCGGCGTTCCGGACGCTGATCTCCGTGCACGTGGGTCTCAACTCACTCGCGCTGCTCAAGTACGGCAACGCGGAGCAGCTCGAGCGCTGGCTGGAGCCGCAGGCGCGCGGCGAGAAGCTCGCCTGCTTCGGGCTGACAGAGCCGGCTGCGGGCTCTGACGTCGCCGCGATGAAGACGACCGCGCGACGCGAGGGCGACGGTTACATCCTCAACGGCTCGAAGAACTGGATCTCCTACGCGAACGTCGCCGACCACGCGCTGGTGTTTGCGAAGACCGATCCGGCGGCGAAGCACAAGGGCATCTCCGCTTTCATGCTCGAGCGCGGCATGCCGGGCTTCACGACGGCCGACACCGAGCACAAGCTGGGCATCTGGGCGGGATCGACCGGTGAGCTCTTCTTCCAGAACGTCGAGGTGCCGGCCGAGAACCTCGTCGGCGAGGAAGGGCAGGGGTTCGAGATCGCCATGTACGGGCTCGACCAGGGACGCTTCACGGTCGCCGCGGGTGCGTGCGGCGTGATTCGTGCGTGTCTGGAGAAGTCAGTCGAGTACGCGCGCGAGCGCGAGACGTTCGGGCAGGCGATCGGCAGGTACCAGTACGTCCAGGACATGATCGCCGAGATGGTGCTCGGGTACGAGACGTCGAAGCTGCTCGTGATGCAGGCGGCGTGGATGAAGGATCAGGGGCTGCGCAACACCCGCGAGACGTCACTCGCGAAGTGGCACGCGACCGAGTGCGCGTTCCGTGCGGCGCACCTCGCGATCCAGGTGCACGGGGCGTACGGCTACTCCGCGGAGTACGGCATCGAGCGCTACTTCCGCAATGCGCGCGCGCCGATCATCTACGAGGGGACGACGCAGGTCCACAAGCTCATGCAGGCCGAGCACGCGCTGGGCTACAGACGTCTGAACGGCCGCGACGGCGAAGTGTCGCCGCTGTGCTCGTGGGCGCCGGCCCTCTCCCCCGTCCACGCGCGGGCATAACAGACATGTCTTAGGGACAGTCCCTAAGCCCTGCCCCCCACGGCCAGTCCTCGATCCGCTTGCACAGACCCGCCTCAACCGGGTTCGCCGCAACATATGCGAGCGCCCGTGCGAAGTGCTCCTCGGTCTCGATCACGTACGAGCCAAAGCGGTTCTGGAACACGTGCCCGACACGGTCGTAGCGCTGATTGAACCGCTGGGCGTACCGACCGTTCAGCCTCTGCATCCCGATCGACAGATTGCGCTGCTTCGCCTCCACGATCAGGTGATAGTGATTCGGCACGAGGCAGTACGCGTGCAGCGTCCACCCGTACGCCTCGCGCACGCGCAACAAGTGCCGTTTGAAGTCTGCGTAGTCGAGGTCGTCGCGAAAGATCGTGTTGCGCGCGACGCCCCGGGCAGTGACGTGGAAGATGCCGTCAGGAAGCTTGTTGCGCGCAAGGCGCGGCACCGTCGGAACGTACTCGCGGCTTCGCGGAAGCGCCAGTCGCGAAACGGGACGTGTCTTGGGGACTGTCCCTAAGACACGTCACTAAAGCCCCATCGCGGACGGTGCCGGGAGCGGGCTCTGAGGCAGTCCTGCACGCGGGCCACCCGCGTTGTACTCGCTCGGCGCGACGTCGTTGGGGCCGTCCGGGTAGAACAGCGAGGCGAGCGCCTGGATCTGACGCCGGCCGACGTCGAGCTCGAACTGGCCGCCGCCGTAGAGCCGGATCCCATTCGCGTCGCAGTACTCGATGCACTCGAGCAGGCGCTCGACCGTTCCGAACCGCGAAGGCTTGATGTTCATCCACCCCGGCTCGATGGACAGCGCACGCACGTCGTCCACGGAATGGATCGGCGCGTCGAAGCTGAGCCGCTTCTCCTGCCCGCTCAGCACGTCGCCGCACTCGCCGTCCAGCGACGCGTCCTCGATCACCACGTCGGGGAAGAGCTCGACGACGCGCCGGTACAACGCCGGATCGGGCTCGAGGTCGACGACCGTCCCGCGGTAGTACGCCTTCAGGTCGAGCACGCGCACTCGCCCGGTCGCCGCCAGCCGCTCCATGAAAGCGCTGTCCCACTCGGGCTCCGGATCGAGCTTCAGCTCGAGCTCCGGTGCCGCGGCGAGCCACGCGAACGCATCGCCGCGCGTCGAGACGACGAAGCGGACCGGACGGTACTCCCGCTCGACCGCTTCCCCCAGGGAGATTCCCGCCTGCCGCAGCGCCAGGTCGAGCGCCGCACTCTCGAACGCCCAGCGGCGATAGTCGCGCGACGCCGCCATCGCGGGCTCGCCTGCGAACAGAGCGAGCCCGTCCAGCGACGCCGAAAACGCGCCGAGCGACGACGCGCCCGGCGCCTCCAGGGACGGGAACCACTCGTGGTCCTCGGCCGTGTACGTCACGTCCTCGCCACGGCCCTCCTGGCCGCCCCCGGACAGCACCACCAGCGTGGTCACACGCGTGAACTCCGTCGACACCTCGACCGAGCGCTGCTCGGTCCGCACGTCCTCGACGACGAGCTCGAGGTCGCGCAATCGCTCGAACAGCGCCATCAGCCGACCGTAGGCTCGACCTTGCCGCTCGGCTCGATGCGCATCATGCGGGCGACGAGCGGGATGGCGGCGAGGATCGGGATCCCGCAGACGATCCACAGCACCTGATAGCCGGACGTCTTGTGGAGGAACGGCCGTGCGAGGTCGATCGCGGCCCCCGCGATCGGAGCGCCCAGCAGCAGCCCGAGCCCCTTCGTCGTCGTCGCAAGGCCGGAGATCGCGCCGCGGTGCTCGGAGGGCATGAGCTTGAAGAGCAGCCCCCATGCGAGTGTCATCACCGTCCCACCGGCGATGGAGACGGGGACGATCAGCCCGAAGTACCAGTTGTGCCAGGTCGTTGCGAGGCCGGCGACGATGAACCCACCGCCGTACACGAAGGACGCAAAGAAGATGACGCGCGCGATTCCGAAGCGGTCGCCGAGCCGCCCGGCGAAGACCGCTGCGATCACGTACCCGGTCGCCACCGCCCCGAGGACGGCTGACGAGATCGTCTTCGACTCGTGCAGGCCCTCGATGATGTAGAGCACGACGAATGTCCGCGCCGCGGCGAACGTCCCCTCCCACGCCGCGTTGCAGATCAGGAAGCGCCGCACCTCGACCTCCTCGACGAGGATGCCCCAGCTGCGCTTGAAATACGCGGCGACGCCTTCGAAGACGCGGCCGTGCCCGCCGTCCTCCGACACGAACAGGATCGCCGCGCCGCATGCCGCAGTCGTGACGAACGCAGCGAGCACGAACGGCGCCGCGTGCCAGGCCTTCAGCAGAAACCCGCCGCCGACCAGCGCGGCGCCGAGCGCGATGCCGCGCAGCACGTGCTGGATCCCCTGCGCGCGCCCGTACGTGGACGGCGGCAGCAGGTCGGGATAGAGGCCGCGGTACGGCGGCTCGTACACGTAGTACGCGAAGAAGAAGGCAAGCACGATCAGCGTCGTCGTCCACAGGTTCGGCATGAACGGCATCAGCAGCAGGCAGAAGCCCATCGGCCCGAGGGCGGCCAACATGAACGGCCGCCGGCGGCCGAGCGGAGTGTGGAAGGTGTCGCTCCACGGCCCGATCACCGGGGAGAGCGCCAAGGCGAAGATGCCCTCGGCACCGAGCACGAGCCCGATCAGCGTGCCGGAGTCCGTGAAGCGATCGAGCAACGGCGGCAGGTACGCGGCCGTGGTCGTGATCGAGAACGCGAGACCGAAGGCACCGAGGCCGAGCGTCCAGAAGAGAGAGGTGCGAACGGGCGGCGTGCGCGCCGTCGCCTGAGCCGTCAGCTGTGCCACGAAGTTAGAGCGGCGCCGCCTCGCGATCGAGGGCCAGGCCGCCGCAGACGACCTCGATCACCGTCTGCTCCGCCGCGGCGATCTGCTCGTCGCCGTCCTCGAGCTGGCCGAGCACCCATCCGGTCAGGATCTCCTCCAGTGCACCGTAGAAGACATAGCTGACCATGCGGGGGTCGACGTCCGGACGGAACTCGCCGTCTTCCTGACCGCGCGCGATGATCCGCTCGAGACCGGCGAACGCCTGATCGATCTCCTCGACACGCCGCTGCACGTGCGAGCTCCGTGTCACCTCGCGCACGAGCACGCGAACGAGATCCGGATCGCGCCGCCACGCCCGCAGCAGGATCTTCGCGACGCCCGCAAGCCGCTCGCGTGCGCTCTCGTCCGTCTCCTCGATCGCGCGCACCGCGTCGAGCACGTCGCGCCACGTCTCGCGGAAGATCGTCTCGAGCAGCTCGTCCTTCGAGCGGAAGTAGTGGTACAGCAGCCCGTGCGCGACGCCGGCCTCCTCGGCGATGTCGCCCACGCGCGACGCGTGATAGCCCTTGCGCGCGAAGACGCGCACAGCGGCATCGAGGATGAGGCGCCGCTTGTCCTCCTGACCTGTTGACCGGTCAGTCAATGTACTCAGCATAGTGGAGCCTCTTGCCGGGACCCTCGTCGTGGACTTCACGCGCTATCTCCCGGGCCCGTTTGCCAGCCGCGAGCTCCTGGAACGCGGCGCGCGCGTCGTCCGAGTCGAGGCGCCCGGCGGGGATCCGATGCGCGACGTCGTCCCCGGTTGGCACGAGGCGCTGAACGCGGGCAAGGAATCGGTCGTCTGGGACCTCGAGCAGGATCCCGGCCTCGGCCGCGCCGTCTGTGCGCGCGCCGACGTCGTGCTCGAGGGCTTCCGGCCCGGCGTCGCCCAGCGCCTCGGCATCGGCCCGGGTGACGTCCCCGACTCCGTCGTGCACTGCTCGATCACGGGCTTCGGGCCGGACGAGCGCCGCGCCGGGCACGACCTCAACTACCAGGGCTGGGCCGGGCTGCTGGCGGACACGGCGCCCGCGCTGCCGCCGGTGCAGATCGCCGACCTCGCCGGCGGAGCGCTGTACGCAGTGGTCGAGATTCTCGCAGCGCTGCTCGAACGTGAGCGCAGCGGACGGGGCCGGCACATCGACGTGTCGATGACCCACAACGCTCACCGGCTTGCCGCGCATCGGCTGCACGGCGAGCCGGAGCGCACACTCACCGGCGCGCTCGCCTGTTACCGCATCTACGAGACCGCGGACGGCCGCTATCTGACGATCACCCCGGTCGAGCCGAAGTTCTGGCGCCGCCTCTGCGAGGTCATCCGTCGCGAGGATCTCGTCGACCGGCAGTACGAACAGGGCCAGGAGGCGCTCGCGGCGGAGCTCGCCGCGGTCTTCCGCACGCGCGCGCTCGCCGACTGGGTCGCGCTGTTCGAGGGGGAAGACGTGATGGCAGGCCCGGTCGCAACGCTCGCCGAGGCGCGTGCCTCGTTCGAGGGATAACCACAGCCGACGCGAGGGACGATTTTCACGGCATGAGCCTCGGGCGCTCCCTGTCGCTGCTGTGCCTTGTCGCGTGCGCGACCGCGCTCGCGGGCTGCGGGGGCGACACGCTCTCGTTCGATCCCGTCGCGAGCGCCGCGACCAGAACGGCCAAGACGGAGTCGTCGCGCGTCGCGTTCACGGCCACGATGGACGTGAACGGTGTCGGCGGGATGGCCTTCAGCGGCGCCGGGGTCTTCGACGGCCGTACGCGCTCCGGCGCGCTGAACATGCGCTTCCAGCTACCCGCCGCGGCGCAGGCACAGCTCGGCGCGGTCGAGCCGACGATGGACACGATCGTCGACGGCCGCCACGGCCTGGTCATGTACATGCGGTCGCCGCTCTTCGCGCGCGTCGCCGGCGACCGGTGGATCAAGGTCGACGTCGCCAAGGCCGCGAAGCAGGAAGGGGTCGACCTCGAAGCGATCATGAACTCCACCCAGGCAGATCCGTCGCGCTCGCTCGCGATGCTCACCGCCTCGACCGACGCGCACCCGATCGGCTACGACCGAGTGCGCGGTGTCTCCACCACGCACTACACGTTCAACGTCGACCTCGCGCGCCTCGCGAAGGAGCACGCGGAGCTGCGCAAGACGTTCGACGCGGTCCGCAAGCTCACGGGCGTCAGCTCGTATCCCGCCGAGGCGTGGATCGACAACGCGGGGCGTGTGCGCCGCCTCAAGATCGACATGTCGTACAACATGCCCGCCGGGGGCGCGTTCACGATGTCGATGACCGAGGACCTCTACGCGTTCGGCATCAAGGTCGACGTCCGCCCACCGGACGCGAGCCAGGTCGTCGACGCGAGCGCACTGACGAACGGCTAGGCGCCCTCGGCGTCGTTCTTGCTGCCCGGGAGTGCCGCCGTCAGCTGCCCGAGCGCCTGCGTCACCTCGCTGGGAATGATCCACACCTTGTTGGCCTCGCCCTGCGCGATCTGCGGCAGCACCTGGAGATACTGGTAGGCGAGCAGCTTCGGGTCGGGGTCTCCCTCGTGGATCGCGCGGAAGACGGTGTCGATCGCCTTCGCCTGCCCCTCGGCCTGCAGGATCGCAGCTTGCCTCTGGCCTTCGGCGCGGAGGATCGCACTCTGCTGCTCCCCCTCGGCGGTGAGGATCTGGGACTGCTTGACGCCCTCCGCAGTCAGGATTGCGGCCCGCTTGTCGCGCTCTGCGCGCAACTGCTTCTCCATCGAGTCCTTGATCGTGGCCGGGGGATCGATCGCCTTCAGCTCGACGCGGTTGACGCGGATCCCCCACTTGCCGGTCGCCTCGTCGAGCACGCCGCGCAGCTGGCCGTTGATCTGGTCGCGGGAGGTGAGCGTCTCCTCGAGGTCCAGCCCGCCGATCACGTTGCGCAGCGTCGTCACGGTCAGCTGCTCGATCCCCTGGATGTAGTTGGCGATCTCGTACGTCGCCGACCTCGGATCCGTGACCTGGAAGTAGATGACGGTGTCGATGTTGACGACGAGATTGTCCTCGGTGATGACGGGTTGCGGGTCAAAGGAGACGACCTGCTCGCGCAGATCGATCATGTCGCGGATGCGGTCGATGAACGGGATGACGATCGTCAACCCCGGCGTCAGCGTTCGCGAATAGCGGCCGAGGCGCTCGACGACGCCTGCGCGCGCCTGGGGAACGATGCGAATCGTGCGCGCGAGCGTCAGGAGCACGAGCGCCGCGACGACGAGGAGGACGATGAGACCGGCCATCTTGTGCTCTCCTTACTCGTAGACGAGCGCCGTGGCGCCCTCGATCTTGACGACTTCGACACGCGCGCCCGGCTCGAACACCTGGTCGTCCATGTACGCACGCGCGGACCACTCCTCGCCACCGATGCGCACGCGGCCGCCGTTCGC
>MNJC01000018.1 GCA_001920085.1 Actinobacteria bacterium 13_1_20CM_4_69_9
TCTCGTTGACGCGCGCGCTCGCAGTCGACCATGTGGACGACGGCATCCGCGTCAACGCCGTCTGCCCGGGGACCGTCGACTCGCCGTGGGTGAGGCGGCTCGTCGAGCAGTCCGGCGAGTCGCTCGACGAGCTGACTGCGCGGCAGCCGTTGGGCCGGCTCGGGACACCTGACGAGATCGCGGAGGCGGTCGCCTACCTCGCCTCCGAGGCGGCGAGCTTCGTGACGGGAAGCGTGCTCGTGATCGACGGCGGGCTCACGGCGGCCTGATGCTCGCGCTCGTCGCGCAGCCTGGGCATGCACACACAACCCGCATCGAAGAGGTTCCGGCCGTGCAGGCACGCGAGGGCGAGGTGCTGGTCCGCACCCTCGAGGTCGGCGTCTGCGGCACCGACCGCGAGATCTCAGAGGGCCTGTTCGGGATCCCACCTCAGGGCGAGCCGGTGCTCGTGCTCGGGCACGAAGCGCTGGCCGTCGTCGAGCGAACTGGATACGGCTTTACCCGCGGCGAGCTCGTCACGGCGACCGTCCGGCGCTCATGCGGCCATTGCCTCGCCTGCGCGGAGGATGCGCCGGACTCCTGCCTGACAGGCGACTACAGCGAGCGCGGAATCACGCGCCTGCACGGCTACGCCCGCGAGCTCGTCGCGGAGGATCCGGCGCAACTGGTCGTGATTCCGAAGTCACTCGGCCGCCTCGGAGTACTCGCGGAACCGACGTCTATCTGCGAGCGGGCCCTCCGACATGCTCGGGCGATCGGCGGCCGGCAGCCGTGGCAGCTCGAACGCGCGCTCGTCCTCGGCGCAGGCGCGGTCGGGCTGCTGATGACCTACCTCCTGCGCCTCGCGGGCGTGGAGGTGTGGACCGCATCGCTCGAGCCGGAGAACGACCTCGTCGAGCACTCCGGCGCGACCTACGTCTCGACCCAGGACGGCGACCTGTCCGAGCTGGGGAAGTTCGACCTCGTCGTCGAAGCGGCCGGCAACGCCCAGCTGATGGCGCGCACGCTCGGTCAGCTCCGTCGCAACGGAGTCGCTTGCATCCTCGGGATCGACCCCCGCCGCCAGACCGTCGAGATCGATGGGCGGGTCCTGGGCGTGGACCTGATCCTCGAGAACCGCGTGCTCTTCGGAAGCGTCAATGCGCAGCGCCGCGACTTGCTGGCAGCGGTCGCCGATCTCGACCGGGCGCGGGAGCGGCGTAAGCCAGGCGAAGCCGGCTTCCGCGTAGGCGAACTGATCCCGGGCGAAAGCGCAGCTTTCGTTCGGCTCAGGAAAGTCCTGCGGCGTCGAGTGCCCGCCGCGCGAGCGCTTCGTCGACCTCGCCCGGCAAGCCGCTCACGCCGACGGCCCCGATTCGTGTCTCCCCGTCGAACGCGGCGAGCCCGCCGAGGAAGAACGTGAAGAACGGGTCGAAGCTCGCGCGCTCGACAGCGTCGTCTCGCGCCTTCACCGCCAGCTCTCTCGTCGAACGTGCGTCGCTGCGGGCGGCGGTGTACGCCTTCCGCTGCGCATTCAGGCGCGTGTCCGGTGCGGCGCCGTCCATGGTCGCGGCCGCGACGAGCTCCCCGTGCGAATCCGCGACGAAGACCGAGACCGGGCCCGACGCTTCCCGAACGACGAAATCGACGATCGCCTGGGCGTCGGCGAGCTTCACGAGGCGATTGTACGGCCGGCCACGCAACGGCGAAAAAGTGCTGTAGTTCAGCTCAATGCGCTTCGTTCCCGCCCGTCTCGCACGGCGCGCCCTGGTCATTCTGGTTGCCTCCGCCGTCGCCGGGTTGGCTACGGCAGCCGCGCCTGGCGGACCCGCCGCTTCGAGCTTCGGCTTCGAAGGCATCCGCCTGAAGAACGTCGCGGGTCAGGTCGGTCTCGCCTTTCGTCAGGGCGCGTTTCGCTTCGGAGTGTCGCCCGATCCCGCGGCGGAGACCGGCGGGGGACTGTGCGCTCTCGATTACAACAACGACGGCTGGGTCGATCTGTTCGCGGTGAACTCGTACTCGCAGGCGAACTTCGGCCAGTGGGAGAAGCGCGGAGGGCTTCCGCGCAGCGCGCTGTTCAGGAACACGAGGGGCCGCTTTCGGAACGTGACCCGCGCCGCGAGAGCAGGGCTCGCGGTCCGTGGCCAGGGCTGCGTCGCCGCGGATCTCAACGGGGACGGCTACACCGACCTCTTCATCACCGCGGACGGACGGAACAAGCTGCTCTGGAACAACGGCAACGGCACGTTCACCGAGGGCGCGTGGGCGGCCGGAATCAGGGCGCATGGCTGGTACACGGGCGCGTCGGTCGCGGACGTGAACGGCGACGGCCGTCCCGACCTGTTCGTCGCGGGCTACACCGACCCCAACATTCCGCTCCCGGGCTCCGCCGCAGGTTTCCCCAACAACGTGGCCGGCGTTCGCGACCTCCTCTACCTGAACGTCGGCCGCAACAAGCGCAGTCGCTCGCGCTTTCGCGAGGTCGGCGTCCAGGCGGGGCTCGAGGCCGCGCGGTTCGACCACAGCCTCGGTGCAGTCTTCTCCGATTTCACCGGCAACGGCCGCCCCGATCTGTACGTCGCCAACGACGGTGACCCCAACCGGCTGTACGAGAACATCCCCTGGCCCGGCGGGAGCAAGGCCGACCCGGCCGGCCTCGGGTTCCGCTTCGGGGAGCGCGCAGCCATCGCCGGTGTCGCCGACCCGGCTGCCGGAATGGGCGTCGCAGCTGCCGACTTCAACGGCGACGGGCGGAGCGACCTCTTCGTCTCGAACTCGCGCGGGCAGGGCCATGCCGTCTACGCAGGACAGCCGCCCCTTCCGTCCGGATCGTCGTTCAAAGACGTCCGCACCGCGTTCGGGCCGGCGTTCGGGAAGACGTTCACCGGCTGGGGTGCGTCCTGGGTCGACCTCGACCTGGATGGCTATCCCGACCTCGTGCTCGCCAACGGCGACATCCCGGTGACCAGGCTCGCGCGGAACGTGCAGCCGATCCAGGTGCTCGAGAACCTCGGCGGCCCGCCGGGATCCCCACCTCACTTCACCGACGGGACCGCGCTCGTCGGCGGAGACGCCCTCCCCCGCGTCGTCGGGCGCGGGCTCACGACGGCCGACTTCGACAACAACGGCCGCATGGACATCGCCATCAACACGATCGGCGGAAAGCTGCAGCTCCTGCGGCCGACGGGCGTTGTCGGCCACTGGCTCGCGGTGCGCCTCGCCAGGTTCTCGCCGGGAGCGCTCGTGACCGCGGTCCTGCCCGACGGTCGCCGGCTGGTGCGCGAGGTGGAGGCGGGCTCGAGCTACCTCTCCTCGGAAGATCCTCGAGTGCACTTCGGGCTCGGCGCGGCCACGAGCGTGAGCCAGCTGATCGTTCGCTACCCGGACGGTCGCACCGTGTCCCGGGCGAACGTTCCGGCCGACCGGATCGTCGTCGTCCACCGTCCGAGACGCGCCGCAGCCGCACGTACGGGCCGGCGCCTTTCCGGGACTGCGCCGTACCTGATCGACGGGTGTGCCCGGGCCGACCTGCACGGGCGCTCGGTCGCCCGCGTGTGGGACGAGGCGATGCTCGACGCCATCAGACGGGACCTGCCCGCGCCGACCACTCACGCGCGGAACCTCTTCGACGTGTCGGCCGCGATGTGGGATGCGTGGGCGGCCTACGACCCGGCGGCGGACGGCTACTTCGTCACGCAGAAGGACCAGGCTCCCGACGTCGACGCCGCTCGCGAGACCGCGATCAGCTATGCGGCCTACCGTGTGCTGCTCTGGCGCTACTCGTACAGCGCCAACATGCAGGTGACGTTCGACGAGCTCGGCCGGGTCATGCGCTCGCTGTGCTACCGCATCTCGTTCACGAGCACGAAGGGTCCCTCACCCGCCGCGCTCGGCAATCGCATCGCGGCTGCGGCGATCCGGTTCGGCAGGAAGGACGGCTCACTCGAGCGACTCCACTACGCGGACGAGAGCTACGTCCCGGTCAATGGCCCCCTCGTCGTCTCCCAGCCCGGGACGGCGATGCATGACCCGACCTTCTGGCAGCCGCTCGCGCTCGATCAGAACGTCGCGCAGAACGGGATCACGGTACCCGGGAAGGTGCAGGCCTTCATCGGCGCTCAGTGGGGCCATGTGCGGGGGTTCGCCCTGCCTCGCTCGAAGGCGGGAGTGCCGATCGACCCGGGCCCTCCACCGATCGGCACGCCGGCGAGCGCGGCCTACAAGCAGGCCGCCGTCGACGTCATCCGCAGGAGCGCGGACCTCGATCCGACGGACGGGCAGACGATCGACATCGGGCTGGATGCGCTGGGCAACAATCCGCTCGGGACGAACGAGGGCCATGGGTACCGGGTGAACCCGGTCACCGGCAAGCCGTATGCGCCCGAGCGCGTCCCGCGGGCAGACTTCGCGCGGATCCTCGCCGAGTTCTGGGCGGACGGCCCCAACTCGGAGACGCCGCCCGGGCACTGGAACGTCATCGCGAACCAGGTGTCCGACTCGCAGGGGTTGGCGGGTCGGATCGGCCCGGGCGCCGCGAACCGGCTGCGCTGGGACGTGAAGCTCTACTTCGCACTGAACGGCGCGGTGCACGACGCCGCGATTGCGGCCTGGGGGCTCAAGCGCAGATACCAGTCGGTGCGCCCGATCTCGATGATCCGCTATCTCGCGAGCCACGGGCAATCCAGCGACCCCGGCCTCCCGTCGTACGACCCGGAGGGCTTGCCGTTGATCCCCGGGCTGATCGAGCTGATCACCCCCGCGTCGGCGGCGCCGGGACAGCGCCACGCAGCGCTCGCCGGTCATGCGGGTGAGATCGCAATTCGGACGTGGCGCGGCCCCCCGAACGATCCGGCCCAGGACGGAGGCGTCGGCTGGATCCTCGGAGAACGCTGGGTGCCGTACCAGAAGGCCACCTTCGTGACACCCGCCTTCCCGGGGTTCGTCTCCGGCCACAGCACCTTCAGCCGCGCCGCCGCGGAGGTCCTTGCGGCGTACACGGGCAGCCCGTACTTCCCGGGAGGCGAGCTCACGCAGACCTTCGCTCCCGGGTACCTCAAGTTCGAGCGCGGGCCGACCAGGCCGCTGACGCTCCAGTGGGCGACGTACTACGACGCCGCCGACCAGGCCGGGATCTCGCGGATCTACGGCGGCATCCACATCCCGGCCGACGACTTCGCCGGACGCCGGATCGGCTCGACGATCGGCAAGCAGGCGTGGGCGCTGGCCGAGCGCTACTTCTCGGGCACCGCTCGCTGAGGGGTCAACGGCCTGAGCGAACCTGCAGCCGGCGGGCGACCGTGTCCAGCGTCACGGCGAGCAGGAGGATGACGCCGGTGACGATGTAGATCGTCCCGGTTTTGTAGCCGGCCGTGTTGAGGCCGTTCGAGACGGTGGCGATGACAAGCGCGCCGATGAGCGCGCTGCGCACCTCACCGCGACCGCCGAAGAGGCTCGTGCCGCCGATGACCGCCGCAGAGATGGCGTCGAGGAGCAGCGTGCCGCCGCCGACGTTGAGGTCGACCGAATTGAGACGCGCAGCGAGGAGCACTCCTCCCACCCCGGCCATCGCGCCGGAGATCATGAAGACGATGATGCGGATGCGGGCGACGTTGATGCCGGCACGACGAGCCGCTTCCGCATTGCCGCCGACGGCGTAGACGTGGCGGCCGAACGGCGTCCGCTTGGCCAGGTACGTCAACACGATCAGGAAGATGACGACGAGGACGCCGGCCAGCGGGAGCCCGTTCGGGACACTGGCGTGGTTGGAGATGGCCACCGTTCCGAAGGTCGCGAGCGCGACCCCGGCGACTTTGGCCGCGATGATCCAGAGATTTCCGGTCGCCACGCCGGCACGGCGCTTGGCGATGAGGCTGGCAGCTGTGCCGAGGGCGTAGAGACCGGTGACGACGCTCGAGATGATCCAACCGTTCCTGGACGTGAAGAAGTAGTTGGCCGTGTCGTTGATCCAGGCGTCCTGGATCACGATCACGCCCTTGATCTCGAGCACCTGCAGGATCACTCCCTGCCAGATCAGTAAGCCCGCAAGCGTGACGACGAACGAGGGCACGCCGACCAGGGCGACGACCGAGCCCTGAGCGCCGCCGATGAGCGTGCACACACCGACCGCGATCAGGATGGCGACGAGCCCGGGGTACGCGTGGCCGCTGCCCGGAAGCTGGAATTCCGCGACCGTCAGCGCTGCGATCCCGCTCAGGTACCCGATCGAGAGGTCGATCTCACCGAGCAGCAGGACGAAGACCACGCCGAAGGCAAGCATGGTCAGTCCGGCCATCTGGACGATGATGTTGTTGAAGTTGTCGGCGGTGAAGAAGTTCGTCGCCTTGAAGCTGAAGAAGACGACGATGAAAGCGAGCCCGATGACGATCGGCAGGATGCCGAGGTTCCCGGTGCGCACGTTGTCGTACGCCCGGCGCCAGAGCCCTACCTGGACACCAGCCTCGTCTCCTTCGGGGAGACCGATTCCCGGTGCCGCTACGTCGAAGTCCGTGCTCACGTCGCCAGCTCCGGCGCCGCCTCGGGAATCCCGGCGACCTTGGTCGGGATCCCGGCGGTGATCGCCTGCACGATCTCCTGCTGATTGGTCTTCTCGCGCTCGTAGACACCGACGTCGCGGCCGAGACGCAGGACGGTGATGCGCGTTGCCACCTCGAAGACGTCGTGCAGGTTGTGCGAGATGAGCACGACGGCAAGGCCTTGTTCGCCCAGGCGTTTGACGAGCTCGAGCACCTGGCGGGTCTGGGCGACGCCGAGGGCGGCGGTCGGCTCGTCGAGAATGACGAGCTTGGAGTTCCAGAGCACGGCCTTGGCGACGGCGACCGACTGCCGCTGGCCGCCCGACAGCGACGCAACCGGCTGGCGGATCGAGCGGATGGTCGTGACGGACAAACCTCTGAGAGTCTCGGCCGTGCGCTGCTCCATCGCCGGCTCTTTCAAGCGCCAGAGCCAGTCGCGCTCCTCGCGGCCCAGGAACATGTTCTGGACGACGTCGAGGTTGTCGCACAGGGCGAGGTCCTGGTAGACGACTTCGATTCCCAGCCTGGACGCCTCCTTCGGGCTGCTGACGTGGACGGGCTTCCCCTCGAAGAGGATCTCGCCGCTGTCCGGCGCGTGGATGCCGGCCACGACCTTGACCAGAGTCGACTTGCCTGCGCCGTTGTCGCCGACGAGCGCCATGACCTCGCCGGCGCGCACCTCGAAGTCGACATCGGCGAGCGCCTGCACCGATCCGAACGACTTCGTGATACCGCGGAGCTCCAGGGTCGGCGTGTCGGTCACCGTGTCACGTTTCCTACCACAATGGATCGGTGGAGGCGCCCAGGAGGCGCCCCCACCAACGGTCACTGCTGTTTCGTTCGGCCTACTTGCAGAACTGCGCGAACTCGCCGACGCAGACGTCGGTCTTCTTGAGGAACTTGTCCTTGAAGAGCCTCGTGTAGTTCGCCTTCGTGATCGAGACGACCGGAATCTGGACGGTCGGCTCCTTCTTGCTGCCGTTCTTGCGGAACCCGTTGACCCCGGGCACCTTCTTGTGCTTGAGCAGCGCAACGGCCGCGGCAGCAGCAGCGTTGGCCTCGTCGGGCACGTACTTGTAGACGGTCATCGTCTGCCAGCCCGAGATGATGTTCTGCACGCCCTGCACAGTCGCGTCCTGTCCCGAAAGGGCGATCGGCTTCAGCTTCTTCGCCTTCAGGGCAGCGATCACGGCGCCCGCGATGCTGTCGTTCGCAGCGATGGCGCCGTCGATCTTGTTGCTCGTCGACAGCAGCATCTGCTCGAAGATCGGCTGCGCGTTCGTCGCCAGCCAGAGCGGCACGAACTTCTGCGGGCCCTTGGTCAGCTTGCCGTTCTTGAACAGCGGATTCAGAACCGCGTCGTTCCCGCTCTTGAACCAGAATGCGTTCTGATCGGTCGGGCCGCCCCAAAGCTCGGCGACAACAGGCTTCGACTTGCCCTTGAGTGCGTTGACAACGCCCTTGGCCTGCGCCGCGCCGACTGCCTTGCCGTCGAAGCTGACGTAAACCTTGGCGACGCCGCCTACGACCTGGCGGTCGTAGTCGATCGACGAACCGCCTGCCCTGGCGAACTTCTTCTCGATCGCGATCGACGTGCCCTGCGCGATGTCGGTGACGATGGCCACCTTCGCGTGACGGGACAGACACGAATCCGCCTGCGAGACCATCTTCTGCGGGTCGTTCAACGCGTTCGTGATCGAATAGGTCACCTTGGCCCTCTTCAGGGCCTTGGCGAAGTCAGGTGCGTCGAACTGCTGCCACCGGACGGACGACTTCGTGTCCGGAAGCAGAACGCAGACCTGGATGTTGGCGGAGTTCCTGGCGGTCGCGCCGGTCGCCACCACAGCGAGGACGACGCCGGCCAGGATCACGACCGCCGCCGACCTTCGAAAGAGTCGTTGCACTGCAAGCCTCCTAGATGAGATTCCACGACTCTAGTACGAATTCGACGACCTTTGAGGGTGGCTTTGAGGGTGTTTTTTGGGTTAGTGACTCTCGTCACAGGCCTTCGGCGTGCGTACTATCGCGCGAATGGCGGAGATCGGGGTCGGCATGCTCGGGTACGCGTTCATGGGGAAGGCGCACTCGAATGCGTTCCGCAAGGTCGAGTACCTGTCGTGGCCGCCGCCGCTCGTGCCTCGGCTCGTCGCGATTGCGGGGCGGAACGAGGATGCGGTCGCAGAGGCCGCGCGCCGGTACGGCTACGAGCGCTGGACGACCGATTGGCGCGACATCGTGACCGACGAGCGGATCGGGCTGTTCGACAACGGTGGCCCCAACTCGCTCCACGCCGAGCCGACGATCGCGGCCGCCGAAGCGGGCAAGCACGTGCTGTGCGAGAAACCCCTCGGGCGCACGGCCGACGAGAGCCACGAGGTCTGGCGCCGTGTCGCCGCGACGGGCGTCAAGCATCTGTGCGGTTTCAACTACCGCTTCGTTCCGGCGGTGCGGCTCGCGCGCGAGCTGATCGACGGTGGCGCACTCGGAGAGCTCCGCCACTTCCGCGGGCGTTACCTGCAGGACTGGGGCGACGACCCGACGCTCGACACGTGGCGCTTCGATCCGGACCAGGCGGGCTCTGGTGCGCTCGGCGACCTCGGCACGCACGTGATCGACCTCGCCCGCTACCTCGTCGGCGAATTCAGCTCGGTCGCCGGCCTCGTGAAGACATTCGTCCGTGATCGTCGCGTAGACGACGCTGTCGAGGCTGCCGTCGAGTTCGCGAACGGAGCGGTCGGAACGATCGAGTCGACGCGCCTCGCACTCGGGCGGCGCAACGCGTTTCAGTGGGAGATCAACGGGTCCCGCGGCTCGCTCTACTTCGACATGGAACGTATGAACGAGCTGCAGGTCTTCCTCGACGGCGAGGAACGGACGCGGGGATTCCGGACGGTGCTCGTAACAGAGGCGGACCATCCGTTCATGGACCTCTGGTGGCCGCCGGGGCACATCATCGGCTGGGGCGACACCTTCGTACACGAGGTTCATCACCTCCTGCGCTCGATCGCCGACGGTAGCGACGTCGCACCGCACGGCGCGACGTTCGAGGACGGCTACCGCGCCTCGGAGATCGGAGACGCGATCGTGCGATCGAGCGCGAACGGCGGCCGCGAGCAGCTGACATTCCGCAGCCTGTGACCGCCCTCGCGTCAGTCGAGCGCGATCTGCGTGCTGCGGTCACCGCAGACGTGTCCGCGCCGACCTCCGCATACCTGACGGACATGACCGAGGCGCGTGGGCTCCACGGTCGCGCCGACGCGGTTGCGCTGCCGCGGTCGGCAGAGGAAGTCGCCGAGGTCGTCGCCTGGTGCTACGAGCGCGCTGTGCCGATCGTTCCGCGCGGCGGCGGTACGGGCTATGCGGGTGGTTCCGTCGCGCTCGACGGCGGAGTCGTGCTGTCGCTCGAGCGGCTCGACCGCGTGCGCTCCTTCGATCCGCTCCTCTGGCGCATCGAGGTCGAGGCCGGCCTCCGGACGTCCGAGGTGCGGCGCGTGGCGCGCGAGGGCGGGCTCCTCTTCGCACCAGATCCCGGCGCGGCCGAGCAGTCCCAGATCGGCGGCAACATCGCGACGAACGCGGGCGGGCCGCACGCGTACAAGTACGGCGTCACCGGTGCGTGGGTGATGGGCCTCGAGGTGGTCGTCGCGCCGGGCGAGCTCGTGCGGTTCGGCGGCCCCGTGCGCAAGGACGTCGCCGGCTACGACCTGAAGCACCTGCTGGTCGGCTCGGAAGGAACGCTCGGGGTGATCACGTCCGCGTGGCTTCGCCTCACGCCGGCGCCCGAGGCGGCGTGGCCGGTGATCGGCTTCTTCGACGGGGTGCGCGCCGGCGCGGCCGCGATCGAGCGCGTGGTCGGCTCCGGACTCCCGGCGGCCGCGCTCGAGTACCTCGACTCGGAGACGATGCGCTACGCCGGGCCGACGTTTCCCGGCGAGGTGCCTGCGGGTGCGTTCGCCGTGCTCGCGGAGGCCGACGGATCACGCGACGAGGCCCAGCGCGTTCGCAACGACCTGCTCGAGGTGCTCGGCGAGGACGCGCTTGCGCTGTACGCGCCGGAAACGGCAGAGGAGATCGCGGCGCTCTGGCGCTGGCGCGACGGCCTTGCGCTCGTCGTCGACGCACAGCGCGGCGGGAAAGCGCCGGAGACGACGAGCGCGAGCTCGCGCTCGCACCGCAGCTGTCCGAGGCGCTGTTCGAGCTCGCGCTGCGGCTCGGCGGGACGATCTCGGGCGAGCACGGCGTCGGCTTCGTCAAACGCAATTGGCTCGAGCGGCAGCTCGGGCCGCGCGCGTTCGAGCTGCACACCGCGATCAAGCGCGCGTTCGATCCGCAGAACCTCCTCAATCCCGGCAAGAAGGCGTGATCGAGGAGATTCGCCCCGGCCTGAAGCGCTGGGCGGGCCCGCATCCCGAGTTCGATCCGACCGAGGCCGACCTGGACGCCTCGTACAAGGATGTTGCGAGCGCTCTCTTCCACGCCGACGACGCGTTCGTGTTCATCGATCCGCTGATCCCGGACGAGCTCTGGCCGGAGCTCGACGCGGAGGTGAAGGGGAGCGGAAAGCCGGTCGTCGTCCTGACGACGATCTTCTTCCACGAACGGCACCGCGACGACGTCGCGCGGCGCTACGGCGGACGGATCGGCGGTGACGTCGCGGGTGTCCGCGCCTTCACCGCGGAGCGGGCCGACGAGGCCGCCTACTGGTTGGAGCAGCCGCGCGCCGTCGTGTTCGGCGACGCAGTGCTGGGCGACCAGAACGGCGGCCTGCGCATCACGCCGTGGGCACGGAATGCCGCGGGGCTCGAGAAGACCAGGCAGGCGCTGCTGCCTCTGCTCGACCTGCCGATCGAGGTCGTCCTCCCGGCGCACGGAAATCCCGTGCTGTCGAACGGGCGCGACGCGCTCGCGCGCGCACTCGAGCCGTGATCCGCAAGGTGCTCGTCGCCAACCGCGGCGAGATCGCGTTGCGCGTCTTCCGTACCTGCCGCGAGCTCGGGATTGCGACCGTTGCCGTCGTCGCGCCCGACGACAAGGGCTCGCTGCACGCGCGCTCGGCGGACGAGACGGTCGACATCGCCAGCTACCTCTTCTCGGAGGAGCACATCCGCGCCGCGAAGCTGACGGCCGCCGACGCCATCCATCCGGGCTACGGCTTCCTTGCCGAGAACGGCGACTTTGCAGAAGCCGTCAATGCGGCCGAGCTCGTCTGGATCGGCCCGTCGCCCGAGGCGTTGCGCGCCGGCGGCGACAAGCTCGAGGCCAAGCGGATCGCGCAGGCGGCGGGAGTCCCGGTCGTGCCCACGGGCGAGCCGGACGAGGTCGGCTACCCGCTCGTCGTGAAGGCGGCCGCGGGCGGCGGCGGACGAGGCATGCGCGTCGTGCGCTCGCCGGGCGAGCTCAACGAGGCGCTCGACGCGGCGCGCCGCGAAGCGAAGGCGGCGTTCGGTGACGACCGCGTCTTCTGCGAGCGCTACGTCGAGCGCCCGCACCACGTTGAGATCCAGCTGCTGGGCGCACGCGCCATCGGTGAACGCGATTGCTCGATCCAGCGGCGGCATCAGAAGGTGCTCGAGGAGGCGCCGTCGCCGGCGGTCGACGACGCGCTGCGGGCGGCGATCGGCGAAGCGGCCTCTGCGTTCGCGCGCGCGGTCGGCTACGAGAACGCCGGGACTGCCGAGTTCATGGTCGAAAGCCGCGACTTCTACTTCCTGGAGCTGAACGGGCGTATCCAGGTCGAGCACCCGGTCACGGAGCTCGTGGCGAACATCGACCTCGTGCGGGCGCAGTTGCGCATCGCGTCTGGAGAGGACGTGTCTGAGGGACTGTCCCCAAGACACGGCCACGCCGTAGAGGTCCGGCTCTATGCGGAGGACCCGCGCACGTTCTTCCCGCAGACGGGCCGGATCGAGCGACTGCGTCTGCCGACGGAGGTTCGCGTCGACGCCGGCGTCGAGGAAGGCGACGTGATCGGCATCGCCTACGACCCGATGATCGCGAAGCTGATCGCGCACGGAACGACGCGCACCGACGCGCTCGACGCGTTGCGCGCGGCGCTGGACGAGACCGAGGTCTCTGGAGTGACGACGAATCTGCCGTTCCTGCGCTGGCTCGTCTCGCATCCGGCCGTGCGCGCGGGCGAGACGACCACCTCCTTCCTCGTCGAGCACCCGCCTCTGTCTCGACCACCCGTGCGCGAGGCCCCGGCCGCGTGGCGCCGGCCGTTCCGCCTGAACCTCCCCCCTCCCGCCCCTGCGCCGCCTCCGGACGTCGACGCGGCGGCCGCCGACCATTCGGGGCCGGGCGGCGAGCAGAGCGCCGTCGTCGCGCCCATGCCCGGCACGGTGATCAAGCTGCTCGTCAGCGCCGGCGAGGAGGTGCGAGCGCGGCAACCACTCGTCGTGCTCGAGGCGATGAAGATGGAGACGCCGCTGACGTCACCGTACGCGGCGACCGTGCGCGCGGTTCACATCGCCGAAGGCGATCGCGTCGCGGGCGGCGCGCTCCTCATCGAGCTCGAGGAATAGGCAGCGACAACGGCGACGATGCCGGCCACCATCGCCGCAAGCAGGCCCCAGAACCAGCCGGCGTTGCCGACAGGCTTGACGACCATGTTCACGACCACGGCGATGAGGATCACGAGCTCACAGCGCGAGATCAGCAGGA
>MNJC01000068.1:0-11761 GCA_001920085.1 Actinobacteria bacterium 13_1_20CM_4_69_9
CCTTTACCGGGCTCAACATTCCTGCCGGAAGCGACTTCTGCTCTGCGCTGTCCCCTTAACAGCGATCGATCGCCTACATTTCGCCGTGAAGCGCACTCTTGGATCGCGCGGTACTGACTGTCCGAAAGATCGCTCCACGCGCGACGGCCGAGGCCGCAGACCTTGTTACCCGCACTACTATCGACGGCGTGAGCCCCGTTCGTCCAACGGTGCAGGTGGTCGGTCGCCGGATGGATGCAGAGCACTATCGCCTGCGTGACTTTCTGACGCGCTCCGCACAGCCGTACGAGTGGCACGAGGCGGGGACGCCCGAAGCCGACGGTCTGCTCGGCAGCCTCGGCCTCACCGACGCGACGCTTCCCGTGCTCGTCGACGGAGAGCACGCGTACGCCGCAGCCACGGTCGAGACGGTCGCACGGGGGTGGGGTGGGCTTCGGCCCCCGAGGCAGGCGCACTACGACTTCGTCGTGATCGGGGCGGGGCCGGCCGGCCTCGCCGCGGCCGTCTACGCCGCGTCGGACGGCCTGTCGACGCTCGTGGCCGACCGCGACGTGCCCGGCGGACAGGCGTCGTACACGTCCATGATCGAGAACTTCTTCGGCTTTCCGGAAGGCATCGGCGGCGCCGAGCTGGCGCGCCTCGCAGGTCGCCAGGCCGAAGGCTTCGGCGCCGAGCTGGTGCTGCTGCGGGGCGTGGAGGGCAGTCGGCTCACGGGCCATCACGACGAGCCGGTCGAGCTGACGCTCGAGGACGGTTCGCGGGTGACGGCCTCGGTCGTCCTGGCCGCGACGGGCATGGACTGGCGGCGCTTGGAGGTCGACGGCATCGACGAGCTGCTCGGGCACGGCGTGTACTACGGCGCGGGTCGCAGCGAGGCGGCGCAGTGTGCCGGGCAAAAGGTCGTCGTGGTCGGCGCCGGCAACTCGGCCGGCCAGGCCGTGCTCAACTTCGCCAACGCGACCGCTCACGTGACGATGCTCGTCCGCGGCGACCGGCTCGAGAAGTCGATGTCGGCCTACCTGATCGAGCGCATCCGCCGGCACTCGTTGATCGACGTGCACCTCGAGACACAGCTGACGGATCTGCATGCGAACGGCGACGCGGTCGCGGCGGTGACGTTCGCACACGCCGGCGGGAAGGCCGAGACGGAGCCAGTCGACGGCGTCTTCCTCTGCATCGGCGGGAGCCCGCACACGGAGTGGTGCTCGCGCGAGCACGTGCTGACGGATTCGGCCGGGTACATCCTGACCGGCCAGGATCGGCTCGCCGACGAGAGGTTCCCCGGGGACTGCTGGCTGCTCGAGCGCGACCCGCTGCCGCTCGAGACGAGCCGCGTCGGTCTCTTCGCCGCGGGTGACGTGCGGCACGGCTCGACGAAGCGCGTGGCTGCGGCCGTCGGGGAGGGATCGATGGTCGCCGCACTCGTCTTCAGTCGCCTCGCCGAGCTCGGTGTCACTCTCTGAGCTCCTTTCCGCGCTCACGCGCGCGCGTGCGCGCACCGAAGCGCTGCTCGCGCCGCTCGCTGACGCGCAGCTGACGCAATCGGTCTCGGCGCTGCAGTCGCCGCTCGTCTGGGACCTCGCCCATATCGCGTACTACGAGGAGCTCTGGCTGCTGCGGCGCGCCGGGGGACGCGCCGCGATGTTGCCGGAGCTCGACGAGCTCTACGACTCCTTTGCGCACGGCCGGCCTGAGCGTGCGGAGCTCCCGCTGCTCACTCCGCAGGAGACGCGCGCCTACATGGCAGACGTGCGCGGGGCCGTGCTCGAGCTCCTGCCGCAGCTCGCGCTCGACGGCGACGACCCGTTGCTCCACGGCGGGTTCGTCGTCGGGCTCGTGGTTCAGCACGAGCTGCAGCACGCCGAGACGATGGCTCAGACGCTCGCCCTCGCCGGGTGGATCTCTCCGGAGCTTCCGATGGTCGAGGCGGAAGGCGACGTGCTCGTCGGCGCCGGGCCCTTCATGCTCGGGAGCAGCCAGGCGTGGGCGTACGACAACGAGCGTCCGGCGCATGTCGTCGAGCTGGCGCCGTTCCGGATCGACCGAGCGCTCGTGACCAACGCGGAATACGCGGCGTTCGCCGGCGATGACGCTGTGGCGTCTGCGCCGCCGGACCAGCCGGTGGAGCACGTGTCGTTCCACGACGCCGAGGCGTACGCTCGCTGGGCCGGGAAGCGCCTGCCGACGGAGGCCGAGTGGGAGAAAGCCGCGAAAACCGTCGGCGACGAGCTCGAACACGCATCCGGCGCCGTCTGGCAGTGGACATCGACGCGCTTCGACGGCTATCCCGGGTTCCATGCCTTTCCATACGCCGAGTATTCGTCGCCGTTCTTCGGAGACGGCTATCGCGTGCTGCGGGGCGGGTCCTGGTTCACCGATCCGCTCGTTGCGCGGACGACGTTCCGCAACTGGGACCTTCCGGAGCGACGGCAGATCTTCTCCGGCATTCGGTGCGCCGGCGATGTCTAGCGGAGTGACGGACGCGCGTTCGGCGTTGCACGACGCCACCGTGGAGCAGCTTCGCGCGCACCCGAAAGAGCTGCCCGCTGTCTGGCTCTACGACGAGCGCGGCGCCCAGCTGTACGAGCGGATCATGCAGCTTCCGGAGTACTACCTCCCCCGTCGTGAAGCGGCGGTCCTGCGTTCACATGCGCCCGAGATCGCCAGGCGCACAAAGGCGCGGACGCTCGTCGAGCTCGGCGCCGGGAGTGCGAGCAACACGCGCTATCTCCTCGACGCACTGGAGCGGGCTCGCACGCTCGAGCGCTTCGTCCCGTTCGACGCGAGCCCGGAGATGTTGGAGCTGGGGGCCCGGGCAGTTGCGGCCGCCTATCCGCGCGTGTCGGTCGACGCCGTCGTCGGCTCAAGGACGTCGTGCGCCTCGAGGCGGCGTACAACGACGCCTCGGGAGTGACGGAGGCGTTCGTACGCAACGCGCTCGCGCACGTCAACCGCGAGCTGGACGCGACGTTCGACCAGCGCCGCTTCGCGTACGAAGCGCGGTGGGACCCGGGGAAGGAGTGGATGGACATAGGCCTCCGCGCCCGCGAGGCGCACTCCGTCCAACTGCAGCGTCCCCCGGTCGAGCTGACGTTCGCAGCAGGCGAGTGGTTGCGGGTCGAGATCAGCACGAAGTTCCGGCGCGCCGGGGTCGAGCGAGATGCCGGCACCGCCGACCTGACACTCGAGTCGTGGTGGACGGACGCCGCGGGCGACTTCGGGGTTGCCCTTCTCTCGGGAAAGGAGACGTAGATGTCCGGACAGGGCTCGGTCTGCACCCATCTCGACCAGATCGAGGTGACGGCGTTGCCGGCGCCGATCGAAGGGTGTGAGGAATGCCTGAAGATCGGTAGCGGCTGGGTTCACCTGCGCATGTGCATGACCTGCGGGAAGATCGGCTGCTGCGACTCGTCGCCGAACAAGCACGCGACCGCGCATGCCCACGAGAGCGACCACCCGATCATCCGCTCGGCGGAGCCGGGGGAGGACTGGAGCTGGTGCTACGTCGACGAGGTGGCGTTCAGGATCCCGTCCTCCTAGGCTGCGCGCCGCTCGACCGCGGGAGATACAGTCGCCGCGCGATGCGGCGGTCACTCTGGGCGCTTCTCCTCCTCGCGGCCCTCGCGGCCGGCTGCAACACCGAGCCCTCGGCGTACAACGCCAAGCCGACCGGGAAGTGCATTCGCGAGAAGCTCCACTACCGGGTGGCGAGCGATCCCGCCTCGCTCGGCGTGGTCGAGGGGCACGCCGCCCGGGGCGGACTGGTCGTGCACCACCCGGGGAACGCCATCCGTATCGCCTTCGGCGAGAACACGGACGACGTGCCCGGCATCGAGAGCGGCTACCGCCGGTTCGCGCCGAAGAAGCTACGGCCCCACATCACCGATGTTCTCCGCACGAACAAGAACGTCGTCTTCCTCTGGACGGTCACGCCGCCTTCGGAGGAGATCGACGCGGTCTACGGCTGCCTCAAGGGCTGAGGCTAGAATCGGGGCGGATGGCTGAGATCGGGACGATGCGCGTCAAGAGCGGCCTCGCCGAGATGCTCAAGGGCGGGGTGATCATGGACGTGACGACCGCTGAACAGGCACGGATCGCGGAGGAGGCCGGGGCGGTCGCCGTCATGGCGCTCGAGCGCGTCCCTGCGGACATCCGGGCCGAAGGGGGCGTCGCGCGCATGGCCGACCCGGACAAGATCGTGGAGATCCAGGAGGCGGTCAGCATCCCGGTCATGGCGAAGGCCCGGATCGGCCATTTCGTCGAGGCCCAGATCCTCGAGGCACTGGAGATCGACTACATCGACGAGTCGGAAGTCCTGACGCCGGCGGACAACGCCAACCACATCGACAAGTGGAAGTTCACGGTCCCCTTCGTCTGCGGCTGCACGAACCTCGGCGAAGCGCTCCGTCGCATCGCGGAGGGCGCCGCCATGATCCGCACGAAGGGTGAGGCCGGCACCGGCGACATCGTCAACGCCGTGACGCACATGCGTTCGGTGTTCGGCGCGATCAAGCGGCTCGGCGCCATGGACCCGGATGAGCTCTACACCGAGGCGAAGAATCTCCAGGCGCCGGTCGAGCTCGTGCGCTGGGTCGCGGAGAACGGCCGTCTGCCCGTCGTGACGTTCACCGCCGGCGGGATCGCGACGCCCGCCGACGCCGCCTTGTGCATGCAGCTCGGTGCCGACGGCGTCTTCGTCGGCTCGGGGATCTTCAAGTCGGGGAATCCGAGCGAACGCGCGAAGGCGATCGTCGAGGCGACGACGCACTACAGCGATGCCGAGATCCTCGCGCGCGTGTCGCGCGGCCTCGGCGACGCGATGAGCGGCCTCTCGGCCGCCGCGCTGCGGCCGGAAGAGCTGCTCGAGACGCGCGGCTGGTAGGCGCATCGGTCACCGCGTCGGGACACGTCCCGCACGCGCCCGACGCGTCTTCAGGTTCCTCTCCGACCTCCGTCGTCACTGGCTGCTCGAGCCGCACTTCCTCGAGCTCGAGCACATGCGGACGAACGGCGGGCGCGTGCGCGTCAAGGGCCCGCGCGGGTCGCGCGGACGACCGTCGTCGACGCCGAACGGCCGTGTCTCGTGACTGGCACCGCGGACGTCGGCCGCGGCACGCGGCGAGCGGCGGTCTCGCGCCTCGGCGATGTGCTCGTGCAGCGGCCGCGCTAGCGCCCGCGCGTCCACCAGGATCCGCCGGTACCGCCGCCGGTGCAGATCCCGTCGCCTTCGCCCCAGACGGCGAAGTTCGTCCCCGTCGAGTCGACCGCGAGCCCGCCGTAGTCGCCGAACGGGAAGGTGCAGCCGGCCGTAGTCTTGTACGGCGCGCCGGAGCCGAGATTCGACAGCCGGACCGCCGCCGACCACGTCGCACCGCCGTTGGTCGTTCGCGCGTACCACGTGTTCCATGCGTTCACGCCGTTGCGGTTGTCCTGCCAGACGAGCCGGAAGTCGCCCGCAGCCGGGCCGGCCGCGATGGCCGGCATGTCGCTGTCGCCGCGCGCGTTGACGAGGACGGGCGCGCTCCAGTTCGTCCCGTTGGCGGAGGTGCGCACGTGCAGGCTCTTCGGGCCGCCGTCGACGGTGCTCTTGAGGTAGGCGAAGACGAGCTTGCCGCTCGAGTCCGACGCGATCGTCGCCTGTGAGCTGTAGAAGTCCGCGTAGCAGCCCTTGAACGTGCACACCGGCGGCTCGGCGCTCGTGTCGATCGTCGTGCGCGTCCAGGTCGTGCCGCCGTCGGCGGAACGCACGAGGGAGACCGGCTCGTCGCCGGCGCCGCTCTTCGGCTCGCCCGTCTGCGCGAAGTAGACGGTGCCGTTCGGTGCGATCGTGCCGCCGTAGCTCAGATACTCGTACGCGTCGCTGTTCGTCTGGACCGGCGCCGAGAAGGACGCTCCGTAATCGTGGGAGGCGACGGAGTAGTCGTCCGTCTTGTCGTCGAACGTAAGGTAGACATCGCGCCCGGACGGGGAGATGACGAGCGTCGGCTTGTCGTTGTAGCTCAGGTCGCCGTTCATCGTCACGGGCGCCGTCCACGTCTTGCCGTGGTCGAACGACTTCGAAAGCACGGTGCCCGGGTTGAACGTGTTCAGCCACGCCGCGTAGACCGTGCCGTCGGACGCCACGGCCAGCTGCGGGTCGAACTGCCAGCCGACGTTCTTGCAGGCGGTCCCGCAGACGAACACGAGCGGCCCCCAGCTGCCCCCCCCGTCGCTCGACGCCCTCACCTTGATGCTCGTGCCGGGACAGTTGTGATTCGTGCACTCGTGAGAGCCGATCGCGGTGACCGCCTGGTAGACGTAGCTGCTGTGCGGGTCGGCGGTGGTCGTCGGCTCCCAGAAGTCGTCGGAGAGCGTTCCGACGAGCTGCTCGCCGGTGAACGAGGGCTGCGGCGCTGCCGAGGCCGCTCCTGTGAAGAGCGCCACGGCCGCGACCACCGGCAGGAGCATCCGCCGCACGAGCCGACCCTACTACCATTTCCAACCGGTGAGAATCGGCGTTCTGGCAGTCCAGGGGAATTTTCGCGAGCACGCGGCGATGCTGCGCCGGCTGGGCGCGGACGTCGTTGAGGTACGCAAGCCGGAGCAGCTCGAAGCGCTCGACGGCCTCGTCGTGCCGGGGGGCGAGTCGACCACGTTCATGCGCCTGATGCGCCTGTACGGGCTCGATCAGGCGGTTCGTACGTTCGGCGGCCCGGTGTTCGGGACGTGCGCCGGCATGATCGTCCTCGACCGCGGGCATCTCGATCTCATGGACCTCGAGGTCGACCGGAACGCGTACGGGCGGCAGGTCGCGAGCTTCGAGGCCGATCTGCGGCTGCCGGACGAGAATGATCCACTGCGCGGCGTCTTCATCCGCGCGCCGCGTGTGCGTGACCATGGGACCGGCGTCGAGGTGCTCGCCGAGCTCGACGGTGAGCCTGTCCTACTGCGACAGGGACGCTTTCTCGTCGCGTCGTTTCACCCTGAGTTGACCGAAGATACGCGCGTGCACGAACTGTTCCTCGACCAGGTGCAGGAGGCGACGAGTGTCAGGGCATAGCAAGTGGTCCTCGATCAAGCACAAGAAAGGCGCGGCGGACGCAAAGCGAGGCAAGCTCTTCTCCAAGCTCTCTCGCGCGATCATCGTCGCGGCGAAGGAGGGGGGAGCCGATCCGGCCGGGAACCTGGCGCTGCAGAACGCGATCGAGAAGGCGCGCTCCTATTCGATGCCGAAGGACAACATCGAGCGCGCGATCGCGCGCGGATCGGGGGCCGAGTCCGACGCGCAGGCGTTCGAGACGGTCGTGTACGAGGGCTACGGGCCGAACGGCGTCGCCGTGATCGTCGAAGCGCTGACGGACAACCGCAACCGCACTGCGTCCGAGGTAAGGCACGCGTTCGACAAGAACGACGGCAATCTGGGAACGTCGGGCGCGGTTGCGTGGCTGTTCGAGCGGCGCGGCGTCGTGCTCGTCTCGGCCGACGGCGTCGACGAGGACGAGCTCACGCTCGCGGCTGCGGAAGGCGGCGCCGACGACGTCTCGCTCGACGGCTCGACCTACGAGATCGTGTCGGCGCCCGAGGCGCTGACGGCCGTGCGCGAGGCGGTCGAGGGCGCCGGCTTCACCGTCGACTCGGCCGAGCTGACGATGCGCCCGAAGACGACGGTCGAGGTCGCCGACGAGTCGGCGGCGAAGAAGATCCTGCGCCTGATCGACCAGCTCGAGGAGAACGACGACGTTCAGGACGTGTACGCGAATTTCGACATCCCCGAGCAGGTTCTCGAAGCCGTAGCGTGAGCTAGCCGGGCGGCGCGACTTTCACCGGCTGGTTCGGGTGGGCGATCGCGAGCTCGAAGTCGACCTTCGCCCCGACCACGTCGCCGAGCACTCGCCGCAACTCAGACGGGACGCTCAGGCCGAGCTCCGCCTTCATCAGCAACCGTCGCAGCAGCCGGTCCTGTTTGCCTGTCCAGACGTTGAAGCTGGACGACTTCACGGCGCCGCGCAGGCGGTCGGCTTCGGTGCCGTCGATCGTCGGCGCCTGCTTGCCGAGGCCGCGAAGCAGGCCGAGCAGCCCGTTGGCCGCGTTCACCACCTCGAGCTTCGCCGTGACGTGGTCGACGTCGCCCTCGCTCGTCATGTGTGGGTCCTTCACCCACGAGCCGATGTCGAGCCCTCCGATCCCGCCCGAGCCGCCCGCTGCAGCCTGGCGGATGCTCTCCGTCGAGGAGGGCGGCAGCTCCCGGACTTTCCCCTTGACCTCCGCATACGCCTTTCGGCCCGTGGAGATGAACGTCGCCGTCGCGGCGTGCGCGCCCGCGATCTGGGTGTATGCGATCCGCGCGATCGGGAGCCGTCCGGAGCGCAGCGCGAAGGGCCCACGGAGCACGAAGCCGATCCGGCCCTTCGTTCCCTCCTGGGGCGAGACGACGAGGCGCAGGGTCAGATCGCCGCTGCGGATCTTGCCCAGGTTGCCCGCCGTCTGCGAAAGGGCGTCGTGCGCCTGCCCGCCGCCGCATCCGGCGGCGAGCAGCGCGACGAGCAGGCCGACCGCCGCGAGCCTCACGGACCGGTCGTCGTGGTGACCCCTGAGGTTGTCGTCGGTTCGGTCGTCGTCGGTTCGGTCGTCGCCGGCTCCGTCGTTGTCGGCGTTGTCGTCGTTGTCGGCGTCGTCGTTGTTGTCGGCGTCGTCGCGGTCGTCGCCGTGGTCGTCTCTTGCTGACCTGTCTTCCTGCCTGGCACCGGCACGAGATGGTTGGCCAGGACGTCGGCGATTCGGGCCGCGATGGAGTCGAGCTCGGCCTGTAGCTGGTCGATCGTGAGGTCCTCCTTCTTCAAGGAGTGCAGCTCCTTGCGGATGTCCGCGAGGACCTTGTTGCCGTCCTTGTCGAAATGGACGAGGCCGCCTGTGCCGAGGACGAACTGGTAAGCCTCTGCGACCGCGACGCAGGTGTCGCAGTTCTCGTTGATCGCGATCGCCACGTTCGTGGGCGTCACGGTCGACGGACTCCCCTCGACGAGGACGATCTCGAACGCGATCGCCACGGCGGCGCAGTCATTGCAGCTCGCGTACGCGACGGCGCCGTTCGTCTCGTCGACGACGTCGCCCATGACGTGACGTATTGCGAAGGCGACCTTGAAGACCGTCGTGCCGTCCTTCGTGTTGACGGAGATCGCCGCGTTGTCGCCCGCGTAGGCCGCCGCCGGCGAGCCGGTCGCCAGGCCGAACGTGAACAGTGCGGCCAAGAGCAGTGTCAGAAGTCGTCTTCTCATCTGGCCTCCTCAGGGTGTTGCGATCGTCGTCGTCGTAGTCGTCGTCGTGGCGTTGTCGTCTGATTCGTCGTTGTCGTGGTGCTCGTCGGGGTCCGGGTCGTCGGGCCGGGCGGCGGTCGATGTCGAACGACACCGCCGAGCTCGTGAACCGCGCCGGCCAGCGTGCCGCGCTCGCCGGGCTGAACGGCCCTGTAGTTTCCGTTCGGCCACCAGATGTAGGCAAGCGCTGCGGCAGCGGCAGCAGTTGCCACGACGAATGCCGCGCGCGCGGCGTCGTTCCCTTCGGTGCGCGACCAGATGCCGCCGGCGATGCGGCGGAAGAAGAGCCAGAACGTCGCGACGATCGCGAGCGCCGGCAGCACGAGAATGATCATCTGCACGATCCCGATCGCGCCGGTGAGAGCGCTCCCACCGCTGAACGCGTGGCCGACCTTGTGGTACTGCGCGATGAACGAGTCGTACGCTGTCCCCATGATCCTCGGCGCGCTGATCAGCATCATCCCGAACATGAACAACAGCAGCGGCACGACCGTGAAGACGTAAGCCGTCACGACGACGCGCACCCAGCTCTTCAGCTCCGTGACGCGATCGCTCGTCTCCTTCCACGGAAGCAGGCTCGCGAGCGTCGGCTTGATCCGTGCGAACATGTCCGGCACCCCGGTCAGGTCGCTCACGATGTAGTAGCCGTCCAGGCGGATGAACGGCAGGAACTGGTGGATGATCTCGAGGTGCATGAACGGGATCACGAGCAGCAGCGGCTCGTAGCCCGTCGCGAAGTACGCGCCGACGACTGCGAGCATGAAGACGACGTTGAAGTAGACGCCGCCGAGATCGGTGCGCAGTCGGCCTCCCTTGCCGAGGCGATAGGCGTCGGTGACGTCGGTGTAGAACGCGGGCCACACGATGTAGAGGCCCGCGCCCATCACACCCGGGCGCGCGCCGCCGTACGAGCAGGCGGTCGCGTGGCCGCACTCGTGGAATGCAGCGGAGAGGATGACGAGACCGAGCATCATCATCAGCAGCGCCGGGCTATAGAGCACCTCGCGCAGCGACTGCGCGATCCCGTGGTGGAAGAACAGCCACACGTCCATCGCCACGAGCCCGGCGAGCACGAGCACGATCACCGGCGGGAAGAACAGCGGCTTGAAGATCCTGGTGACGGCGTTGACGACGCGCTCGGGCACGAGCGCCGCGCGCAGCTTGAGGGCCAGGAGCGGGTCGGCCTTCTGCAGCTCCGGCTCCGATCCGTCGGCGGGCGCGATCACGCCGAGCGGGCGAAGGCGTTCGTCGACGAGCTGCCTGACGTTGTCGGCGCTCACGCCGCGCTTGATCGCCTCGCTGACGGCGGCGGCGATCTCCTCGTTCGTGTGCTGTCCGTCCGCGAGCTCCGCCATCAGGTAGAGAAGCGGGGCCAGCTGGATCACCTGGCCGTCCGCGCGGCGCGCGATATACGGCGGTTCCTTGAATCCGGAGCCCTCGTACTTGCCGATCAGGTCGATTCCGTGCGCCAGGCGGGGCTTCTCAGTTGCAGGGCCCTGGGAGACCGGGGCCTGGTCCGCGACCGGTAGGACCTCGGTCTCGGGCTCGTCGCTGACGGTTGTGGTCGAGTCGTCGGTCATCTCTGAAGACACGTGAGGGGCGGAGGAATCCGCCCCTCACGTCAACGCGTTCATCAGCCCGCTAGTTGCTCTGGGTGATGTTGACGTTCTGCTCCGCGTTCGCGTACGCGATCGAGTTGTCGCTCGCGACGTTGAGCGCTGCTGCGAGGTTCACCGGCGCGGCCACGTTCGCGTTGATCAGCGACATGGCGGCGCGCTCCGGCAGCTCCTCGCCCGCGATCGCATTGAGCTCCTCGCGGCTGAGTGCCTTGTATTCGTGCGACTCGCCCATGGCTAGTTGCTCTGGGTGATGTCGCCGGACTGCACGGCGTTGGCATACGCCACCGAGTTGTCCGAAAGGACGTTGGCAGCGACGGCCGCGTTGATCGGGGCAGCGACGTTCGCGTTGATCAGCGACATCGCGGCCCGCTCGGGCAGCTCCTCGCCGGCGAGCTCGTTGAGCTCCTCGTGCGTGAGCTGGCGGTACTCCTCTGGCTTGCCCATGTGGTCGCTCCTTCCTGCTAGTTGGACTGCGTGATGTTCGCGGTCTGCTCCGCGTTCGCGATCGCAGCGGAGTTGTCGCTGAGTGCGTTCAGCGCGACCGCCGCGTTCACCGGAGCAGCGACGTTCGCGTTGATGAGCGACATCGCGGCCCGCTCGGGCAGCTCCTCGCCGGCGAGCTGGTTGAGCTCCTCGTGCGTGAGCTGGCGGTATTCCTCTGGCTTCTTGCCCATGCTGTCCTCCTTAGTTGCCCTGGTCGATCGGGGTCTGCTGCGCAGCGTCGGCGTACGCGATTGCGCCGTCCGAGAGGACGTTCGCCGCGACGGCCGCGTTCACGGGGATCGCGATGTTCGCGTTGATCAGCGACATCGCAGCCCGCTCCGGCAGCTCCTCGCCCGCGAGCTCCGA
>MNJC01000068.1:11777-14783 GCA_001920085.1 Actinobacteria bacterium 13_1_20CM_4_69_9
CGCCGCTCGCATCCTCGAGCTCCTGCTCTGTGAGCTCCTCAGGCGTCTGACCGTCCTTCACCTTCCGTTTCGTCACGTCCTGCCTCCTTGCCCTGCGAGCTCGCAGAAACCGTGCTGCGACTCGAAACGTGAGAGATAGAGGACCGCTCGCCCACGTTGGCCGAGATCGCCGCGTTGACGTCTCCGACCAGGTCGACGCCCGGGCCGGTGCGCCGGATACGGCGCTGTATGACTTTGCGGAGCTGCATACCTAGTTGTGGCCGGATACCCGGGTGTACAAACGCTCGCAGTGACCTCGGTTACTCACGAGGTCACTCCGCTTCGTTGAGCGGCCCTCTACGCTTTTCGGTTCGTACGGAGGGGGTCGCGGGGGAGCCTTGGCTCCTCCGCGCATTTCTCGAGCCTCAGATCCACCCGTTCTGTCGTGCGACGCGGCACAAGGCGCGCCGCTTCGCGTGCGCCGGCTGATCGGAAAGACCCGCCTTTGCGTAGATGCGCCTCAGTGCCGCCTTGACGGTGCCCGTGGCGCCGGGCGTTCCGAGCTGCGCGGCGATCTGCTCGTTGGACGGCAAGGTCTCGAGGCTGGAGCCAGCGAGCCACGGCCCGCACAGCGCCTGCACGACCTGGCGCTGGAAGGCGGAGAGCTGCGCGCCGTTCGAGCCGGCGACCTCCTCGAGCGGCTCCGTCGTGTCCGGGTCGTCCAGCTGTGCCGGCCACGAGAAGACCAGCGTCTCGGCGCCGATGCTGATGCGATCGGCGTGGCGAAGCGGCAACGGCGTGCCAGGCACGACACGTGTCCCGTTCAGATAGGTGCCGTTGAAGCTGCCGCGGTCCTCGATGTACCAGCGGCCGTCGCGAAACGCGACAGTCGCGTGCTCGCGGCTCACCGCCGACGACTCCATGACGAGGTCGTTGCTCGTGTCCCGTCCGATCGAGACGCTGTCCTTCAGCTCGACCTCGGTCCCGTCCGGAAACGTCAGCCAGATGTCCCCTGCCATGGCCCCGTTTTTCCGCGCTTCGGTCAAGGAGGAAACGTCCGATGTCCTGCCTAACGTGGCTGCGTGAAGGTCATCGGCATCGACCCAGGGACGGCTTCGTGCGGGTTCGGCATCGTCCACGAAAGAGACGGGCGCCTCAGGGCCATCGACCACGGGTGGTGGCGAACCCCCGCGGCGCAGCGCCCAGAGCTGCGCCTGAAGACGATTTTCGACGGGGTCGCGGCGCTCATCGAGGAGCACCGTCCGGATGCCGTCGCGCTCGAGGAGTCCTTCGTCGGCGCCGACGCCCGCATCGCGCTCTCCGTCGGACAGGCGCGCGGAGCCGTCATGGTCGCGGCCGCGAACGCCGGCGTCGAGTGCGCTGAGTATCCGCCCGCGCGCGTGAAGCAGGCCGTGTGCGGCTACGGGCGTGCCGAGAAGCAGCAGGTGCAGAAGATGGTGAAGGCCATCCTGTCGCTCGAGGCCGCGCCGAGACCGTCGCACGCCTCGGATGCACTCGCAGTCGCCATCTGCCACGCCCTCGCGCCGCCGCTGCTGAGGGTCGCCGGATGATCGCGCGCCTTCGCGGACGCCCCGTGGCGAACACGCCGGAGGGGCTCGTCGTCGACGTCGGGGGCGTCGGCTACCTCCTCGCTGCCACGCCCTCCGCGATACGGCTCGCCGACGGCGCCCAGGAGGTCTCGCTGCACACGTACTTCCACGTGCGGGAGGACGCACTGCAGCTTTACGGCTTCGCGGAGGCCGGCGAGCGCGAGCTGTTCGTTCAGCTGCTGTCGGTCAACGGCGTCGGGCCGAAGGTCGCGCTCGCGATCGTGTCCGGTTCGCCGGCGGCCGAGCTTCGCCGAGCGATCGTGCTCGAGGACACCGCCCGCTTCCAGGCGATTCCCGGCATCGGCAGGAAGACGGCCGAGCGCATCGTGCTCGAGCTGAAGGAAAAGCTCGGCGATGCGCCGGTGCCGATCTCGTCGGCGGCGGGCACGCAACCGCATCTCGTCGCGCGCGACGCGCTCGTCGAGCTCGGCTACTCCGTGGGGGAGGCAGAGCAGGCTCTCGCCGCCGTCGACGCGGAGCTGCCGCCGGAGGAACGCGTCCGTCAGGCGTTGAAAGCAGCATGAGATGAGCACCCAGTTCCTGGCGCCGGCGGTCGCCCCCGAGGAGGAAGAGCTCGAGCAGTCGCTCCGTCCACGCCGCCTGGCCGAGTTCGTCGGGCAGGAGCGCATCAAAGACCAGCTCGCAATTGCCCTGACCGCCGCGAAGGCGCGCGACGAGGCCCTCGACCACGTCCTGCTCGTCGGGCCGCCGGGCCTCGGAAAGACGAGCCTCGCGCACATCGTCCGCGAGGAGCTCGGCGTCGGCATCCGCTGCGTGGCGGGGCCGGCGCTCGAGCGCAAGGGCGACATGGCGGCGATCCTCACGGGGCTCGAGCGGCATGACGTCCTCTTCGTCGACGAGATCCACCGGCTCAACCGCGCGATCGAGGAGATCCTTTATCCGGCGCTCGAGGATTTCCGGCTCGACATCATCGTCGGACAGGGCGCGGCTGCGCGCACGCTGACGCTCGACCTGCCACCGTTCACCCTCGTCGGTGCGACGACGCGCACGGGGCTGCTCACGACGCCGCTTCGCGACCGCTTCGGCATGACCTTCCGCCTCGAGTACTACGACGCGGGCGAGCTCGGGACGATCGTGCGCCGCTCGGCTCGCATCCTCGACGTGGAGATCGAGGACGAGGCGGCCGACGAGATCGCGCGCCGCTCGCGCGGGACGCCGCGGATCGCGAATCGGATCCTCAAGCGGGTGCGCGACGTCGCGCAGGTCCGTCACGACGGCGTGATCACGAACGCCGTGGCGTCCGAGGCGCTCGAGCTGCTCGAGGTCGACGGCACCGGCCTCGAACGGATCGACCGCGAGCTGCTCTCGGCGATCCTCGTGAAGTTCGACGGCGGCCCGGTCGGTCTGTCGACGCTCGCGGTCGCGCTCGGCGAAGAGCGCGACACGATCGAGGACG
>MNJC01000087.1 GCA_001920085.1 Actinobacteria bacterium 13_1_20CM_4_69_9
ACTCCCCTCTTCTCGACCCCTTCGTCTCCCCGGTACCCCCAACGACCCTACGCCGAGGAGTCGTCCCCGTCTAGAGAGCTTGTGGAGCAGCCGGAAGGCCACTCCACAAGTCTCGCCCCTCAGTGGATGTCCGGGCATTGCGTCGGCTGCGGCTGGTCGACTCTGATCCCGGTGTTCGGCGTGCCCGCCGGGAGTACGTAGAGCGTGTAGACCACGAGCGGGACCGACGCCTCATTCCGAACCTCGTGCACGTCCGTCGGCAGCTGGATGAAGCCGCTGCCGGGAGTGATCTTCGTCGACGTGCACGTCGAGCCGGTGACGGTGTAGAGCGTGCCCTCGCCCTGCGCGACCGCGACGAAGGTGGCGCCCGGGTGCGTGTGCCAGCCCGTTGTGCCGCCCGGCTGCTCCGTCGCCGTCTGGAACGCCGTGACGCACGGCGTCGCCGCATCACACGCGATCGCTTTCTGGATCGTGGGAACCGTGAGCTTCACGGTCTTGCGCACGACGCGCTTGCCCAGCTTCACGCTGATCCGCCGCGTCACGACGGACTGCCCCGGCGCGCCGAAGAGCATGTCGGCGCCGAGCTGCCCGCGGGCCACGACCGTGCTCGCGAAGCTGACGCCGGGTGTGGCGTACGCGGCCTTGCTCGAGAACATGCCCGCAAGGCTCGCGACGACGACCGCCAGCGCGGTCACCGCCACCACGACTGCTGTGGTGAACCCTTTCATCAGCCCTCCTTGGCTTCGTTCATCCCGCCTGAGCGTCGCGCGACCCGCTGAGGACGCACTGAGCGAGGGCTGAGGGCCAGGTCAGACGGTGCAGAAGATCGTCGGCGTCGCGACGGTCACCCAAACGGCGCCGGCGCCCGACGCGATCGACGTCATGCACGGCGCGCCGAACTGAGGAGCGCCGGTGACGTGAATGTTGCCGAGCGGCTCCTTGGTCGCCCCGTTCCAACGCTCGACCGTGCCGGTAGGCGAGTTCACCGTCCAGGTCGAGCCAAACCCGGCCGTGTCACCTCCCTGTCGCGGGGGACAACATGAGAGCGTCAGGTCGATCTCCAGCGACTCCGGGTCGACGAGGACGCCCTTCACGGTGTCCCCGTCGAGCGCCACCCACACGTCGCCGAATGCCACCCACGGCCGTCCCGAGTTGGTGCCGACGTGAACGTGGCCCGAAATCCGGCGCCTGCGCGGGTCGACCCGATACAGGACGCCGTGCACGGAGTCGATCAGCCAGACGGCGCCCGCGCCGGTCGCGACGCTGTCGAGCAGCACGGACGGCGGGAAGGCCTTGCGCCAAGTGACGCGGCCGTCGCTCGGTTCGATGCGAAGGAGCACGCCCCGTCCTCTCTGCGTGGCAGCGACCCAGACGGCACCCTGGCCGACGGCGACGCCGCTGGGCTCGGCGTCGAGGCGAAACTCACGCCTGCCGCGAACACCGGCCCTGATGTTCGTGATGTAGCCGGCGTTCGTGTGCGGATCCTGGCCGACGAGCCAGGCCCCGCTCGCGTCAGCGGCGAGAACAGGGCCGGCCGGTAAGCCGACAATCGCCGGATCGGCGTGCAACGCAACGGTTCGTCGAACGCGCTTCGTCCCCGGGTCGACCTCGGAGATGCTTCGATCCTCGTGGTTGTAGACCCAGACGCTGTCACCGCCGACCGCGATGGCATCAGGTGTCGAGTGGACGTCGATGACGTCTGTCACCTTGTTCGTCGCGGGGTCGATGCGCACGAGGGTGTTCTGGCGTACCTCCGGCGCGGCAGCGGCTCCGTGCCCTCGCAGGAAGGCGAATGCGACGGCTGCCGCGACCGCGACACCCGCAAGAACGAGCAGTGTCCGCAGCCGCCGGGAGTCTCTCGGGCGGTTGAGCCCGAGCGCCTGCTGCGCGTCGCGCATGAAGGCGTCGCATGACGAGTAGCGGTCGTCCGGCGACTTCGCGAGCGCCTTGGCGAGCACACCGTCGATCGCCGACGGGAGCTCGCCGTTGCGCGCTGTCGCAGCGGGCGGCTCCTCCTCGAGGTGAGCCCACGCGAGCGCAAGGCGCGAATCGCGTGTGAACGGCGCCTCCCCGGTGAGGCATTCGAAGAACAGGCAGCCGAGCGAGTAGACGTCGGCGCGTCCGTCGACCGGCAGGCCCTCGATCTCCTCGGGCGCGAGGTACGCCGGCGTTCCGACCGACCGATCCTCACCCGGCCGCGCGGCTTCCTCGAGGCGCCGGCCGATGCCGAGGTCGGCGACATAGACGTGATCGTCCGCGTCGATGAGGACGTTGGAGGGCTTGACATCGCGGTGCACGAGCCCCTTCGCGTGCGCAGCGTCGAGCGCCGCGGCCACCTGCCGGCAGATCGCGCAGGCTCGGGCAGGCGGGAGCGCGCCGTCCGCCCGCATGACCCCCCGCAGGTCCGGGCCATCGATCAGGCGCATCGCGAGGTAGAGCCGTCCGTCCACGTCCCCGGCGTCATAGATCGGGATCACGTTCGGATGCTCGAGCGCCATCGCCAGCTCGGTCTCACGGGCGAAGCGCGCCCGAAAGCGTTCGTCGAGCGCAAGCTCGGGCACAACGAGCTTCAAGGCGATCGTCCGCTTGAGGCGCAGGTCGTACGCGCGGTAGACGACGCCCATCCCGCCTCGCCCGATCAGCTCCTCGATCCGGTAGCCGACGAAGTCGGTTCCGATCGGCTCCTTGGTCTGCGCGTTCACGGCCCTCCTGCGACCAACCATAAGACGGGATGCGCGCGGCGCCAAACGCCGGGCTGAGGGCGCGCTGAGTGTCCACTGAGCCGCCGAGTGCTAGCGTCGCTCGCGGTAGCCATGGAGTTTCGGATCCTGGGACCGCTCGAGGTGGTCGACCGAGGCCGAACACTCGCTCTCGGTGGGCCGCGCCAGAGAGCGCTGCTCGCGCTGTTGTTGACGCGTGCGAATCGAGTCGTCTCCCGCGACGAGCTGATCGACGAGCTGTGGGACGAGGACGCGCCCGACGGGGCGCGAAACGCCTTGCAGTACCACGTCTCGCGCCTACGCAAGGCCCTCGCACCGAGCGACGCTCTCGTCACGCGCGAGCCGGGCTACATGATCCGCGTCTCCGACGAGGAGCTCGATCTCTTGCGCTTCGAGCGCCTGCGTGCTGCGGCCGGGACTGCTCCGGCGGACGAAGCGGCGCGGACCCTCCGCCGTGCGCTCGATCTGTGGCGCGGACCGCCACTCGGCGATCTCGCTCACGAGCCGTTCGCGCAGACCGAGATCGCACGCCTCGAGGAGCTCCACGTGACGGCGCTCGAACAGCGCATCGACGCAGACCTCGAGTCAGGGCGCGATGCAGAGCTCGTCGCCGAGCTCGAGCCGCTCGTGCACGAACATCCGCTTCGCGAACGGCTGCGGGCCCAGCTGATGCTCGCTCTCTACCGCTCCGGCCGGCAAGCCGAGGCGCTGGACGTGTACCGGCAGACGCGGGAGGCGCTGATCGGCCAGCTCGGACTCGAGCCGAGCCGGTCGCTGCAGGAGCTCGAGCGCGCGATCCTGCGCCACGATCCGGGGTTGCTGCCGGACGACGACGCCGCACCTGCGCCCGAACGAAGCGCGGTCATGATCGTCGCGGACGCGGTGAGCCCGCTTGACGTGCTGCTTGCGATCGCAGAACCGCTGAGACGGGAGCTCATCATCGTTCGGCTGCTCGACGAAGCAGTGAATCTCCGCACCGCAACGGCGGACCTCAGGGACCGGCGGCACTCGCTCCGCGAACGCGGTGTCTCTGCACGGGTCGCTGCGTACGTCGCGGGCAACCCGGGCGACGAGGCGGCACGTTTCGCCGCCGAGCACCACGCCGATCTCCTCCTCGTCGACGCGACGTCGGACCTCCTCGCTGACGGCCGGCCGAGCCGGCGGCTCGACGTGCTGCTCGAGCGCGTGCCGTGCGACGTCGGCTTGCTCGTCAGCAAGACGGGGCCGGCGTCCGGGCCGGTCGTGACGCCGTTCGGCGGCGTCGAGCACGATTGGTCGGCGATCGAGATCGCCGCCCGTCTCGCCGGGGCGTTCCGAACCTCTCTCCGTCTCCTCGGCACCGAAGCCGATCCCGCGCTGGGGCGCCGCGATGCGAGCCGCCTGCTCGCGCGCGCATCGCTGGTCGTTCAGCAGGTCGTCGGGATCGTCACTGAGCCGATGTTGGTTCCCGCGGGCCGCGAGGGCGTGCTGGACGGTGCGCGCGACGCGCGCCTGCTGGTGATCGGGCTCTCCGAGCGCTGGCGCACGGAGGGCATCGGTTCGACGCGCTTGAGCGTTGCGGAGGGGGCAAATGCGCCCACGCTCTTCGTCCGCGGCAGCGGACGCACCCCGTCCGAGACCATGACGCGATTTACCTGGACGCTAGGGTCGCAGGACGGCGCGACGCGGCCCGGCCAGGAAACCGGCGTCGAGTAGCAGCGGATAAATGACCGTCTCCGCGACCGGCTCGCCGTCGAAGCGCTCCACTGCGAGCCGCTTCGCGCCGCCCTTCTTCACGTGTTCGACAAGTGCGGCGAGTGCGACCCGCAGCCACTCCTCCTCCGGCTCGCGCAGCGGTACGAGCGAACGTCCGCCCCGCTCCACGAACAGCGCCGCCTCGCCGCCGAGCAACACGACGTGCGCGCCGGCGACACGCGCCGCACGACCGTCGGCCCGCTTGGGCCAGGCCAGCGCGGCGCCGTACGGCTGGGCGGCGTCGGCCGCCGCGAGCACGAGCGGCTCCTTCTCTTCGTCCTCGCGCGGCCGCAGCTCCCGCAGCCGCTCGACCGCGCCCGGAACCGCGAACTGCGCGCCGCCCAGACCCTCGACGAAGTAGCCGCGCCGGCAGACGCCGAGCGTCTCGAGCGCGCGGAGCTCCCCGTAGACCGCCCCGTACCCGCCGGGGATGCCCTCGCCGCGGACGCCGTCGCGCGTGACGATGCCCTGCCGCTCGAGCAGCAGCTCCGCGAGCGCGCGCGGATCGGGACGCTCCGGGAAGAGGCGGTCGGTGAGCGACCAGCGTCCCTGCGTCGCCGTGATCCCCGCCGAGCGCTGGCGCGAGAAGCGGCGCGGCCGTCCGCGCGGCGCGCGCGGCGCCTGGTAGCGGCGCCCGGCGCGAAGCGGCGTCCACGCGTCGTTCGTCACCTCGCCGGCCCAGACGAGATCCCACAGGGCCGGCAGTGCGATCTCCGGCTCGAGCTCCGTCGCAGCGACGAGGTCGTGCCAGAACTCGGCGCTGCGCGCGAGCACCTCGCGGATCGTGTCGTGCGCCTCGCCCTCCGGCCGCGGTGCGGCGGCCGGACGTCCGAGCGCCGCCGCGTCCTCGCGGAAGTAGACGGCGACGCGGTCGAGCCCGGCGCCGACCCAGACCACTTCGCCCGACGCGCAGAGCTGGTCGAGTTGGCCCGGGTTGAACCCCGGCACGCGGCGCGGCAGCACCTCGGACTCCCATAGCGACACCGGCAGCGACAGGCCCTGCAGCGGGACGAGCGCCTCGCGCAGCGTCGCGCGCCGGTCGATCCCGTGCCAGTTGGGCAGGAAGCGCCCGAGCGTCGCCTGCTCCGCCGGCTCGACTTCCTTGCGCAGTGCTGCAAGTGACGCGCGCCGCAGGCGGCGCAGCACGTCGGGATCGCACCACTCGCGCTCGGTGCCGCCGGGACGCAACTCGCCGCGGACGAGCTTCTCCTCGCGCTCCAGCCGGAGCAGCAGCGGCTCGACGTCGCGGCCGAACCGGTCGTTCGCCTCAGCCGTCGTGAACGGTCCCCGGCCGCGCGCGTAGCGCAGCACCAGCTGGCCGAGAGACTCCGGCCCGCCTTCGAGGAACACCTCGGGAAGCCCGCCCGGCGGCATTACGCCGACCGCGTCCCGATACCGGCCCGCGTCCTCTGCCGCGATCAACCGCTCATCTCCGGCAAACCGCACGAGCAGCGCGCGCCGTTCGCGCAGCAGCGTCTGTGCGAAGCCCTCGTCGTACTCACCGGCGCGCAGGTCGCCGCGCAGGCGGAGCTGGTCATGGAGCTGGTCGGCGTTCCGCGGCGAGCGGCGCAGCTGCGCCTCGACCTCCTCGACGGCGCCGGCGTCGAGCAGGTCGCGGAGCTCTTCCTGGCCGAGCAGCTCACGGAGCAGGTCGCGGTCGAGCGACAACGCCTGCGCGCGGCGCTCTGCGGGCGGCGTGTCGTCCTCGTACATGTACGTCGCGATGTAGTCGAAGAGGAGCGAAGCCGAGTACGGGGACGCCGAGGCCGTCTCGACATCCACGAGGTCGAGCTCGCGCGTCCGCAGTCCCTTCAGCAGCCGCTTCAGCGACGGGAGGTCGAACACGTCCTGGAGACACTCGCGGTACGTCTCGAGGATCACCGGGAACGAGCCATAGCGGCGGGCGACCTGGAGCAGCCCCTGCGCCTTCAGCCGCTGCTGCCACAGCGGCGTGCGCTGGTCCGGGCGCCGCCGGGGGATCAGCAGCGCGCGTGCCGCGTTCTCGCGGAAGCGCGCGCCGAAGAGCGCGCTTTGCCCGACCTCCTGCACGACGAGCTCCTCGATGTCGTCGGGCGAGATGACGATGTCGTCCGTCGGGGGTGGAGCATCGGCATCGGGCAGGTGCAGCGCGATGCCGTCGTCCGACCAGATGGACTGGACCTCGAGCCCGAGCGACTCGCGGAGCCGCGCCGCGAGAGCGAGCGCCCAGGGCGCATGCACCCGCGCGCCGAACGGCGTGAGGATGCACAGCCGCCAGTCGCCGATCTCGTCGCGGAAGCGCTCGACGACAACGGTGCGATCCGACGGGACGGCTCCCGTCGCGGCCGCCTGCTCGTGGAGGAACGTGACGAGGTTCTTCGCCGCATGCTCGTCGAGGTGGTGTTGTTCTTGTAGATGCGCGAGTGCCTTGGGCTCCGACTGCGCGACGAGCTCGCGCGACGCGCGCCCGATCGCCTCGCCCAGCTCGAACGGGCGACCGATGCCCTCGCCCTTCCAGAACGGAACCGCGCCGGGGACGCCGGGCGCCGGCGAGACGAGCACGCGGTCGCGCGTGATCTCCTCGATCCGCCAGGTCGACGCGCCTAGCAAGAACGTCTGGCCGGCGCGCGCCTCGTAGACCATCTCCTCGTCCAGCTCGCCGACGCGCCCGCCGCCGTCGACGAGATGCACGCCGAACAGGCCGCGGTCGGGAATGGTGCCCGCGTTGGTGACCGCCAGACGGCGCGCACCCTCTCGCCCGCGGATGACGCCGGCGGTGCGATCCCAGACGATCCGCGGCCGCAGCTCCGCGAACTCGTCCGACGGGTAGCGGCCCGCCAGCATGTCGAGCACGTTCTCGAGCTGCGTCCGCGAGATGTCTGCAAACGGATAGGCGCCGCGCACCAGCTCGTGCAGCTCGTCGACGGAGACCTCCTCGTCGGCCGCGATCGCGACGATCTGCTGTGCGAGCACGTCGAGCGGGTTGCGCGGGATGACCGTCTCCTCGATGGCGCCCTCGAGCATCCGCTTCGCGACGACTGCGGACTCGAGCAGGTCGGCGCGGAACTTCGGGAAGATGCGCCCCTTCGAGACGGCGCCGAGCTCGTGCCCGGCACGGCCGATGCGCTGCAGTCCGCGCGCAACGGACTTCGGGCTCTCGACCTGCAGCACGAGGTCGACGGCGCCCATGTCGATGCCGAGCTCGAGCGACGAAGTCGCGACGAGGCAAGGAATCTCCCCCGCCTTCAGCAGCTCTTCGATCTCGACTCGCTGCTCACGCGCCAGCGAACCGTGGTGTGCGCGCGCGATCTCTTTCTCAGCGAGCTCGTTCAGCCGCAACGCCAGCCGCTCGGCGAGACGGCGGTTGTTGACGAACAGGATCGTCGAGCGATGCTCCTCGACGAGGCGAAGCAGCTCGGGGTAGATCGACGGCCAGATCGACGTCTGCTCGGGCTCGCGCATGTCCTCCAGCGGCATCACGACCTGCAGGTCGAGCTCCTTGGCCGTCCCCGCGTCGACGAGCTCGATCCCGCGGCCGCCCGAGACGAACCGCCCGATCTCCTCCAGCGGCCGCTGTGTCGCAGAGAGGCCGATCCGCTGGAACGGCCCGTCGGCGAGGCGCTCGAGGCGCTCGACCGACAGCGCGAGATGCGCGCCGCGCTTCGTGCCGGCGACCGCGTGAACCTCGTCGAGGATCAGCGTCCGGACGCCCTTCAGGTTCTCGCGCGCGCGCGACGTGAGCATCAGGTAGAGCGACTCGGGCGTGGTGATCAGGATGTCCGGCGGGTGGCGGAGCATCTCCGCCCGCTCCTTCTGGGGCGTGTCGCCCGTGCGCACGGCGACGCGCAGGTCCGACTGCAGCCCGGCGAGCGGCCCGCGCAGGTTCCGCTCGATGTCGTAGTTGAGCGCCTTGAGCGGCGAGACGTAGAGCAGGCGCAACCCCTCGCCGGGCTCGGCGATCAGCCGGTCGATCCCGTAGAGGAAGGCGGCGAGCGTCTTGCCGGAGCCGGTCGGCGCCTGAATCAGCGTGTGCTTGCCGCTGGCGATCGCGGGCCACCCGAGCTGCTGCGCAGGCGTCGGCTCGCCGAAGGCGTTCTCGAACCACGCCCGGGTTGCGGGCGAGAAGACCGCAAGCGCACCCATGTGGTCAGCGTACTTGTCAAGATCGGCCCCATGGCGGGGGCCGCGCTTCTGCCGCTCTGGACGGCGACGATGGGCGCGATGATGCTGCCGAGCACCATCCCGTTGCTGCGCCTCGACTTCGCCACGACCCGTTCGCGCGGCCGCACGGTCGCCCTCGCCGGCGGATATCTCGTCGTCTGGCTCGCGATCGGCTCGATCGTCCTCGCCGCCGACGCGGCGCTCGGCATGCACGGCAATCGCGTGACGGCGGCGCTGCTCGCGATCGCCGCGCTCTACCAGCTGCTACCCGTAAAGCGTCGCTGCCTGACGCGCTGTCGCGCGCCGCTCGGCCGCATGCTGCTCGGCTGGCGGGACGGCCTCGGCGGCGCCGCGCGGATGGGCGTCGAGAACGGGCTCTGGTGCGCCGGGTGCTGTGCCGGGTTGATGCTGGCGCTGCTCGGGCTCGGCGTGATGAGCTGGGAGTGGATGGCTCTCGTCGCGGGCGTCGTCCTGATCGAGAAGGTGACCTGGATTCGAGTCGACGTCGTCTCGGGCGTGCTCGCGGCGGGCGCGGTGGTGTGGGCGCTGTGACCTACGCGGTGGGCGGCTCGTACTTCGAGTCCTGCAATTGCGACCCGATCTGTCCGTGCCGGATGACCGACGGGATTCCCGGTGGCCGGTCGACGTACGGCGTCTGCTACGGCGCACTTGCGTGGCTGGTCGAAGACGGGCAGGTCGGAGAGGTCGACGTGACCGGCCTGAAGGTGGCGTTGACCGTGATGTACGACGACGACGAGCTCGGCTCGCCCTGGACGATCGTGCTGCACATCGACGCCGACGGCAGCG
>MNJC01000079.1 GCA_001920085.1 Actinobacteria bacterium 13_1_20CM_4_69_9
CTCGCTAACCGCCGACCCCGTGGAAGAGGTCAGGGTCGCGTTCGAGATCCTCAAATCGCTCGGGCTGCGCGAGCGCGGGCCGGTCATGATCGCGTGCCCGTCCTGCGGCCGCGACAACGTCGGCGTGCAGACGCTCGCGGAGCTGGTCGAGGAACGGCTGCACGCGTACCCGCAGCACTTCGAGGTCGCCGTGCTCGGCTGCGCCGTCAACGGTCCCGGCGAGGCGGGCGACGCCGACTTCGGCATCGCCGGCGGACGCGACACGGGCTTCGTGTATGCGCACGGCCGCGTGCTGAAGAAGGTTTCGTCCGACATCCTGATCGACGAGCTGTTCGACGAGATCGACAAGTGGATCGCCGACGGCATGCAACGCCCGAAGCGACTGAAGATGGCGAAGCCCGCTGCGCTCGCAATGGCAGAAGCCTCTTTGATTCCGTTGGAGTCGGTCCCAAGCGATGTGGATTAACAGCTGCGCGGAAGAACCGCGCGGCCTCCTATCGGCATCGCTGATCCCGCTCGCCGAGTAGTCTGCCCGGACAACAGTGATTGCCCGGGCTTCACAGCTGTTCCTCCCGACGCTGCGCGACGCACCGGCGGACGCCGACGCGGCGAGCCACAAGCTGCTCGTGCGCGGCGGGTTCATCCGCCAGGTCGGCGCCGGGCTCTGGACGTTCATGCCGCTGGGCTGGCGCGTGCACCAGAAGGTCGTGCAGATCATCCGCGAGGAGATCAACGCGATCGGCGGGCAGGAGATGCTCGAGCCCGTGCTGACGCCTGCCGAGCTGTGGGAGACGAGCGGCCGCATCGGGATCCCGATCGTGTTCCATCTCAAGGACCGCAACGGGCGTGACTTCGTGCTCCCGTTCTCGCACGAGGAGACGATGACCTTCCACGCGCGGGAGCTGCAGTCGTACAAGCAGCTGCCGCAGCTCTGGTACCACTTCTCGACGAAGGAGCGCGACGAGCCGCGGCCGCGCGGCGGGCTGTTGCGCGTGCGCGAGTTCATCATGAAGGAGCGAGTCGTCCGGCTTCATGGCGCCGGCCGAGTCGGGCGAGAACATCCTCGTCAGGTGCGAGAACGGCGACTACTACGCGGACTACGACGCAGCGCGCGGGATTCCACGGGCACCTGACTTCCCGGAGGCGCTGGAGAGGCCGGAGGAGGTCGAGACGCCGGGCGTGACGACGATCGAGTCCCTGGCGGAGTTTCTGGACATCGACCCCGCGGCGACGTCGAAGGCGATGCCGGTGATGGTCGGCGAGCGGCCGGTGCTCGCGCTCGTGCGCGGCGACGACCGGCTGAGCGAGGAGAAGCTCGTCACGGCGCTCGGCGAGGCGTATCGACCGATGACGGACGAGGAGATCAGGGCGGTCTTCGGAGCCAGTGGCGGCTCGCTCGGCCCGGTCGCGGTGACGATCGACATCCTCGCGGACGAAGCTCTCCGCGAGGGCCAGTTCGTCACGGGCGCGAACCGCGACGGCTGGCACCTGCGCGGTGTCGAAGCGGGGCGCGACTACAAGCCGCAGTTCGCCGACATCCGGCAGGCGAACGAAGGTGACGCGTGCATCGTGTGCGGCGGGAAGCTGCTCGAGCAGACGGCGATCGAGCTCGGGCACATCTTCAAGCTCGGCACGTTCTACTCGGTGCCGTTCGGCGCGACGTTCCTGGACGAGGACGGGGAGGAGAAGCCGCTCGTGATGGGCAGCTACGGGATCGGGCCTGCGCGCACGATGGCGGCGATCGTGGAGCAGCACAACGACGACCGCGGCATCGTCTGGCCGCGCTCGGTCGCTCCATACGACGTCCACATCGTCGCGCTGCCGGGGACGGAGTCCTACGCCGATCAGGCGGCGTCCGCGCTGCACGAGGCCGGCTTCGATGTGCTGCTCGACGACCGCGACGCGCGCGCGGGGGAGAAGTTCGCCGACGCGGATCTCATCGGCTGTCCGTTCCGGGTGACGGTCGGGCGAAAGGCGGCAGAAGACGGTACGGTGGACCTCCGGGAGCGCGCGAAAGGGGAGGACGATGCGGTGAAGGTGGACGAGCTCGTCGGGGCAGTGCGCGGAAAGTTGAGCTGATGGCGAGGAAGCGGCGGTTCAGCGAGGACCCCTTCGGGCCAACCGTCGAGCGGCTCATGAACGAGGCGGGGCTCACGTACCGATCGCTGGCGGAGAAGACGAAGCTTTCGGCCGGATACCTGAACCACCTAGTGCACGGGAACCGTCCGGTTCCGTCCGACGACGTGATGGAGACGCTCGCGCGCGCCTTGGGCGTAGAAGCGGAGCACTTCCGCGAGTATCGGCTGCGCGTGATCACCGACCGGCTCGAGCGCATGCCGGATCTCATCGACAAGCTGTACCGGCGGTACGGGACGTAGCCCGGCGCGACCCGCTGCGGATCGGCCATTTGACGTCCGGCGATGCGGCAACTTTGCCGATTGCCGCGCCCGCGCCGATCGTTTAACAACAGAGAGTCCGCAGACGGAGCCGTCAGGCGGTTAGGAAGGTGGCGGCCCACCTTCTAAGGGAACCTGGCGGCTCCGCCTGCGCGCATTTCGGAATGGGTGTCGCCGCGGGGCTAATATCCGACGCTACGGGGCGTGGCGCAGCCTGGTTAGCGCGCTAGTCTGGGGGACTAGAGGTCCCGAGTTCAAATCTCGGCGCCCCGATTAGACGAAAGCCCCGCAAGCGCGGGGCTTTTCCGTTGTCGCGCACAAACGCGGCTATCAGTTGCGACGCGGAAATGGCAGCGCGGTCGCAGCAGACCACGCACGCGCGAGCGGGCCGGGAGCAATCCGGGATCGACACCGCGTCGGGCGGCGAGCGAGCAGTGCGACCGGCGCAGCGTATGCGGCGTCACCTTCCCGACCCCCGAGCTGTACTGGTGGCCCGTCGTGCAGCTCCCGTAGATGGCGACGAATGACTGCACCACGCAGCTCGCCGTCTGAACGGGCCGCGGTCGGCGAGACGAACAAAGGGGTTGAAGTGCGGGAGATCTGGGCGGAGAATCTCGGGGTTCTGCGTGCCCACAAGGAGGAGCCATGCCCCCGAAAGACGGCCATTGGCCACCGCAGCCGAACCACGATCATCCGTTCCACGACAAGCACATGGAGCACTTCGAGGCCGCATTGGAGGACGCCCTGATCGGTTGGCCGGACCGCGATTCTCCGGGGACCGAGGTGAAATTCGTGGCTGACTTCACGAAGAACCCCGGTGGAGTCAGCCAATACCACGTCCAGCTCGTGCCCTAAGCGGTCAGAGCAGGGCGAGCGCCGGCTGCTGGCTACACAAGAACGGCCGTCCTTCGCCCCGGCTTCGGTTCGTGCGACGCCTTGCGCGCTGCGACAGCCGCCCTAGGCCGCTTGCAGTTCGCGGTCGTGCTCGTCCGCCTCTTCGCGAGAGTCGTCACGTTGCGACGCCTCGGCCTGCTGACGTTGCCGCTCGAGCTGTTCGAGTTGAGCGAGCAGGCCGTCCAGGCGGTTGAGCAAAGAGATGCTCGGAAATCGTGTCGCCTCGATCTTCTTCACGAGGACCTCGGCGTAGTCACTCAAATCGTCTGGATCGGTCAGTTCCGGCTCGATCCTGTTGAGCATCGTGACGCTCGGAAACTGCACCTCGCTGATTTCTTTGAGGAGACTGCGAGTGATCCTCTTGCGTAGCTCTTTCGCGGTGGCCATTTCATCTCCCTTCGCTTCGATCGGCCTGTCCTCGCTCGATTACCCAAGATCGCCTGGACGAACCGGCCGGCGGCGCCCGCGTAACCGGTTTCCCGTCTACATCGTTGAAGGGGCACGCATACGGGAAGGAGGGAACGCGTTGGGCATTCTCTGGATCATCCTGATTGTCGTGTTGGTGCTCGCGCTGCTCGGCTTCTTCGCGCGCGGGTTCTAGGAAGCGACACTTGGTCGACCTGAACGGCGGCGGCTCTTGCGGTCGCCGCCGTCGTGTTTGGAGGTGACCCTGGGTTGCCTTCGCCGGTTTCCTATCCGTTTGGGCGTTCCGTCGTGCGGCGACTCCGTGCGACGCTGGCCCAGGGCGGCTCTCTCTTGCGAGCGCGCCCGCGCGGATGGCCGCAAACGCGGGGTGCGCGCCTCCTCGGAGGGCCGCCCTCGCATTCGCTGTTCCAGAGGCTCGCCCTGAACTGAACCGCCGGAGCGCCGACGATGGGCCGCCATCGTCGGCTGCACCGGCGGTTCAGTAACAGGAGGGGCCGCCCCCTAAGTCAGTCCCCCAAGAAGTCGACCCCTCCTCGGTTTGCTGCAGCCCTCAGATGATAGCTCGGTTTGTGACAAAAGGAACTCCCAGGAGATGCGCCTCCGAGGCGGAATGTCTAGCGCGGGGGTCGGGCCCTCGTCTCTTGTGTGCGCGGTGTCGCCGCAGCCGCCGCGCGCCTTTCCCGACGGGGGCTCGCCCTCCATGAGGGCGAGGCGCCGAGCGGATGGGCCGACGAGGCGAGAGAGCAGCGCTTAATGTCGTCCCGCACGGTTTCGGGGGTGACTCCTCAGTCCCCGGGAACCGTGCCGTGAGCCGGGAGGCGCGGGGGTTGGGCCGCCAGCCTGCGCTGCCGCCCGGCTCACCTCTTCACGGGGGCTGAGGGCAGCTCCCTGGGGACGCCGCCGGCCTCTGTGGGTGCCGGCGGGAGGAGCTGCCCGCTTGCGACGGTACGAGCGGGCGCTCCGCGACCGCCTGACCAGCACGGGTCATCTCCGCCGCGGGCGAAAAGGGGCCGGGCGCGGGGGATCCTGCGGCCAGAGCCCCCCGCGGAGACCGACCCCCCAGAACTCTGTACCCACGTGACATGTCGCCGCAGGACAAGAGTGAGTGTCTCAGCGCGAATGTGGGCGAGCCGGCGTGCGCGGGCAGGCAGTCTGGCCGCAGATGCGCACCCGCGCGACGCCACCACCGACGCTACGTCCTGGGGAACCGCATGCCATCACCCGATCGGGTGAGCAGACGGAGATCAGCCTCGCCGGCGGTCGAGCTCGGCGAGCTCAGCCGCTGCGGCGTCGGCTTCGCGCCGGCGTTCTGCTGCGACGGCCTCGGCAGCATCCGCCTCTTTGCGGGCCTGCAGGGCGTCGCGCTCGGCATCGTCGGCGTGCGACGTCAGCTCGCGGACGCGCTTCTCCAGCTGTTTTCGGTGCCGCTCCGCCTCCCGTTTCTGCCGCCGCCGCTCGGCGAGATCGTCGCCGGCAGGCGCAGCCCCGCGAGCGCGTCCTTTCGCAGGAAGCTTCAACCCCGCGAATGCGTCGAATCCCGAGACCTCGACGTCCCCGGTCAGACGCCCCTCGCGCAGCATCGTCCTGCCCGGCTCGCCCACGGCGGCCGCCCGTAGCAGTGACGCGACACGCTCGAGCGTCGTCCCGCTCGCCGGCCGCCCGGCCTCGCGCAGCACGCCCTCGGCGCTACGCGTCAACCTGCGGATGATCTCGCGCTCCTCCGCCTGCGCGCCACGCAGCTCGTCTGCCGCGCGCTCGCCCTTGAGCGAACGCTCCTGCGCGCTGCGCAAGCGCGCGGCGACGTTCAACAGCGACCGAACCGCCTCGGGCTCGCGTCGCGCCAGCTGATTCACGGCCCACGCGGCGATGCTCGGCTTCGGCAGCGACCGCACCTGCTCCGCCGCGTCCGCGTCACCGTCCCGTTTCAGCCGCTTCGCAAGGTCGTTGCGAGCCGCGGTGAACTCATCCAGCGGAAGATCGAAGAGCTCGTCGATCTCCCGCTCGACCGTCACCAAAGCAGCCGCAGCCTATCGGTCGGGATACGGATCGTCGACGTGCTTTCGCACGACGTTTGTCGCTCGCCGGGCGAGGCAAACATCAGAACGATGCCTCGTTCGATCTGGTCCGGTTCCATCTCGTTCGGGCTCGTCAACGTTCCGGTGCGGCTGTACAGCGCGGTGCAGGAGCACAAGCTGCGCTTCCACTTCGTGCACGAGAAGGACTCGAGCCCGATCGGGTACGAGAAGATCTGCAAGAAGGAAGGCAAGCCGGTCGCGGACGACGAGATCGTCAAGGCGTTCGAGTTCGAGAAGGGCGAGTACGTCTTCATGGACGACGAGGACTTCGAGGCCGCGAAGGTCGAGGGCTACAAGGCGATCGACATCGTCGACTTCGTCCCGTACGAGGACATCGACCCGATCTACTTTGCGCACACGTACTACGTCGGCCCCGACCGTGGAGCCGAGAAGACGTACTCCCTGCTCGTCAAGGCCATGGAGGGCTCGGAGCTCGCCGGAATCGCGAAGTTCGTCATGCGCGACCGGCAGAACCTCGGTGCGCTCCGCGTCCGCGACGGCGTGATCACGCTCGAGCAGCTCCGCTACGCCGACGAGATCCGCGACGTCGCCGAGATCAAGGCGTCGCGCACGCGCGTCTCGTCCGAAGAGCTGAAGATGGCCGAGCGCCTGATCGAGTCGTTCACGACGCAGTGGAAGCCGGAGAAGTACAAGGACACCTATCGCGACGAGCTCTGCGCCATCATCCGCGCGAAGCGGAAGGGCAAGGAGGTCCACGCGGCTCCGGAGGTCGAAGAGGAGGCGCCGACCGATCTGCTCACGGCGCTGCGCGAGAGCGTCGAGCGCAGCCGCGGGACGACGAAGGCGCGCAAGCGCCGGCCGTCGACGAAGCGGTCGTCCTCGTCGACGCGCAAGCGCCGAGCGGCTTAGAGGAAGCTACGCGCGCTGTTGATCGCGGACAGCACCGCGCCGCTGAGACCTGCGAATGCCAGGATGACGATCGGCGTGATCACGCCGAGGATCACGGCGTACTCGGCCATCGTCTGAGCTTCGTCTCGGCGCCAGCTGGAGCGAATGCGGTCAATCCGGCCAGAGGGAGGCATGACTCAGGGATCGGCCTTCCTGGTGCCCGGCGACATGCCTCGACCTGGTGATCCGGGCCTCTTCCCAGAGTCCGACGACCGTGGGATGCTATGGCGGTTGCGGCTTCCCGTCCTGGCCCTGACCCTTCTGCTCGCCCTGTCCGCGATCGCTCAGGCCGGTCCGCCCGCGAGCGCGATCTTCTTCTATCCGTGGTATTCGAACATGCGGCACGACGGCGCCTACGCCCACTGGACGCAGGGCGGACACACCCCGCCCTTTGACGTTGCGTCGCAGTTCTATCCACTCCGCGGGGCGTACTCGAGCGGCGATCCGAGCGTGCTGCGGGCCCAGATGCACGACATCGCCGCTGCCGGGATCGACGAGGTCGTCAGCTCCTGGTGGGGGCAGGGATCGCGCGAGGACCTCCGCCTCGGGGCGGTCATCCGCGCGGCGAAGCGCTACCACCTGCGCGTCGGCATCCAGCTGGAGCCGTATCCCGCGCGGAGCATCGACTCCGTCGGCGCGGACATCGTCTACCTGCGGAGCCTCGGCATCCGCGACGTCTACGTCTACCGCTCCAACGACTTCGGGGCGGAGGAGTGGTGGCCGGTGACGCGCCAGCCGAACGGGATGCGCCTCTTCGCCCAGACGGGACGCGTCGGGTTCGCCGCTCGCGCCGGATTCGCCGGCTTCTACACGTACGACATCCTCGTCTACGACGGGGCGAAGCTCGGACGCATGTGCGAGCAGGCGCGCGCGGCGGGGATCCTCTGCGCGCCGTCGGTGGGACCGGGTTACGAGGCCGCGGCGGCGACGGGCGACACGCGGGTGAAGCCACGGCTCAACGGCGGCACCTATGACTCCATGTGGCGCGCGGCGAACGATGCCGGCGCTGACGTCGTGACGATCACGAGCTACAACGAGTGGAGCGAGGGGACGCAGATCGAGCCGGCCGGCCACGGCGGGCGCTATGAGAGCTACGACGGCGCGTACGGCTTGCATGGACGGGCTGCCGCGCGTGCGAGGCCGAGTGCGCCGGCGCCCTCGTCGGCGCCGAAGCACAGGAGCGCCTCGGTGGCGATGACGTTGCGGCGGCCGCTCTGACGGCGGGCGATGCCCTCGAGCTCACGCAGCTCCTCGAGCGGGTCGACGCGAACGTTCGAGTCCGACCCGATGCAGATCCCGATGCTCCGGGAGCAGATGCGCTCGACGGGCAGGAACCCGTCGCCGAGGTTCGCCTCGGTCGTCGGGCATGCACAGATGCGCGCGCCGGCCCGCGCGAGCAGGTCGAGCTCGGCGCCGTCGGCGTGCGTCGCGTGCACGACCGTCGTCCGTTCGCCGAGACAGCCTGTGCGGTCGAGGAGCTGGATCGGCCGGATGCCGTGCTCTGCGAGGCACTCCTCGATCTCGCGCGGCTGCTCGTCCGCGTGGACGTGAAGCGGCAGCCCCTCCGCCTGCGCGTAGCGGCCGATCTCCTCCAGCCACTCCGCCGTCACCGCACGCACGGAGTGGGGCGCCAGCCCGATGTCGATGCCTCTCGTCCGCAGATCCTCGACCTGGCGGAGGTACTCCGTGACGGAGTCTTGCCGAAACCGCGGGAGCCCGCCTCGCTCATACGCCGCGAGCAGCAGGACGATGCGGATGCCGGCCTCCTCCGCGGCGTCGACCGCGGCGAGCGCCTCGTCGAAGCCGAGGTAGTGGAACTCGCCGACGGCCGTGTATCCGGCCGCGCGCAGCTCGCGGTAGACGGCGGCGTAGTCCCGGCGGACGGTCGCCGGCGTCTGTAGCTCTGCCTCGGCGAGCATCAGGTCGCGCCAGCCCCAGAAGTCCGCGCCGCCGCCGCGTCCGCGCAAGGCGCGCTGGAAGGCGTGGCAATGGGCGTCGACGAATCCCGGAAGCGAGAGGGTTTCGGCCACGGGCGTATCCTTTCCACACCGATGGCGACCCGTGTCGTTCCCGCGCCGCTTCAACTGCTGCCGAACGCGCTGACGGTCGCGCGGCTGATCCTGATCCCCGTGTTCGTCGCGCTGATGGTGAGTGCGGGCGGCGAGCCCAGCTGGCCGGCGGGAATCGTCTTCGGCGTCGCCGGCATCACCGACCAGATCGACGGGTTCCTCGCCCGGCGCTGGCACGTGGAGTCGGAGTTCGGCCGCGTCTTCGACCCCCTCGCCGACCGGCTGATGATCGACGTGGCCGTGATCCTGCTGTTCATCTACGACCACATGCCGCTCGCCGGGCTGATCGTCATCCTCGGCCGCGACCTCCTCCTGCTGGCCGGCTACAGGGCGATCGCGCCGCAGGGGTACGAGCTCAACGTGAACCTCGTCGGCAAGGCCGCGACGTGGCTGCTCTACGCGGGAATCGCCTTCATGATCGTCACAGAGGCGTCGACCGACTGGCCGTACTGGATCTTCTGGGCCGGCCTCGCTCTCGCCGTGCTTGCGGGGCTGGTGTATGCGTACGGCGCCTGGAGAGAAGTGAGGCGGAGATGAAAGCCGTCGTGATGGCGGGCGGCGAGGGCACGCGCCTGCGGCCGCTGACGTCCAACCAGCCGAAGCCGATGGTGTCGATCGTCGGCAAGCCGTGCATGGAGCACATCCTCGAGCTGCTGCGCGAGCACGGGCTCACCGATGTCATCGTCACCGTGGCATTCCTGCCGCAGGCGATCCGCAGCTACTTCGGCGAAGGCGACACGCTCGGCATGAACATCGGCTACTCGGTGGAGGAATCGCCGCTGGGAACGGCCGGCTCCGTCCGGCTTGCGGCGCGGCAGCTCGACGAGACCTTCCTCGTCATCTCCGGCGACGCGCTCTGCGACCTCGACCTGACCAAGCTGATCGCGTTCCACAAGGAACGGGGCGCGGCAGTGACGATCGGGCTCAAGTCCGTCGAGAACCCGCTCGAGTTCGGGATCGTCGTGACCGACGACGACGGACGCATCGAGCGCTTCCTCGAGAAGCCGTCGTGGGGCCAGGTCTTCTCCGACACGATCAACACCGGCATCTACGTGCTCGAACCGGAGGTGCTGAAGCACATCCCGACCGACCGGCCGTACGACTTCTCGAAGGAGCTCTTCCCGTACCTGCTGGAGATGGGCCGCCCGCTCTACGGGTTCGTGATGGACGGCTACTGGCAGGACATCGGCAATCTCGACCAGTTCCGCCAGGCGAACTTCGACGCGCTCGACCAGCACGTGAAGCTGAACATTCCCGGCATCCGCATCCGCGGCAACGTCTGGCTCGGCGAGAGCGTCGAGATCGCCGACCTCGACCAGGTCGAAGGCCCGGCGCTGATCGGCAACTACTGCCGGATCGCCGAGGGCGCGAGCGTCGGCGCGTATTCCGTTTTGTCCAGGAGCGTGACGCTGCGCGAGCGCACGCGCACGACCCGCTCGGTGATCGACGCGTCCTCGCACATCGGGCGCAGCTCGCTGATCGAGGGTGCGATCCTCGGACGCTCGTGCGACATCCGCGCCCACGTGCGCATCCACGAAGGCGTCGCGGTCGGAGACGAGGTCACGATCGGCGCCGAGAGCGTGATCATGCCCGGCGTCCGGATCTACCCGTACAAGGAGGTGGAGTCCGGGTCGCAGATCAACGAGAGCCTGATCTGGGAGTCTCGCGCGTCGACACGCCTGTTCGGGCGCGACGGCGTCGCCGGCCTCGTCAACGTCGACCTGACGCCCGAGGTGGCGGTGCGCATCGCGGCCGCGCTCGGGACGGCGCTCAAGCGCGACGCGCGCATCGTCGCGAGCCGCGAGTCCGCTGCCGCCTGCCGGATGATCAAGCGCGCCATGATCAGCGGCTTCACGTCGACCGGGCTCGAGGTGGCGGACCTCCGCGTGCTGCCCTCCGCCGTCGCCCGGCACCTGCTCAGGGCCGAGGGCTACGACGCCGGGTTCCACGTCGGCACGAGCCAGATCGACCCGGAGGTCGTCCAGATCCGCTTCTTCGAGCAACCCGGGATCCAGCTCACGGCTTCGCTGCAAAAGGAGATCGAGAAGAACTACACGCGCGGAGAGCTACGCCGCGTCGGCTTCGCCGACACCGGAAGGATCATCTATCCGGCGCGCGTGCGCGAGACGTACTCACAGGACCTGCTCGCCAGCCTCGACGTCGACTCGATCCGCGCACGCGGTTTTCGCCTCGTGGTGGACTACGGCTTCTCGGCGGCGTCGTACGTGCTGCCGGAGGTGCTCGGGCCGCTGGGCGTCGAGGCGGTCTCCGCGCACGGGTTCACGACCGACCGCAGCGATCCCGGCACGGCGCTGCTCCGCGAGGCGATCGGGCAGGTGAAGCAGCTCGTGCCCGCCGTGGGCGCGGACTTCGGGGTCGTGTTCGACCGCGCCGCGGAGCGGCTCTACCTCGTGGACGAACAGGGGAGAGAGATACCGGTCGAACAAGCGCTGCTGCTGTTTTTGCGGCTGATCGGGTCGAACGGGAGGCGCGGGAAGCTCGCGTTCCCGATCACGGTCACGAGCCAGGTCGACCGCCTGCTCGAGGGGAGCGGGCTCGAGGTCGTGCGTACGCCCGCGTCGCTCGCCGATCTGACGAAGGCGGCCGCTGAGGACGGCGTCATCTTCGCGGGGGCCGTCGGCGGCGGTTACGTCTTCCCGGAAT
>MNJC01000120.1 GCA_001920085.1 Actinobacteria bacterium 13_1_20CM_4_69_9
GATAGATGTGGTCGGCGTCGAGCCCGAGCGTCCGCTCGACGGCGACCGCAGCAGCGCGTGGGTTCACGATCTGCTTGGGGTTCGCATACACCGTCGTCGCGGGCTCGCCGAGCCCGAGCTCCACGCCGGCGCGGTCGTAGATCGTGCCCCGGCTGGCCGGCAAGGCCACCGACTCGCGGTGCTGCGTCTGCCCGAGCCGCGCGAGCGACTCCGCCCGCACGCCCTGCAGCCAGAACGCGCGGAGCAGGAGCCCGCCGAATGCCAACGTCAGCACTGCGAGCAGGAGCCTGATCCGCCGGTTGACGAGGCGGTTCACCGTTCGGGCCTCCCTAGTGCGGCAGCGTCACGTAGGAGGCCTGGTCCGGCGTCGCCTGCACGAGCCCGAGGCGCTTCGCCGCAAGGCCCTGAATGCGCGGCGCGGAAGCCTGGCTCGAGAGCTGCGACGAGAGCGCGGCGTTCTGCGCGCGCAGGCCGGCGCGCTCGCGCCCGAGCTTGTCGAGCTGCATGTTCAGCCGCAGGACAGTGACGTTCAGTGCGACCACGCCCGCGAGCAGCGCCGCCACGACCCCGATCCAGACGACGCCGCCGGTCAGACGTCGCGGCCGCTTCACCGCCCGCGGGGCGGGGCGCGGCCTCGGCTGCGGCCGTTCGGCTTCTGCAGCCCAGGTGGCCACTCAGATCTTCACTCCGACCCGCAGCCGCGCCGAGGATGCGCGTGGGTTGGCGGCGGTCTCACGGGCGCTCGGACGGATCGCCTTGCGAGAGGTCGAACGCAGCTGCGGTTCCTTGCCACAGACGCACACCGGAAAGTCCGGCGGGCACTCGCAGCCGCGCTCGAGGTCGCGCATGAAGCGCTTCACGATCCGGTCCTCGAGCGAATGGAAGCTGATCACGGCGAGCCGCCCGCCGGGGCGGAGCATCGCGAACGCCGACGGCAAAGCAGATTCGAGCGAGCCGAGCTCGTCGTTCACGGCGATGCGCAGTGCCTGGAAGACGCGCTTCGCGGGATGGCCGTCGCCAAAGCGTGCCGGCGCGGGAATCGCTCCCTTGATCGTCTCGACGAGATCGCTCGTGCGCTCGAACCGCTGCTGCTTGCGCCGACGCACGATCGCGCGCGCGATCTGCTTCGCGTAGCGCTCCTCGCCGTAGCGCCTGAAGATGGTCGTGAGGTCGCGCTCCGCCGCCTCGTTCACGATTCCAGCGGCCGTGACGTCCGCCGAGGGATCCATCCGCATGTCGAGGGGCGCGTCGACGGCGTACGAGAAGCCACGGTCCGGCCGGTCGATCTGCATCGACGAGACGCCGAGGTCGAGCAAGATCGCATCGGCCTCCACCCCGTTCTGCGCGAGCTGTTCGAGGACGACCGCGAAGTCGCCGCGCAAGAACCGCGTCTGCACGGGCGTCCGCTTCGCGAGGCGCTCGAAGTACGTGCGGGCTCCGGGATCGCGGTCGATCGCGATGAGCTTTCCACGGTCGCCGAGGTCCGCCGCGAGCAGCGCGGCGTGACCGCCGGCACCGAAGGTCGCGTCGACGACCGTCTCGCCGGGCTCGACCGCGAGGAGCTCGCGGACCTCTTCCGGGAGGACGGGGACGTGGTCAGTCGCGCTGGTCTGCAAGGCGTTCGGCAACATCCTCCGCGCTCCCTTCGACTTCGGCTAGTTCGACGCGCCAGGCGGCGCGGTCCCAGATCTCGAGGTGGTCGCGGACGCCCGCGACGACGACTTCTCTGCCCAGCTTCGCGTGCTCGAGGAGCTGGGCGGGGATCATCACGCGGCCCTGTTTGTCGAGGTCGGCCTCGGACGCTCCGGCGAAGAAGAAGCGGTGGATGCGGCGCCCTTCCTTGCTGAGCGGATCCATCGTGGCGAGTCGAGACTCGACGAGTCGATCCCAATCCGTACGACGGTAGGCGTAAAGGCAGCCGTCGAAGCCTCGCGTGACGACCACACCGTCTTGGAAGGCTTCTCGGAACTTGGCCGGAAGAGTGAGACGGTTTTTGTCATCGATCGTGTGGTCGTGTGCGCCGAGCAGCATCCTGGGGCCGGATAGGGATTTCCACTTCGCCCCACTTTAAACCACCGCTCCCCACATGTCCACCCCGGAAGGGGGATTTTCCTGCGGGCTAGGGCTGGACGAGCTGTGCCGAATACGGGCCGCGGCCGGTCATGACCGCGGCGCCACACCGGGCGGCCAGGGCGACGGCCTCGTCGACGGAGTCGCCGCGGCCGAGGCCGAAGGTCAAGCCGGCGGCGAAGGAGTCCCCGCAGCCGTAGGCATCGACGACGGTGCCAGGCAACGGCGCAGGCCGAAAGGGACCCCCGGGCTGGACCCAGCCGCCGAGGCCGCCCGAGGTCGTGACCACCACGTAAGGCGCCGGGTCGAGCTCGCCGGGGCGGTAGAGCTCACGGTCGTCCTCCCCGCTCCCGACGAGCGCGTCGAGCTGAACCCCCGCTTCGCGCAGCGTCGGGAGCTCCCGCGCCGTTGCGACGAGGATGCGCGCAAGGCGCGCGTGGTGCAGGGCCTCGGCGTCGCCGCTGACGAAGAAGACGGCGTCCAGCCCGGCCAGCTCGCGCCACGGCAACCGGCTGTCGCCTCCCCGTGGGCGGAGCTTCTCGCCGAGCACCGTGATCGTCCGCTCGCCGGTCTCGTCGACGTGGGTGAACGCGCGCCGGGTCGCGGCGGGCTCCGGAATTGCCCGGATCTCGATCCCGAGCTTCGTCAGCTCGGCGCGCGAGCGCCGCCCGAGCTCGTCCGCGCCGAGAGCCGTGAACAAGAGGCACGAGCCTGCGAGCCGGGCGAGCTGCGCAGCCGCGACCGCGCCACCGCCGGCCGGCTCCTCCCACGTGTCGAGCGCGTGGACGATCTCGCCCGGGCTCGGAACGCGCTCGACGCGGACGAACTCCACCCATTCGACGTGGCCGACGACTGCGACCCGCATCGTCGGATCCTCACACGTCTCGTGCCTGGCACGTTTCAAGATGTCGCCGATGACGTTGCCGCCGTTCGAACGCTTCTACGACGAGCACAAGGAGGAGATCTACGCCTTCCTCGTGCGCCGGCTCGGACGCGAGCGCGCCGAGGACGCGTTCCAGGAGACCTTCCTCCGCGCCCTGCGTGCGTATCCGAAGCTCCGTCACGGCGAGCACCTGCGCGCGTGGGCGTACACGATCGCGAGCAGGATCGCAATCGACGAGCACCGGCGTCCCCGCGCCGACGCCGACCTGCCCGAGCTCGCGTCGCTCGACGGCCGCCCGGCGTTCGCGCAGCTCGAGCACCTCGCCGACGAGCTGCCGCCGACCGAGCGCGCCGCCGTCGTGCTGCGCTATGGCTACGACCTCGATTACGCCGACATCGGCGCCGCGCTCGGCTCGAATGCCACCGCCGCGCGACAGGCCGCCTCGGCAGGCATCCGCAGACTCCGACGAAAGGAACGCCGATGACCCCCGTTTCAGCAGAGCTCGACCGCCGCTTTCGCGACGCAGCCGCCACGGAGCACCTGCTCGACGTCGCCTACGACCTCGTCGACACGCCGGTCGGCCTGCTGCTCGTCGCGGCGACCGAGCGCGGCCTCTGCCGCATCGCCTATGACGCCGAGCCCGAGCAGGAGGTCGAGCGGCTGGCGCATGCCTTCGGCGTGCGCGTCCTGCGTTCCGCACGGCCGATCGACCCCGCGCGCCGCCAGCTCGACGAGTACTTCGCAGGCGGCCGGCAGCACTTCGACCTCGCGGTCGACCTCGCGCTGCAGGCGGACTTCAACCGCCGCGTGCTGCGCGAGCTCGCGCGCGTGCCCTACGGCGAGGTCGTCACCTACGGTGAGCTCGCGGCCCGTGCGGCGCGCCCGCGCGCGGCGCGCGCGGTCGGCACGGTGATGAACCGCAACCCGCTGCCGATCGTCCTCCCGTGCCACCGGGTGATCGGCGCGAACGGCAAGCTCGTCGGGTACGCCGGCGGCCTCGAGCGCAAGGAGTCGCTGCTCCGTCTCGAAGGCGCGCTGCTTTAGGGCCAGCGAGGAGCGCGTGCCTCGACGCGCGGAGCGTCGCGCCAGTCGTCACGCGTCGGCGCGAACACGTCGATCACGATCGCGCCCTCCGGCCCGACGTGCACCTCGTGCGGCATGTTGCCCGGGATCGCCCACGTCGCGCCCGGCCCGAGCTCCTGGGTCTCGTCGGCGATGCGAAACGCGAGCGAACCTTTGAGGACCATGCCGAGCTGCTCCTGCTCGTGCGCGTGCTCGGGGACGACGCTGTCGGGATCGAGCTCGACGACGCTGAACGTCAGCCGCTCACCGTGGACGACTCGCCCGTGCACCCCGTCCCAGATCCGCTGCAGATCGACGGAAGAAAGATCGTCGAAGCCGCTCACGCGCCGAGCCTACACCAGCCTGTAGCCCACCCCCCACACGTTGACGACGACGGTCCCGGCTCCGGCGGCGGCGAGCTTGCGCCGCAGGCGTGACGCATGCGAATCGAGGGTCCGGGTGCGTCCCAGCGAGCGGAAGCCCCACACGTCGCGCAGCAGCTGCTCCTTCGTGAAGACCCGCGAAGCGTCGGTCATCAGCTTCAGCAGTAGCTCGTACTCCTTGCCCGCGAGCGGCACCCCGACGTCACCGACGGACACCGACCGCGTCGCGAGATCCACGCTGATCGCCCCCGCGCGGCGCACCTCGTGCGCAGCCGGCAGCGTCCGCCGCAGCACTGCGCGAATTCTCGCGAGCAGCTCCTCGTAGGAGAACGGCCGCACGAGGAAGTCGTCACAGCCGCGCTCGAGCGCACGCACCCGGTCGACCGCGTCGGACTGCGAATCGCCGAGCACGATCACCGGCACGTCACCGTGGCGTGCGCGGCACTCGTCGAGCGCCGCCCAGTTGCGTAGCAGCACGAGGTCGGGCCGTGCGGCGTCGTCGACCACCTCGAAGCCGTCGCTGCGCAGATGACGCTCGAGGAACGGCTCCGGCTCGGTCAGCAGGAGTGCGGTCGACATGCAGTCGAACGTACCGCTGCCACGCGGCGCGAACCAGATGTCCTTTCGCGCAAAAGCGTGACGAACGATCTACAGGCGACGGCTTGGGACTCGTCCGCGCCGAAGGTGGTTCTAGATCCGGCCGCTGCGAATCACGCCCCACAGCACCCAGAGGCCGAGCAGGCCGGAGAAGGCGAACCCGATCACGGAGATCACGTTGATGCCGAGCACGTGCGGGCCGCCCTTGGCGAAGATCCCGATCAGGCTGGAGCCGATCAGCCCGCCGGCGACGATCATCGCGATCACGAGGCGGTTGAAGACGACGTCCATGCGGTTGAGCAAGTCGTCCAGCCCCTTGTGCACGAACCCGACCTCGATCTGGCCGTCGCGCACCTGCTCCAGCGTGTCGTGGAGCTGGTACGGCAGCTCCAGCGCCATCTGCCCGAGCCGGAGGCCTTCTTTGCGGGCCTGCACGGCCAGTCGCCGCGGGCCGAGGCGGGCGAGCAGCAGCCCGCGCGCATATGGGCGAGCGACCTCGAAGACGTTGAAGTCCGGATAGAGGTCGATGCCGACGGAGCCGAGCGTCGCGATCGCGCGGTCGAGCAGCAGGAAGCGCGTCGGCAGCTGCAGGTTCATCGAGTAGATGAGCTGGAACGCCTCCCGGATCACCTGCAGCGGGTCGATCTCCGCGAGGCTGGCCCCGTAGTAGCGGTAGTAGAGCTCGCGCAGCTCCGCGAGGAGCTCCTCCTCGCGGTCCTTCGGGTAGCGCACGCCGAGATCGGCGAGCCGCTTCGGGAGCGCGTCGACGTTCTCCGCCGCCGCGTCGATGAACATCCGCGTCAGCTTCGACATGTCGTCGTCGGTGAGCTTGCCGACCGCGCCGAAATCGATCAGGCCGATCTGGTCGGGACGGCCGAGCACGAGGATGTTCGCCGGGTGCGGGTCACCGTGGAAGAAGCCGTGTCGGAAGATCATCGTCATCCACGTCTCCGCCATCAGGTACGCGAGATCGCGGCGGTCCTCGACCGATTATTCATCCGGATGGATGTCTGCGACCTGCGTTCCCTCGAGCCACTCGAGCGTCAGCACACGGGTGCGCGTGTATGTCCAGTAGACCCGCGGCACGCGCACGTGCGGATGCCCGGCGAAGTTGCGGTGGAAGGTATCGGCGTTGCGCGCTTCGAGCCGGTAGTCGAGCTCCTGGCGGATCTGCCGCGCGAACTCGTCGACGAGGAGGCGCGCGTCGATGAAGTCGAGCGCGCGCACGCGCTCCTTCGCGATGCGCGCGGCCTGGTAGAGGAGCGCGAGGTCGGCCTCGATCTGGCGCGGCGCGCCGGGACGCTGGACCTTGACGGCGACACGGCGCCCGTTCGGCAGCGTCGCGCGGTGCACCTGGCCGATCGACGCCGCCGCGACGGGCCGTTCCTCGAACTCGGTGAACAGCTGCTCGATCGTCAGGCCGAGCTCCTCCTCGACGACCTTCTCGATGTCCGCGAGCGGAACCGGGCGGACGTCGTCCTGCAGGCCGCGGAGCTCGGCGATGATGTCCGGCGGCAGGACGTCGGGACGCGTCGAGAGCAGCTGCCCGAACTTCACGAACGTCGGGCCGAGCTCGTCGAGCATCTCGCGGAGATGCTGTCCGCGTTGCGAAGGCTGGCCGTCGACCTCGAGGCGCGGTCCGCGGCGCGGGAAGAGGTCGGTCAGCCGGTGGGTGTCGAACCAGTAGCCGAAGCCGTGGCGGACGGCGACCTGCGCGATCTCCGAGAGACGCCCGAGGTTCCGCGTGGCGGGTTGGGCCATGGGCTCAGTGTTGCACCTGGACGGGGCTACACCTCCACGGCCGAGCGGCGCGCCCACGGGCCGGGCGGCGTGAGCAGCGACTCGACCCAGAGATAGGCGACGGCCACGAGCGGCAGGTCGGTGAGCCGTTCGACGCACACGTACCGTGGGCGCCACTCCGGGGAGAACTTCCGGCTGAAGCGGAGCAGGCGCTCGAGCTGGAAGACGCGGTCGCCGGCGCGCAGGACGCCACGCGCCGCGTTCTGGAGGCGCCCTTCGGGATCCGCGAGCAGGTCGGCGAAGACGCAGAAGTTGAGCGAGAGCTCGTCCGCGCGTTCGTCGCGGGCCCACGCGAGCGTCTCGACGATGAGGTACTCCATCAACCCGTTCGGCGTTGCGGGATCGCGGCGCATCGCCCCGAGCGAATAGCCGTGCGCGCTCGGGACGAGGTGAAGGAAGCCGCCGATCGTCGCGCCTTGGCGCGCGATGGCAAAGACCGTCTCAGGCTCGCGGAAGGGGTCGTCCATCGCCATCGAGAAGCCCCGCTCGGCGTTCGCACCGCGCCAGACGTCCGACACGCGCTGCAGCTCGGCACGCAGGTCCGCATCGATGTCCGCCGCCGAGATCGCCTCGTACGAGTAGCCGGCACGCTCGAGCCGCGCGACGGATTGGCGCACCTTGCGGACGGCGCGTCCCTCGAGCGAGAACGCCGACGGACGAACGACTGCCTCGTCCCCGAGCTTGATCGGGCGGAGGCCGGTCGCTTTTGCCAGCGGCAGGAGATCGGCGTGGACCCCGAGCAGTGCCAGTCGCCAGCCACGTGCGTGACAGACACGCCGGAACTCGGCGAGCAGGTCGCCGAACTCCTCCCGTGCGCCGATCGGGCCCCCGCTGACGAGCGCGACGCCGGCGACGACCTTGTAGGCGAGAAAGCTGTCACGCGTGGCGGAGAAGAAGTAGTTCTTGTCCCGACGGAGGCTGAAGAAGGCAAGGCTGTCCTCGCCGTGGTTTCGCACGAGCTGCCCGGCGGCGCGGCGCTCCTCCGCAGACTGGCGAATGCGGTCGGAGACGGGTCGCAGCCAGAGGTAGAGAGCGCGCGTGCTGATCACCAGCGTCAGACCGAGGAGCGCGTCCTGCCAGCGGTCGCCCTCATAGCCGCGTATCTCCACGGCCGCTGCCAGCGCCGCGAGGGCACCCAGCGCGGCGGCGGTCGCGAGGAGCGGCCGCACCGAGCTCGGGTCGCCCGGGATGTCGAAGCGCTTGCGGAAGCGCACGAGCGCGACGAGCAGGATCAAGCCGAGCGTCGCCTCCTCGACGTCGAGACCCTTCGCGAGATGGGCGAGCGAGATGCCGATGACGAGCACGACGGCGAGCTGCCATGCGCGCCGGCGGCGGCGCGCGAGCAGCCGCGAGAGCCAGACGAGGCCGAGCCCGAACGACAGGGCCAGGACGCGCGCCGCGCCGGGGACGCCCGGCGGCAGCACGCCGTGCACGAAGTCGTAGCGGTTCGCGAACTCCGGTGTCAGCGCCGAGGCGACGCCGACGAGACCGACGATCGCGGCGGCAGCACCCAGCAGCTGTTCGCCGCGCGGCACGCCTGCACGGTACCTCCCGGAACGGCCGGGGCCCGAAGGGAGCCGTCTCCTGCCTGGCACGAAAAAGGGACTAATCCGTCGGGATGTTGCGGAGTGGCTGCGGCTGCGTCTCGACGAGGCGGATGCGGTGCTCGAGCTGGGCGACGCGGAGCTCGAGCTCGTCCCACTCGTCGCGCGTGACGAGACCGAGCTCGCGAAGCACGCCGTTGGCCGTCGCACCTGCCTTCTCGCCGACGCGCATGGCGTCGCCGCGCCAGCGCATCGTCGCCTCGTCGATCCAACGCCGCACCTCGTCGCGGCTCATCCCACCCTTCGCCGCAAGCGCGTCTGCGAGCTCGTCCGCACGCTCCGCCGTCAGCGCGACCGCGCCGACGAGCGCGAGCAAGAGCCGCCTAACGGGCTCGTCCATGAGGCCGTGCGCGCCGTCTTTGCCGACGCCGCTCTCGCTTCGCCGCGACACCGGCTGCGCTGCCGTCGCTGCCGTCGCCGCCGTCCACGGTCGCGACCGGCGCGAGGTCTTGCACCGGCTCCGCGGCGGCCGCCTCTTCCGCCTCCTCGAAGGCCTCCTCGAGGCCGGCCTTCGTCACCGTCACGTCCTTGCGGCGCGCGAACTCGGGCTCGCGCTCCTTCCAGATCGTCAGCAGCGGCGCGGCGATGAAGATGGACGAGTAAGCACCGGACGCGATCCCGACCATCAGCGCGAACGCGAAGTCCTTCAGCGTCGCGCCACCGAAGAGGAAGAGCGCGAGCACGGGCAGCAGCGTGATGAACGACGTCGCCAGGGAGCGGCGGATCGTCTCCCAGAGCGAGACGTTGGCGATCGTCGCGAACGACGAGCGCCGCATCAGCGGGATGTTCTCCCGAATACGGTCGAAGATGATGATCGTGTCGTAGATCGAGTAGCCGAGCACGGTCAGGATCGCAGCCACCGTCGAGCTCGTCACCTCGCGCCCGACGAGCGCATAGATGCCGATGCAGATCAGGACGTCGTGCAGCATCGCGAGGATGACCGGCACGGCGAACTTCAGGTCGAACCTGATCGTGATGTAGAGGACGACCAGGAAGAGCGAGAAGAGGACCGCGATGATCGCCGACTTCGCGATCTGCCGGCCGAAGCTCGACGACACGGTCGTCGCACCCGGCGCGGTTGTCTGTAACCGATCCTCGAGCGCCGTCGTGACCTGCGTCAACTTGTCGCCGCTGAGCGCCTTCGTCCGGATCTGGAAGCTCTTGTACGCGCTGTTCGTGGACGAGCCACGGCCCTGGATGACGGCGTCGCCGAACCCCTGCGCGGACATCACCTGGCGCACATCGCCCGTCGTGTGCGCAACCGGCGTCTTGAACGAGAGCTGTGTGCCGCCCTTGAAGTCGATGCCGAGGTTCAGCCCGCGCACACCGAGCGCGGCGATTCCGAGCACGATCACCAGGCCCGAGATCGCGAACCAGAGATAGCGCTTCCCCATGTAGTCGATCTGCAGCCACTTCCAGCCCTGTTGGCCCTGCGCGCCCATGAAGCGGGGCTTGTTGAACCACGAGAAGCCCGCGAGCAGCCCGAGCATCGCCCGCGTCGCCGCGACGGCCGTGACGAGCGAGATCACGGTCCCGATCAGCAGCATCAGCGCGAAGCCCTTCACCTGTGCGGTCGCGACCGCGAACAGCACGAGCGCCGTGATCGCCGTGACGACGTTCGCGTCGAGAATCGTGTGGAAGCCCTTCGAGTAGCCGGTGGAGATCGCCGCGCGCACGGACTTCCCGGCGCGCACTTCTTCCTTGATGCGTTCGAAGACAACGACGTTCGCGTCGGCGGCGACTCCAATCGTGAGGATCAGTCCCGCG
>MNJC01000027.1 GCA_001920085.1 Actinobacteria bacterium 13_1_20CM_4_69_9
TCATGCCGGCCCAGAAGCGCTCCGCGATCTCCGCGTCGGAGGGCGCGTGGCTGAACTGGACGGACGCGGCGACGCCGAGCTCCGCGAAGCGCGGGATGTCCTCCTGCGTGAGCAGCTGCGCGTGCTCGATGCGCGGGCGCAGGCTGCGCCACTCGTCGCGGGTCTGCTGGAACGCGTCGAGTGCGTCCCGGTTCGCGAGGTCGCCGATCGCATGCACCGCGACGGGGAGCCGGGCGCGGGCGCCTGCTCGGATGATCTCCACGAGCTCCTCGCGGCTCGTGATCTCGACGCCCGAGCCGTCGAGCAGCCTGGCCGTCTGCGAGCCGAGCGTCCCGTCCATGAACGCCTTGAGGTAGCCGACGCGGATCAGGTCGTCGCCGAAGCCGCTGTGGACGCGCAGCGCCGCCGCGTGCTCGACCTGGTCGGCCGGGATGGATTGCCAGACGCGCAGGTGCAGCGCGCCCTCGTCGCGCAGCCGCTGCCAGACGCCCAGCGCGCCGAGCCAGCCGTCCTTGTCGTGGACGGAAGTGACTCCACGCGACAGGGCGATCCGCACGCCCTCGCGAGAGGCCTCGACCATCTCGTCCTCGGTCGGCCGGACGTGCGTGTCCCGGAAGTGCCAGGCGCATTCCTCGCGCAGCACGCCGGTCGGCCGGCCTTGCGCGTCGCGGACGACGACGCCGCCCGCGACCTCGAGGCCGCCGTTCGCACGGGCGAGCGCTGCGGAGTTGAGCCACAGCGAGTGGTAGTCGCGCGCCATCAGCGCCGCCGGGGTGTCGCCGGTGACGCGGTCGAGCGCCTCCTTCGTCGGCTCGGTCGGCGGCGACCAGTCGCCGCTGCGCCACCCCGTTCCGCGCAGCCAGCCGCCCGGGCGCACGTCGCGCATCGCCGCCGCGACGCGCTCGAGCGCCTCGTCCAGCGTCGCCGTGTCCTCGAGCCGCACCTGTCTCTGGGCGAGCGACCACGTCGGGAAGTGGACGTGGGAGTCGGTGAAGCCGGGGAGGACGCAGCGCCCGCCCAGGTCGATCCGCTCCGGGCTCGCGAGCGCCGTCTCGTGCGTTCCGACGCCGCCGGCGACGCGGTCGCCCGCGATCGCGAGCGCGCGCGCGACGGGCAACGCCGGATCCATCGTCCGGATCACGCCGTTCTCGAGGATCACTCGAGGCACTGTAAATCGTCACCCAGGTTGCGGAACCCCGCGGCGTCGTCCGTCGTTGAAGGAGACGTGACCGCTCTGGTGATCCTCCTGCTCCTGATCATCATGGCCGCGCTGGCCACGTACTGGCCGACGAGCGACTGATCTCGCGGAAATAGACTTCGCCGCGGTGCCATACGAGCCGTTGACGGAGGAGCAGCGCGAGATCCGCGACCTCGTGCGGCAGCTCGCGCGCGAGCGGATCGCCCCACGGGCGGCGGAGATCGACGAGAGCCACGAGTTCCCCTGGGACGTCGTCGAGCTGTTTCGCGAGAACGACCTCTTCGGGTTGTACTTCGACGAGGAATACGGCGGCCTCGGCACCGGGACGTTGCTCTCGCTCGTGGCGGTCGAGGAGGTCTCGAAGGTCTGCGCGACGAGCGGCCTCGTCCTGGCGGTGCAGGAGCTCGGCTCGCTCGGCCTCAAGCTCGCCGGCGACGACGAGCAGAAGCAGCGCTACCTTCCGCGGCTGGCCTCCGGGGAGTGGCTGTGCGCGTACGCGCTCACGGAATCCGGCTCGGGCTCCGACTCCGCGGCAATGCGGACGACCGCGTTGCGCGACGGCGACGCGTACGTTCTCAACGGCTCGAAGCGCTTCATCACGAACGCGGGCGTCGCGCAGCTGTACACGGTCTTCGCCAAGACGGACCCCGAGGCAGGTCACGCGGGGATCTCGGCCTTCGTCGTCGAGGCCGACACCGCCGGCTTCGACGTGGCACGCCTGGAGCCGAAGATGGGCATCCGCGGCTCGACGACCGGCGAGCTGACCTTCGACGATGCGCGGGTTCCGGCCGAGAACCTCCTCGGCGAGGAGGGGGAGGGGTTCAAGATCGCGATGCGCATCCTCGACCGCTCGCGCCCCGGCGTCGCCGCGCAGGGGCTCGGGATCGCGCAGGGTGCGACGGACTACGCGCTCGAGTACGCGAAGACCCGGGAGACGATGGGCAGGCCGATCGGCGAGCACCAGCTCGTCGCCGCGATGCTCGCCGACATGGAGACGAAGTGCGAGGCCGCGCGCGGGCTGCTCTACAAGTACGGCGCGGCGGTGGACGAGGGGATCGAGGGCCCTGAGCTGACGAAGCTGTCCGCGATGACGAAGCTCTACTGCACCGACGTCGCGATGGAGGTCACGACCGACGCCGTCCAGGTGCTGGGCGGCTACGGGTACATCTCGGAGTATCCCTTGGAGCGAATGATGCGAGATGCGAAGATCACACAGATCTACGAGGGCACGAATCAGATCCAGCGGCTGGTGATCGCGCGCGAGATGCTCAAGGAGCAACGCGCGTTTCTGCTCGCCGGCGTCGGCTGAACGTCAGGAGGAGTCATGAAGCGCTACATCGTTCCGTTGGTGCTGCTGGCAGCGCTGGCCGCCGTCGGCACGGCCGGAGCCATCGGCATCTCGCCCGTCAAGGGCTCGTTCAAGTACTGCAGCGATCCGACGTTCCCACCCATGGAGTCGAAGACGGCCGCCGGCAAGCCGGTTGGTTTCGACATCGACATGGCGAGCGCGGTCGGAAAGGTCTGGAAGGTGAAGGCGAATTTCGTCGAGACCGCCTTCCCGGGACTGCTGCCGGCGCTCGGGTCGAAACGCTGCAACATGGTGATCAGCGGCATCTTCGTCACCCCCGACCGCGTGAAGCAGTTTCCGGCGGTGACGTACATGCGGACGCACCGCGCGCTGGTCGTTCAGGCCGGGAATCCGAAGCGGATCAAGGGGCCGAACGATCTGTCCGGCAAGAACGTCGCGGTCCAGGCCGGCACGAAGTACGAGGAGTACCTGAAGTCACTCAACGACGAGTTCAAGTCATCCGGTAAGGCCCAGATGAACCTGCAGAGCTATCCGGGCGACACGGACGCGGTCGGGCAGATCCTCGTCGGCCGAGCCGACGCTGTACTGACCCAGGACACGTCTGGGGCCTTTCAGCGGAAAGCGCATCCCGGCAAGCTCGCGATCGCCTACCTGTTCCCGGAGTCGGACGCGTTCGGGATCTACTACCGCCCCGCCGACAAGAAGCTCGGCACGGCGCTACGTGCGGCGATCAAGAAGCTGAAGAAGAACGGCACGATGAAGAAGATCGCTACGAAGTATCAGATTCCCGCCAGCGACGTGAAGTAGGTTCGCCGCGACGATGGTCGCGAGCTTTGACACGCACATCTTCTGGGAAGCGCTCACTTCCGAGCCGTATTGGAAGGGGGCGCTTCTCGCCATCGAGCTGACATTCGTGTCGCTCGCCACAGCCTGCGTAATCGGCTTCTTCCTCGCACTCGGGCGCAGCAGCCGCTTCCGGTCGGTGCGCGCGTTCGTCTTCTTCTACAACTGGATCTTCCGCGCGACGCCGACGCTGCTGCAGCTGCTATTCATCTGGAACGCCCTGCCGCAGCTCTGGAGCGCGTTCGCCGGCACCTGGTTCAAGCCTTTCCTCGCCGCGTACATCGGGTTGTCGCTGAACGAGGCGGCGTACATGTCGGAGATCATCCGCGCCGGTCTTTTGTCGGTCGAGCCGGGCCAGGAGCTGGCAGGCCGCGCGCTCGGGATGACGCGGCCGCGGATCCTGCGGCGGGTGATCGTCCCGCAGGCGATACGGATCATCATCCCGCCAACCGGCAACGAGTTCATCACGCTGCTGAAGCTGACCAGCCTCGGCTTCGTGATCTCGCTGCACGAGCTGCTGACGGCGTCGCAGGTGCGCGCTTCGTCCGATTTCCGCTACGTCGAGGCGTACACGGCGGCGACCGTCTACTACCTCGTGATCGTGAGCGTGCTGATGGCGGTGCAGGCTCAGCTCGAGCGGCGCTTTACATGGAAGTCGAGCGCGCGCCGGCGTCGCGCACCGGCAGTGCAGGCCGTCGCACACGACGCACGATGAACGACGCCCTCCTGCGTGCGGACGAGGTCTCGAAGTCGTACGACGGGCTCGAAGTCGTGCGGCGCGCCTCGCTCGAGGTCGGCCGCGGCGAGGTGAAGGTGATCATCGGCCCGTCCGGCTCGGGCAAGTCGACGCTGCTGCGCTGCCTGGCGCTGCTGGAGCCGATCGACGGCGGCGCGGTCTTCCTCGAAGGCGGCCGGGTGAGCGGGCTGAAGGAGAAGGAGCTCGCGGCGCACCGGTCCGAGATCGGCATGGTCTTTCAGCGCTTCAACCTGTTCCAGAACATGACAGCGCTCGCGAACGTCATGTGCGGGCTCGTCGAGGTCCGGCGGCTGAAGAAGAAGGAGGCACGCGAGCGCGCGCTCGAGTTCCTCGAGCGCGTCGGCCTCCGAGACAAGGCGGACAGCTACCCGGAGGAGCTCTCCGGCGGGCAGCAACAGCGGGTGGCCATCGCGCGCGCGCTCGTGATGCGCCCGAAGGCGATGCTCTTCGACGAGCCGACGTCGGCGCTCGACGTGGAGCTCGTGCGCGAGGTGCTCGACGTGATGGAGGGGCTGGCGCGGGACGGGATGACGATGGTCGTCGTCTCGCACGAGCTCCGCTTCGCGCACCACGTAGCGAGCTCGATCCTGATGATGGACGACGGTCGCGTGATCGAGGAGGCGCCCCCGGAGCAGTTCTTCTCCGCCCCGTCGCACGAGCGGACGAAGCGGTTCCTGTCGCTCGTCGAGTGACGAATTCGTGACGGGGTCTGACCCCGAACCCGTGACGCCGGCGCGCCGACATCGGATCAAAAGGCGCGCGACGGAATTTGCGCCCCCCGGGCGGCGGCAACCTTGCAACATGCCGCGGCCGCTACGTGTTCAATTCCCCGGCGCCGTTTACCACGTCATGAACCGGGGCGTACGCGGCCTCCCGCTGTACACGGAGGCTGCGGAGCGGAGGCACTTCCTCGCGCTGCTCGGCGAAACCTGTCACCGCTACAGATGGCACACGCTCGGCTACTGCCTGATGGGAAACCACTACCACCTGCTCGTGCGGACGCTCGAGCCGACACTCTGCCGCGGCATGCAATGGCTCAACGGCTGCTACGCGCGCTGGTTCAGCGACCGGCACGGCCATCGAGGCCACGCATTCTTCCGCCGCTTCCATGCCGTGCTCGTCGAAAGCGACACACGGCTCGTCGACACGATGCGTTACGTCCTCCGGAATCCCGTGGAGGCCCGGCTCTGCGCTCGCGCCGAAGACTGGCCGTGGAGCAGCTACGGCGCGACGATCGGGCGGGAGCCGTCGCCGCAGTTCCTCCGCACTGACTGGATCGACCAGTTCGGCGCCGACATCGACCACGCACGCGCGAACTTCGGCGCCTTCATCCGCGCCATGGAACCGTCGCTTCAGACGTAGCTCCCCGACGCGGAAGCCGTGGCGCATCCCGGCGGGAACGAACACGAACGACCCGGCCGAACACCTCACCTCGCGCTCGTCGAGGAACATGACGTACTCGCCCTCGAGCACGTAGAACGCCTCCGCGGCGTCGTGGTGGACGTGCAGCGGCGGCCCGAATCCGGGCGGCTCGTCGGCCTCGAGCAGCGAGAAGATCCCGCCGGTCTCCTCCCCCGTTGCCTTGAGCGCCATCCCGAACGACGCGAGCTCGATCTGCCGTCCGCCGCCCGGCGGCACGACGAATGCATCCACGGATGAACTCTCTCAGACGGGGAGCCAGTCCGCGATCTCGCGGATGAACTCCGGGTCGATCTGGTGGAACATCGGCGTCTCGCGGTACAGCACCTCCGCGCCGGCACCCTCCAGCAGCGCGCGCGCCCGGCGGCCCCACTCGACGCCGATCACGTTGTCGAGCGTGCCATGCCCGATCGCGACCGGCGGCAGCGGCGGCGTGAGGTCGAGCTCGAAGCCCTCGACGGTCGGAATGAAAGAGCTCAGGGCGATCAGGCCCGCAGGCCGCGGCCGCCCCTGGCCGAGCCCGAGCGCGTAGCTCATCACACCGCCCTGGGAGAAACCGCCGAGCACGACCTTGTCGAAGCCGACACCTTGCTCCGCGACGAAGGCGTCGAGCCACTCCGAAGCGGCCGCGTAGCTCGCGTGGAAGGTGCGCGGCTCCGGCGTCCCGATCCCACCGAGCGCGTACCAGTGGGCGCCGCCGGGCGGCAGCGCCAGCGGCCCCCGGGGCGTCGCGCCGATCAGCCGGCGCTCCGGATCGAAGGCGTCGAGCAGCGGAAAGAGGTCCTGCTCGTCGGCGCCGCGCCCGTGGAAGAGGACGAGTGCGCCCTCGGGTTCTCCGGCGGCGGGGCGCGTGCGCGCGACGAGGCTCACCAGGCGATTGTTACCGTGCAGCGGTGCGCTTCGAGGGGATCCACCACGTCACCTGCATCACCGGCGACGCGCCCGGCAACGTCGACTTCTACGTCCGCGTTCTCGGCCTGAGGCTCGTGAAGAAGTCCGTCAACCAGGACGATCCGACCGTCTACCACCTCTTCTACGCCGACGAGAAGGGGAGCGCCGGCAGCGACCTGACCTTCTTCGAGTATCCGCATGCCCGGCCGGGACGTGCCGGCCGCGGCATGGTGCACCGCATCGTCTTCCGCGTCGCCTCGGCGGACGCGATCGAGTTCTGGAACGACCGGCTCACGGCGGAAGGCGTCGACGTCGACCGCGGCGAGGGCGGGCTTCGCTTCAGCGACCCCGAGGGGCTCGACCTCGAGCTCTCCGTCGTCGAGACGACCGACGAGCCGCTGATCGCCGACCATCCGGAGATCCCGCGCGAGCTCGCCCTGCGGGGCTTCGACGGCGTGCGTGCGTACGCCGATCCAGGCCCGAGCCGTGCGTTCCTCGAGGAGGTGCTGTCGTTCGATCCTCACGGCGACTCGGTGTGGGAGGTGCGCGGCGAGAAGCGCGGCTCCTGGTACGCATACGACGAGCCGCCGCAGGAGCCGGGCGTCCCCGGCGCCGGCACCGTCCACCATGTCGCGTTTGCGTCGCCGCCGGCCGAGCACGAGGCATGGCAGAAGCGAGTGGCCGAGAGCGGCGCGCATCCGACGCCGATCATCGACCGCTTCTACTTCAAGTCGATCTACTTCCGCGAGCCGAGCGGCGTGCTCTTCGAGATCGCGACGATCGGCCCGGGATTCACGGTCGACGAGCCGCTCGAGCATCTCGGCGAGAAGCTCTCGCTCCCGCCGGACTACGAGCACCTGCGCGCGACCGTCGAGCCGGTGCTGACGCCACTACCCGACACGCGCGAGCTCGTCCAGCGCTAGCGGCGGGTACTTGCCGCGGATCGCGTCGATGTAGGCGGCCATCCGTTCCGCCAGTGACGCGTCCTCGATCTCCAGCACGTTCTCGGCATTCTCCTCGCCCGAGTGCGAGAGGTTGAAGCTGCCGATGAACACGGTGTCGTCGCAGACGCACACCTTCGCGTGCATGTAATCGTGCACCGCGCCCGGCGCGTAGGGCGTCGAGCGCTTCCCGGTGAACGACGCGTTGCGCAGCACGAACATCAGGGACGGTGTCTTCCAGGTGTTGTTGCCGTTCATGCGCCACTGGTCGAACACCTCGTCGATCTGGGTCGCGTCCACGACGCCCGCCAGGTCGACCTTCTTGTCGGCGGCGACCTCCGCGAGGGTGCCGAGGATCGGGCCGGAGGTGATGATCGGAGAGGCGATGCGGATGCGCCGGCGGGCCGCGCCGATCCTGTGCGCGATCTCGTGGGCGAGCTTCTCGCCGCGTTTCGGCGAGAACCACGTCCGCACCTCGGCGTCGCCGACGCGGATCGGCTCGGTCGGCACCCTGCCGGACGCCTGTACGTCGCGCTTCTTCCAGAGTTGCGCGAAGTCCTCCTGAAACCGGATTGCAACGCCCGTCGACTCGACGATGACGATCACGTTCTCCTCGCGCGTCCACGCGTCGTCCGTCCAGTTCGTCGACCCGCTCCATACCGCTGCGCGGTCGCGGACGACGAACTTGTGGTGCATCAGGTCCGGCCACCCCGGAACCGCCGCAGTCGCGAACGGCAGCGATTCGACCAGGCTCGGCTCCGTCTTCGGCGGTGGTGGAATCGGCGGCCGCTCGACGTCGCGATCGAGGTTGTAGACCAGGCGCACGTTGACGCCCCGCTCGTGCGCGCCGACCAGCGCGCCGCGGACGACGTCCGCGGTGTCGTCGTGCAGCCGCAGGTCGTACAGCGCCAGCTCGAGCGACTCTTTCGCAGGGGCGACGAAGTCCGCGATCATCCCCGCGACCTCGAGCGACGTCTGCCCGCCGTCGGTCAATGTATGGACGGTGATCAGGCGGCGTAGGGTACGTGCCCGTGACGGTCGAGCGCGAAGGTGGCTGTGCCTGTGGCGCGGTGCGCTACCGGCTCGCGTCGGAGCCGCTCTTCGTGCACTGTTGCCACTGCCTGAACTGCCAGCGGCAGACCGGGAGCGCCTTCGTCGTCAACGTGCTGATCGAGGCCGACCGCGTCGAGCTGCTCGAGGGCGAGCCCGAGCCGGTCGCCGTTCCGCGGAGCGGTGGCAAGAAGCAGAAGATCTGGCGCTGCGCCGCGTGCCAGACCGCCCTCTACAGCGAGTACACGAGCCCGCGCGTCCGCTTCGTGCGTGCCGGGACGCTCGACGATCCTTCGTCGGTCGCCCCGGACGTCCACATCTTCACGCGATCGAAGCTGCCGTGGCTGACACTGCCTGAGTCCGTTCCCGCGTTTAACGTTTACTACGACACGGAGAAGCTCTGGCCAGAGGAGAGCCTCGCACGCCTCGAAGCCCTACGCCAGTCCGCATGAACGACAGACGAGACGCAATCGCCGACGACCTCAGATCCCTTGCGACGGATCTGAAGAGCCTCGTCGATTCAGCCACAAGCGATCCGAAGGAACGGCGCAGGAAAGAGCGCCAGTGGCGCGCGCTCTACGGCGGGCTCAGCCTCGTCACCGCGCTCGTGGCCCGCCGCGCCGCGAACAAAGCCTGGGCGGTCCTGACGGGTGAGCGGCCGCCCGTGAAGCGCGCATAGGCGTCGACGTCCGCACCGAGATCGAGATCGCGCGCCCGCGCGCGGAAGTGTTCGCGTACGCGTCCGACCCGGCCAACGCCACCGAGTGGTACGAGAACATCAAGCAGGTGGAGTGGAGGTCTCCGCCTCCGCTCGCTGTCGGCTCCCGCGTGGCATTCACGGCGCAGTTCCTCGGCCGCCGGCTGACGTACACGTACGAGGTGGTCGAGCTCGTGGACGGCGAGCGGGTCGTGATGAGGACCGCCGAGGGGCCGTTCCCGATGGAGACGACGTACGCGTGGGCGGACGCAGGCAGCGGCACGCGAATGACGCTGCGTAACCGCGGTGAGCCATCGACGTTCTCGAAGCTCGCGGCGCCGGTGATGGCTCGCGCGATGCGCCGCGCGAACCGCGGCGACCTCGAGCGCCTCAGGTCGATTCTCGAACGGCCGTAACGAAACGGGTCGCGCGGGGACTACTGGGCGTCAACGTCGAGTAGGAGGACAAACGTGAACGCAGAGCACGTCTTCGTTCAGACGAACGAGACAGACGAGAACCGCGTCATCGCATTTGGGCGCGAAGGCAACGGAAGCCTGACGATGCGCGCCGGCGTCGCGACCGGAGGTCGAGGCGACGGCGTCGCACATCTCACGTCGCAGGGATCGGTCGTGCTGACATCCGACCGCGAGCGCCTGCTCGTGACGAATGTCGGCTCCAACGACATCAGCGTCCTGTCGGTCGCTCCGACGCCCCAGGTGCTCGCGATCACGCCGTCGGAGGGGACGGCACCGAAGAGCATCGCCGAGCACGATGGCCTTGTCTACGTCCTGAACACCGGGGACGGGTCGCTTGTCGGCTTCACTCTCTCGGCCGCCGAGCTCTCGCCGCTCGAGGGCTCCCGGCGCGAGCTCGGCGCAGGTGCCGACCCCGCCCAGGTCGGCTTCGCTCCTGACGGGTCCGCGCTCGTCGTGACCGACCGCGCAAGCAATGCGATCGTCGTGTTTCCCGTCGGGGCGGACGGGCGCCTGGGCGACCCGACCACGACGATGTCCGCCGGCCCCACGCCGTACGGCTTCGCGTTCGCTGCAGGCCGCACGCTCGTCGTCGTCGAGGCGTTCGGAGCGGCGAAGGGCAAGGCCGCCGCGTCCTCTTATCGGATCGACGGCACCGTCGCGGAGGCCGTGACCGAGTCGGTCGGAAACGGCCGCAGCGAGATCTGCTGGGCGGTGGCATCGGCGGACGGCCGTCACGTCTTCACGACGAACTTCGCCGACGGAGCCGTGTCGCACTACAGCGTGGCGTCGGACGGGAGCCTCGAGCTCGTCGATGCGGTCGCCGGAACGGCCGTCGACGGCGAGCCGGGGCTGCGCGACGAGGGCCTCAGCGGTGACGGTCGGTTCCTGTACGCACTCGACGCCGATGGGGGGCGAATCTTCGCGTGGCGGGTCGCGGACGGTGCGCTCGAGCCCGTCGGCTCGTGGAACGGGCTTCCGGCGACGGTCGCCGGCCTGGCCGCGAGTTGAGGTAGACGCGACGTACAGTCGCGTGGTGGAAGAACGGCTCTCCCGTGAGGACGCGGAGCTCGTCGCGGGACTGCGCGCAGGTGATGAGGCGGCGTTCCGCGCGCTGCTGCAGCAGTACGGCCCCGGGCTGCTCAGGGTCGCGCAGATGTACGTCTCGAGTCGAGCAGCGGCGGAGGACGTCGTCCAGGAGGCGTGGGTCGGCGTCCTACGCGGGATCGACCGGTTCGAGGGCCGGTCCTCGCTCAAGACGTGGCTCTTTCGCATCGTCGTCAACACGGCCAAGACCCGCGGGGTGCGCGATGCGCGAAGCGTTCCCTTCTCGAGTGTCGAGGACGAGGGTGGGACGGTCCCACCGGACCGCTTCTTTGCCGAGTCGGAGCGCTTCCCCGGGCATTGGTCGGTGCCTCCGTCGAGCTGGGCGGGCGTTCCCGACGAGCGCCTCGTTGCCGACGAGACGCTCGCCGTCGTCCGGCGGGCGATCGGCCGTCTTCCCGAGGCTCAGCGGACGGTGATCACGCTGCGTGACGTCGACGGCTTCGACGCGGACGAAGTTTGTAACGCCCTCGACTTGACGGAGACGAATCAGCGCGTTCTGCTCCACCGGGCACGTGCCAGGGTGCGAGCAGCACTCGAGGAGTATCTGGGATGAAGCTTGAGCGTGAACTCGCCTGTCGCCAGGTCGTCGAGCTCGTGACGGCCTACCTCGACGATGCTCTCGACCCTGTCGATCGCGAGCGGTTCGAGGAGCACCTCGTCTTCTGCGACGGGTGCGCGAACTACCTCGAGCAGATGCGGGCGACGATCCGCCTCGCCGGCGGCGCCGGCCTCGTGCTGCCGCCGGCGCTGGAGAGCCGTCTCCTGGACGCCTTCAACGATTGGCGCACGTCGTGATCGCGTACAAGTTCCTCGCCGCCGGTGCCGTCGCGCCGTTCACCGGCTTCGAGTGGCCGGTGGGCGAGTGGATCGAGGCCGACGCCGCCGATCCGTGCCGTCGCGGGGTGCACGCCTGCCGCACGCGGGATCTCCCGGTCTGGCTCGACGACGAGCTGTGGGAGGTCGAGCTCGAAGGCGCGGTGATCGAGCAGGAGCGCAAGCTCGTCGCGCCGCGCGGCCGGCTCACGCGGAGGATCGAAGGGTGGACGCCCGACACGGCGCTCGCGTTCGGCCGGTTCTGTGCGCGGCGCGCTCGGCTGCGCGTCGGCTTCGTGCCGGTGCTTTCCGGCTACGTCGGCGATGTCGACAAATTCGTCTCCCAGGGAAGGATCGCGATCGCAGGCTTCGCGTCCGCGCGGGCGGCGGAGCTGCGGGACGGGCCGGCGGCCTACGACGCCGAGCGTCTCGCTCAGGCGTCGTGGCTGGCCGAGCGACTAGAGCTCGAGCAGCCGTAACGTTGTCGGTCGAGCCGCGACTGCAGATCATGCGCCTTCGCTCGTTTGCCGCATTGCTCGCTCTCACCGTGGCGGTGCCGCTTGCGGCGGCGGCGACGAGTGCGAGCATCGCCGCGAAGCAGTCTGCGTACGGCCGGATCCTGTTCGACGGTCGCGGCTTCGTCCTCTACGCGTTCACGCGGGACGCGCACGGAAAGAGCGCGTGCAGCGGCGCCTGCGCGAAGGCGTGGCCGCCGTATCTCGTCAAGTCGCGCCCGAGCGGGGGAGCAGGGGTCGCCGCCGCCCGCCTCGGCACGACTCGGCGCGCAGATGGCTCGCTGCAGGCGACTTACGCGGGACGCCCGCTCTACTACTACGTCGGCGACCGCAAGCCCGGGCAGATTCTGTGCCAGAACGTGGTCGAGTACGGTGGCTACTGGCGAGTCGTCCGGCCGTCCGGCGCGCTCGTCACGAGTCGTTCGCGCTAGCTCGACTCGGCGAGGATCAGCACGATCGTCGCGATCGCAACCGTTGACAGTTCGGGGACAAGCTTCCCCCGGTTCGCCACCACGCGAGGTAGGTGCGTTCACTCGCGAGGCGCGTGCGGCGTGTCGCGTCCTCCACGACGCGCGTTTCTTCGACACCGCGCCTTTCCCTGCCGACGAGCGCTTGCTCTAGGATCGCCGCGTGCGCGAGTTGCGACACGGCGTTTGGCACTGGACTGCACCTCATCCGGAGTGGGACGCGAGCGAGCCTTGGGGGCCGGAGGTCTCGTCTTACGCAATCGACGACGGCGAGCGTCTGCTGCTCTTCGATCCGCTGGCGGTGCCTGACGAGGTTCTCGACGGCGACCGTGAGGTCCTGATCGTGCTGACGGCACCGTGGCACGAGCGCGACGCGGAGAGCCTCGTGGAACGGCTCGGCGCGAAGGTCTTCACCGCGCCGCGGGACAGCGCGCAGCAATTGATGGAGCAGTTCGGGCTCACGGCGGAGCAGGCGGGCGACGGCAGCCCCGACATCCTGTGGCTCACCGACGCCGACAAGACCGGGCGCCCCGACGGCATCGAGGTCTTCCCGGGCCACAAGCACAACGATCGCGTGTACTGGATCGACGGGAAACGCGCGGTCGTCGTCGGCGACACGTTGGTCGACTTCGGCGACGGTCTCCACATCAACGAGCGGTGGCTGACCGGGGACATGACGCGCGCTCAGGTCGTGGAGGGCCTACGGCCGCTGCTCGACAAGCCGGTCGAGCTCGTTCTGCCGGCGCACGGTGCACCGGCCGATCGCGCTGCGCTCGAGCGCGCGCTCAGAGCGTGACCATCACTTTGATCGCCTCGCGGTCGTTCATCGCCCGGTAGCCGTCCGGCACGCCGTCGAGCTCGGTCGTGCGGTCGAAGACGCGACCGGGCTCGATGGTTCCGTCGAGAACGTGTCGGAGGAGCTCCTCGATGTATGCCCGGACGGGCGCAGGCCCGCCGCCGACGGTGACGTTCTTCCAGAAGGGAATGCCGCCCGGGAGCTCGTCATGTTGCGGCACCCCGACCCGTGCGACTGCGCCGCCCGGACGAGCGATCTCGAGCGCCGTCGTCACGGCCTGCTCGAGGCCGACGCATTCGAGCACGCAGTGGGCGCCCTGGCCGCCGGTCAGCTCCCGGACATGTTCGACGGCAGCCTCGCCGCGCTCGCTGACGATGTCGGTCGCGCCGAAGTCTTTCGCGAGCGCGATTCGAGCGGGATGACGCCCGAGCAGGATGATCTGCTCGGCGCCGAGCAGCCGCGCAGCGATCACACTGCACAGGCCGACCGCGCCGTCCCCGACGATCGCAGCCGTCTTGCCGGGGCTGACGCGCGCCGTGCGTGCGGCGTGGTAGCCGGTTCCCATCACGTCCGTCAGCGTCAGCAGCGACGCCATCGAGCCATCGTCCTGATCCACGGGGAGCTTCACGAGCGTCCCGTCAGCCAGTGGAACGCGCACGGCCTCGCCCTGACCGCCGTCGGTGACGACTCCGTACCTGCCGCCGGTGAGACCGCCTATGACACAGCTCGTCTGGAGGCCGTCGCGGCAGAACGTGCAGGTGCCGTCGGAGAAGAGGAACGGCGAGACGACCAGATCGCCCGCCTTGACGGTGCGAACCTCGTCGCCGGCGTCGTCGATGACGCCGATGAACTCGTGTCCCATGCGGCGGCCGCCCTCGGTTGGCTCCATCGCCTTGTACGGCCAGAGATCGCTGCCGCAGATCGCCGCCCGCGTCACGCGAACCACCACGTCGGTGGGCTCGACGAGATGAGCATCCGGGACGCTCTCGACTCGAACGTCACCGGCGGCGTACATGACGGTCGCTCGCATAACGTGCCTTCATGGACATTACGAGAAACGGCTTGGACACCGCCTCCGGGCCGAGCGACTGGTTCACCGGCGACGTCTACATCGACGCGGTCGCGGCGCCGTCGGGATCGTCGCGGCTGAGTGCGAGCGCGGTTCACTTCACGCCGGGCG
>MNJC01000002.1 GCA_001920085.1 Actinobacteria bacterium 13_1_20CM_4_69_9
CGCGGCCGGGCCTCGGGTCGTAGACCTCGATCTGGAGATCGACGTGCGGGTAGGCGACGTAGACGCTCGTCGGGTGCTTCTTGTCCACGAGCGCAACCCCGCCGCCGCCGACGCTCATGGTCGGCACGTGGTTCTTGGCGGCCGTCCTCTTCAGGATCGCAAGCGCACCCTTCTCGGGGTACGTCCCGATCGTCAGGTAGTCAGGCTTTTGCGCCCCGACGGACACGCCGGGCGGCAGATACCTCAGGTACACGTTCCCTGACCTGGTGCGCGTGAGCTCGTAGGTGAAGTTCGCCTGGGCGCCGGCCCAGTAGATCGGATGGCCGAGCGTGGTGGCGAGCTCCTTCAGCTGTTGAGCGGAGGCCGCTTGCGATCGCGCCCGCAGCGACGGCGGCGCGCCCACCGGCTTGATCTGGCCGGACATCACGAGCCGGAGCGCAACGGCAGGCCTCGGATCGAAGACCTCGATCTGGTAGTTCGAACCGGGGTACGCGATGTAGACGTGGGTCGGCCGGGTCTTGTACTGAAAGGCGACGCCGCCGCCCGCGATGTCGAGCGCTCGCAGGCCCTGGCTCTTCGCCGCCGCGCGAATCGTCCTGAACGCGTGTCGCTGCGGATACGTCCCGACCGTGAGGTAGTTCGCCTTCGTGCTGCCGACCGTCGCGCCGACGGGGAGGTAGCGGATGTACACGCGTCCGTCTTTCGTGTGGCTGAGCTCGTAGGTGAAGCGCGGCTGAGAGCCGGCCCAGTAGACCGCGTGTCCGATCGAGCCCGCGAACTCGTTCAGCTGCCTGATCGACATCCCGTTCGCCGGTGCGCGCCGGGACGTCGTCTTTCCCCCGTCACCGCGCAGGAGCAGCCAGAGCACGATGCCGAGGACCACCAGCAGCACGACGCCGGCGCCGACGAGCAGCGCCGGTCGCCGCGCGTAGACGCCGCGAAGAACGGGTTGCTGAGCTTCCGCAGGCATAGGCACCTCGTGATCGTTGGCCGCGTCCTCCTCGTACCCAGCTGAAGCGAGCCGGAACCCAGGCGAACGGCGGTTGGTACCGTGACTTCGTGAGCCGTTCCGTCATCGTCAGCGCCGTTCGCACTCCGTTCGGCAAGCTCGGCGGATCGCTCGCCGACAAGCAGGCGACCGAGCTCGGTTCGATCGTCATCCGCGCCGCGCTCGATCGCGTGGGGCTCGAGAACGACGAGGTCGAGTACGTGGTCATGGGCCAGGTGCTGCAGGGCGGCGCGGGGCAGGCGCCCTCCCGTCAGGCATCGATCGGTGCCGGCCTGCCGATCGAGATCGGCTCGGACACGATCAACAAGGTTTGCGCGTCGTCGATCCGAGCGGTCGAGATGGCCGACCAGATGATCCGCGCCGGCGATCACCAGGTCGTGGTCGCAGGCGGGATGGAGTCGATGTCCAATGCGCCCTACGTGCTGAAGAAGGCGCGCTTCGGCTACCGCCTCGGCGACGGGACGCTGATCGACCTGATGACGCACGACGGGCTGACGTCCACGTTCGACAACAAGCACATGGTCGAGCAGGCGTCGTTCGTGTCGCGCGAGCTGGGGATCGCCCGTGAGGACCAGGACCGCTGGGCGCTCCGCTCCCACGAGCGCGCGGTCAAGGCGATCGACGAGGGCAAGTTCCAGGACGAGATCGTTCCGGTCGGCGAGTTCGCCGTCGACGAAAGTCCGCGCCGCGACACCTCGTACGAGCGGCTGTCCAGGCTCAAGCCGGTGTTCGATCCGGAGGGGACGACGACGGCCGGCAACGCGCCCGGTGTGAACGACGGCGCGTCGGCGCTCGTGGTGACGACCGAGGAGTTCGCGAAGCAGCGCGGGTTGGAAGTGCTCGCGACGATCGTCTCGCAGGCCTACGTCGCGGACGACTTCGCCTACCTCGCGCGCACTCCCGCGAAGGCGGGCGAGCGGGCACTGGCGAAGGCGGGCAAGAACATCGGCGACGTCGAGCGCGTCGAGCTGAACGAGGCGTTCTCTTCCGTCGCCCTGAACTCGGCGAGGATGCTCGACGCCGATCCGGAGAAGGTCAACGTCAACGGCGGCGCCGTCGCGCTCGGGCATCCGATCGGCGCGTCCGGCGGGCGGATCCTCTCGACGATGATCTACGAGCTGCGCCGCAACGGCGGCGGGCTCGGGCTGGCGGCGATCTGCTCCGGCGGCGGGCAGGGCGACGCGCTCCTCATCGAGGTCTGACGACGTATTAGGGACACGTCTTAGGGACAGTCCCTAAGACCTGTCCGGTTAGGCTCGCGAGATGGACTTCGAGGACGTGCTCGTCGTCGGCGCCGGGCAGATGGGCGGCGGGATCGCGCAGGTGGTTGCGGCGTCGGGACGGCACGTCTCCCTGTACGACGCGCAGCCCGGCGCGACCGACCGCGCGCTCGAGACGATGCGCAAGAGCCTCACGAAGCTCGAGGAGAAAGGCGGAGCACCGGCCGACGAGGTCGTGCGCCGCATCACGGTCGTCGAGCACCTGGTTCCGGCGGCGCTGATGATCGAAGCCGTCGTCGAGGACGCCGACACGAAGGAGCAGCTGTTCCACCGCGCCGACGAGGAGCTTCCGCCGGCGGCGATCCTCGCGTCGAACACGTCGTCGATCCCGATCGCGACGCTCGCTGCCGCCACCGACCGGCCGGACAAGGTCATCGGCATGCATTTCTTCAACCCCGTGCCGGTGCTGAAGCTCGTCGAGATCATCCGCGGCCGCGACACGTCGGACGAGACCGCCGAGAAGATCACCGGGCTTGCGCGCGAGCTCGGCAAGACGCCCGCCGTCGCGAACGACTTCCCCGGCTTCGTCTCGAACCGGATCCTGATGCCCTTCATCAACGAAGCGGTGTGGGCGCTGCACGACGGCGTCGCGGAGGCGGAGGCAATCGACACGATCGCCAAGCTCGGCTTCGCCCACCCGATGGGGCCTCTCGCGCTGGCCGACCTGATCGGCCTCGACACGTGCGTGGCGATCATGGAGGTGCTCCAGGAAGGCCTCGGCGACGACCGCTACGCGCCGTGTCCGTTACTGCGCGAGCACGTCGAGGCCGGCCGTCTGGGCCGAAAAGTTGGTTCAGGCTTCTACGAGTACTCGTAACAACTAGTAAAACACCCGGATCTTGCAGGTTTCTGCCGGCCGGGGTGTCTTCTCTTACATGGCTCAAGTCAGAGAGCGCAGTTGCCGAAAGACCGGTTCAGGTAGGGGAACCCGGGAGGTCCCGCAGCTTGCGAATCCTGTTGGTCGATGACGATCCAGCGCTCCGGACGTTGCTGAGGACGACGTTCGAGGTCGCGGACGTCGACGTGAGCGAAGCCGACGGCGCCGACGCCGCGCGCCGCCGCATCCGCGCCGCACGGCCCGACGTCATCGTCCTCGACGTCCACATGCCGGGCACCAGCGGGCTCGAGCTCTGCGAGGAGCTGAAGGCCGATCCCGCGACCAGCGGGTGGGCTGTACGGCGTCCCCTTCCGCGCCACGAAGAAGCGCGGCGCCGGCCCGGACGAGGCGCTGCTGCTGTACGCGCGCGACCTGCGCCACATGCTCGAGCTCGAGCGCGGGCAGCGGGAGCTCCTGCAAAGCGCCTACATGGAGACCGTCTCGGCGCTGGCGAGCGCGCTCGAGTCGAAGGACACGGGCACCCGCGCGCATTCGCAACGGGTGCAGAGCTACGCGACCGCGCTCGCGAACGCCGTGGGGGAGAAGGTCGTCGTCCAGGATCCGAGCACGCCGTACGGGTTCCTGCTGCACGACGTCGGCAAGATCGGGATCCCGGACGGGATCCTGCAGAAGCCCGGTCCCCTCAGCCCCGCCGAGCGGCGGCGCATGCATACCCACACGGTCCTCGGCGAGGCGATGCTCTCGGGCGTCGCCTTCCTCAAGGGCGAGGGGTTGAAGGTCGTCCGCTCGCACCACGAGCGCTGGGACGGACGCGGCTATCCGGACGGGCTGGCCCGCGACGAGATCCCGCTCGGGGCGCGCATCTTCGCCGTCGCGGACGCGCTCGACGCGATGACGAGCCATCGGCCGTACCGCCGCGCGCTGAGCTGGCAGACCGCCCGCACCGAGATCCTCAACCAGCGCAAGCGCCAGTTCGACCCGTACGTCGTCGACGCTTTCCTCGAGGCGGAAGGCGACTTGCAGGACATCCGCCGAGAGCTCGCTGCCGCCTGATCTACCCTTTTGTCCGGAGTGGAGCTCGACCTCACTCAGGACCAGAAGGAGATCCAGGCGCTCACGCGCGACTTCGCGACGGCGGAGATCGAGCCGCACGCCGCGCAGTGGGACCGAGACCACCATTTCCCCCGCGAACTGTTCGGCAAGCTGGCCGAGCTCGGCCTGATGGGTGCGTGCGTGCCGGAGGAGTACGGCGGAGCAGGCGTCGACTTCCTCTCCTACATCCTCGTGCTCGAGGAGCTCTCTCGCGCCGATGCCGGCGTCGGCGTCACGGTCGCGGTGCACACGAGCGCGGTGACGCTGCCGCTGCTCGCATACGGCACCGACGAGCAGAAGTCCCGCTTCGTTCCCCCGCTCGCACGCGGCGAGCATCTCGGCGCGTTCGCGCTGACCGAGCCGGAGGCCGGCTCCGACGCCGGAGCGATCCGCACGAAGGCCGAGCCTGCCGGCGACGGCTGGACGATCACCGGCGCGAAGCAGTGGATCACCAACGGCCGCTACTCGGGAACGTTCCTGACGTTCGCGCGCACCGACCAGGCCACGGCCGGGGCGCGCGGCGTCAGCGCTTTCATCCTCGACGCCGATCATGTGCGCGTCACGCGCGACGAAGAGAAGCTCGGCCTCAACTCGTCCGTGACGAACGACATCGTGATCGAGGGCGCGCAGATCGGGCGTGACCGGCTCCTGCACGAGGAGAACCGCGGTTTTCGCGTCGCGATGACGACGCTCGACGGCGGTCGCATCGGCATCGCTGCGCAGGCGCTCGGGATCGCGCAGGCCGCGTATGACGTCGCGCGAGCGTACGCACTCGAGCGGCGTGCGTTCGGCCACCGCATCGGCGACTTCCAGGCGATCCAGCAGAAGCTCGCGGACATGTCGACGGAGATCGACGCTGCGCGGCTGCTCGTGTACCGCGCGGCCTGGCTCAAGCAGCAGGGCCGCCCGCACACGGAGGAAGGCGCGAAAGCGAAGCTGTTCGCGTCGGAGATGGCGCGCCGGCAGACGGCCGAGGCGATCCAGGTGCTCGGCGGCTACGGCTATACGAAGGAGTTCCCGGTCGAGCGCTACTACCGCGACGCCAAGATCACCGAGATCTACGAGGGAACGAGCGAGATCCAGCGGCTCGTCATCGCCCGCTCCATCCTCGGCCTGACGGAACGGACGCTTGCCGTCAAGTCGTAAGCGCGACGAGCCCGTGCGCCTGACGCGGATCTACACGCGCGCGGGCGACCGGGGCGAGACGTCGCTCGGCGACGGCTCGCGCGTGCCGAAGCTCGACTGCCGCATCGGCGCGTTCGGCACCGTCGACGAGCTGAACGCTGCCCTCGGCGCCGTGCTCGCGGAGCCCGGCTTGCCGGAGCGCTTGCGGGAGCCGCTCGGACGGATCCAGAACGACCTCTTCGACGTCGGCGCCGACCTGTCCGTCCCGTACGGGATCGGCGACCGGCTGCGCATCGAGCAGGCGCACGTCGACCGGCTCGAGCAGCTCTGCGATGAGTTCAACGCCGAGCTGCCGATGCTGAAGAGCTTCGTGCTCCCGGGCGGGACGCCGGCGGCGGCGCGGCTCCACATCGCGCGCACGACGTGCCGTCGCGCCGAGCGCGACGCGCTGACGGCGGAGCAGGAGACCGGAGTCAGCCCGCTCGTGCTCGCGTACCTGAACCGCCTCTCCGACTTCCTCTTCATCGCGGCCCGCTGGGCGAACAAGGACGCCGGCGCCGATGAACCGCTCTGGAAACCCGGTGGCTAAACGGGACGTGTCTTAGGGACTGTCCCCAAGACACGTCCCAATGAGCGTCAGCGCTTCTTCGCCAGCCGCTGAACGATCTTGGCGAGGGTCTCGGGCGGCGTCGTCCGCGGCAGGACGATCGTCGCGCCTGCCTTCAGCGCGGCCGCCATCGTCTTCGGGCCGGCGGCTAGCGCGACGATCTTCACGGACGGGAACACGACGTGCAGGTCGTGCACGGTCGCAAGCCCGAGCTCGTCCGCGTCGACGACGATCACGCGCACGTCGCGATTGCGATTCGCAGCGGCGTCGAAGGTCGGGTCGGCACTCGCGACAACCGCCGGCTTCTGCTTGCCGAGCGTGCCGGCGACGCCCTGCGCCGCGGTTCCGGCCAACACGACCTGGATCTTCTGCACCGGGGCGCGGCGGCCGACCAGGCGGAACCGCACCGTGCGGCTCGCCGTGTCGCGGCCGGCCCGTGCCGTCCAGCGAAGCGTGTAGATGCCGGGGCGTCGCACCTCGCGCGGGATGCGGAGACGCACGATCGTCCGGCCGGCCTGCACCCCGAAGTGCCAGGTGTAGAGGCGAACCCGCCGCGGGCTGATCAGCTGCGCGGTGACCTGCGCAGCACGGGTGACGAGCACGCGCGCCGCCATGGTCGTTCGCTTCGCCGCCTTCAGCTTCGGCGCCGTGACGACCTTGAAGACGAGGCTCGCCGTGGCGCCGCCCGGCGCGACGGTCACGTCGATCGCCGCACCCTCCGGCGCGAGCGCAAGGCCGGCGGGGCCGCTGATCGTGCCCGGGGTGCCCGTGCCGCCGACGGTCACCGAGCCGACGCTCAGACCGTGCGCTGCGAGCGCCGCCCAGGCCTGGTCGACCGTCAGCCCGACGAGCGGCGGAACCTGCTGAAGCGGTTCCGTGAGGACGCTGGTGTTCCCGGCGAGGTCGGTCTCCTGCAGGCGGAAGATGCGCGTGTCGCCCGGATTCCAGCCGGCGACGGTGGCCGCCGTGTAGTCCGGGCCGTAGCGGCCGGTGTCCGTCGAGCCGGCGAAGGCAGTGACGTAGTCGTAGGTGCCGCTGTTGTCGCTGCCGGGCAGCCAGCGAATCGTCAGCCCGCTCGGGCCGACGTAGCCGCGGACGTTCTGCGGCGCCTGCGGAGCCTGCAGGTCCTTCAGCAGCGCGAACAGCGAGAGGTGCCTGGTCAGGACGTGCACGCCGTCCGACGCGGTGAAGAAGCCGTCGACCCAGCCGGCGGGCAGGGTCCCGGCCGTGGGCACGCGATGGATCACGCGCCACGCGGAGCCGTCGTACGTCGCAGGCACGAGGCCGCAGCCCGCTCGGCGCAGCAGCCGCCGCGATGCGGATCACGAGCCAATCGTTGCCGGACGATTGCCAAGCGCCGGCCGGGACCGTCGCCGAGCCGAAGCCGTCGCTCGACGTGGCGGTGGTCGGCGAGCCCGGGCTCGTGTTCTTCTCGACGGACCCGGAGCCGACCGTGAAGTGGACGCGGAACGGCGAGCGCTTCCCGCTCGGATCCTGGAGCTCGCCGGCGAGCGTGTGCGGGCCTGCCGCGAGCGCGCCGGTGTTGTAGTCGATCTGGGTGCCGCTGATCACCGGTGCGACGGTCGCACTGCCGTCGAGCGTGACGGCGACCGGTGTTGCGGGCTCGTTCGTGACGAGGGAGATCGCCCCTGCCGAGCCGACCGACGAGCCGTCCGCCGGGCTCGACGACACGACCTGCGGCGCCGTGTTGTCGATACGCACGCCTGAGACGACATTCCACGAGGTGTTGCCGAGGTTGTCGGTGACCGTTGCGCGCAGGTCGTAGACGCCGTCCGCGAGCTTCGTCGTGTCGTAGGCGACGCTCCACGGCGCCGACGAGTCCGTGCCGAGTGACCACCAGGTCGCACCGCCGGTCGGCGTCGCACCGAACACGACGCTCGTCGCGCCGTTGCCGCTCACCGTCGCGTTGAGCGTGACGGTGCCGGAGATCGCCGCACCCGGGCTCGTAAGCGTGACAGTCGGGGCAGTGACGTCGACGTTGAACGTGGCCACGGCGCCCGTGAACGTGTTTCCGGCGCGGTCGGTGATCACCGGGCGGAGGTCGTAGCTGCCGGTGGAAACCGTCGTCGCGTTCCACGTCGCGCTGAACGGCGCGCTCGAGGACGAGGCGATCTGGGAGAAGGCGCCGCCGCCGGTCGGCCGCAGCTCGTAGCGCACCGTTGCGACGCCGGAGCCGCCGTCCGCGACCGACGCGCTCAGGGTCACGTTCGAGCCGCCGACGGTCGCGCCGGCGGCGGGTGCCGTGATCGAACCGGAAGGAGCGGTGTTGTCGACGCGGATGTTGGCCCGGAGCGGGCTCGTGCCGGTGTGCCCGTTTGCATCCGTCGCAACCGCGCGGAGGTCGTAGAGGCCGTCGGAGAGCGTATTGGTGTCGAGCGAGGTTCCCCACGGCGGCGACGAGTCGCTCGC
>MNJC01000116.1 GCA_001920085.1 Actinobacteria bacterium 13_1_20CM_4_69_9
CTCACCTGCGCGGCGTAGCCGCCGAACTCCTGGCCGAGCGTCACCGGGACGGCATCCATCAAATGCGTGCGCCCCGACTTGACGACGTCGTCGAACTCGGCCGCCTTCGCCTGCAGCGACGATGCGAGCTTGTCGAGCGCAGGGAGCAGGTCGTTGGTGAGCTCGTCGAGCGCCGCGAGATGGACCGCCGACGGGAAGACGTCGTTCGACGACTGGCCCATGTTGACGTCGTCGTTCGCGTGCACGTCATCGCCCGCGAGCGCGGCCATGACCTCGTTCGCGTTCATGTTCGACGAGGTCCCCGAGCCGGTCTGGAACACGTCGATCGGGAACTGGTCGTCGAGCTCGCCGGCGGCGATGCGCTCGCCGGCCTCGGCGATGCGCTGCGCCTTGCCTTCGTCGAGCAGGCCGAGCTCGGCGTTGACGCGCGCCGCAGCCGCCTTGATGCGACCGAGCCAGCGCGCGACGGCGGGCGGTATCGGCTGGCCGGAGACGGGGAAGTTGGTAACCGCCTTGCTCGTCTCCTTCCCCCAGAGCTCGCGCCGTGCCTCGGCCTGTGCCATCGCTTTCGAGTCTAGCGAGGGGCCGGCGGAAACCGGCCCCTCGCATGTCCGGTGAGAGCTAGTTACCGGAGTTGTGCGTGACCGCGTTGAGCGCGTCCACCTCTCCGTTTCCGTACCACGAGTTGTTGCCGGGCCCTCCCTGGCACGCGTAGAACGCGTTGCTCTCCGTGCCGACGCCAAAGAACTCGGCATAGTTGGCTGGGAGCGTCGTCGGGCAGGCCTGTGGATCAGCCGTCTGATCGAGGAATGCCTTCACCTGATCGGGCCGCATCTTGCCGTTCTGCGGGCTGTTCAGGTTGCCGAAGCGACTGATGATCAACGCCGCCACTCCAGCTGCGTGCGGCGACGCCATCGACGTTCCCTGCAGGTAGCAGTAGAAGGCGGTCGGATACGTCGGATCGCCCGTCGGTTCCTGGCGGTTGCGCGTGCACGGCTGCGTCGCCGGATACGTCGAGAGAACGCGGCCGTTCCCGGGCGGCGGCGTGATCGCGGGATTGCGAAACACGGAGTCGCCTCCCGGTGCCGTCACCTGCGTGACGCCGACACCGACGTTCGAGAAGAACGATTTGAGGTGGTCCGGGTACTGACCCGCCTGCGTTCCCTGCTCGAGGCTGCCGGTCCCACTTACGCCGATCACGCCCGGGACCTCGACGGGAATGACAACGCACTCGTTCCCCACCGGCCGGGTGACCGGCGTCGTGTCGTCCGGGCTCGTTGCGTCGACTGACGGGTGAGCGAGGTCCTCACTCTCGTTCCCCTCGGCTGCGACGACGGTGACGCCGTTCTGTTCCGCGAAGAGGATCGCCCGCGACTCGGCCTTCCAGATCGCCCGCTGCACGGGATCGTTCCGGCAGTTGAACAGGAACGGGTCGGCGAAGTAGCTGTTGTTCGTCACGTCGAAGTGATGTGTCCCTGCCCAGATGAACGAGCAGATGACCGCCTCCGGGAAGAAGAAGCCCGCAGCGTTGCCGGCCTTGATGCCGGCGATCTTGACGTTCGGCGCAACGCCGACGATGCCGATGCCGTTCGCGGCGGCCGCAATCGTGCCGGCCGTGTGCGTACCGTGACCGTTGTCGTCGTCGGCCGCAACTGCACCCGGAACCGCAACGCCACTCGTGCAGTTGACGCTGTTCGCGGCATCCACGTTCTGGCGCAGGTCCGGATGGCGGTAGTCCAGCCCGGTATCGATGTCACCGACGAGAACGGCCGGGCTGCCGCCGGTGATGGCGTGGGCCTGCGGCGTGTGGATCTGCCGCATGTCCCACTGCAGCCCCGAGAACGTGTCGGTGTCGGCCGCGGGTGCATTCGGCAGCTCCTCCGGCGGACCGCCGGCGTCGGCCTGCTCATTCGGCAGCTGCGTCCCAAACTGCGCCGTCGCAGACGCGTTCTCGATGCGGTTGTCTTTCAGCAGGTGGTCGCGAAACGACGCACTGTCGGAGCGTGCGATCGCGACGCCGATCTGGTCGTAGGAGTACACAAGGCTCCCGCCGGCGGCCGAGATCATCGACGCCGCGTCCTTCGGGACGGCCTGGCTCTTGTAGAGGACGATGTAGTTCTCCGCAGCACCTGCGCTGCTACTCGTTGCCGCGGTTCCTACCGTCACAAAGACGGCGCCCGCGAGCAGTGCGAGCAGCAGCAGCCTGAATCGCACGTGCATGCACTCTCCCCCTTCTGTGCTCTGAGCCCCCTGCCCAGAGGTCGACCCAACCCTAATACGCTCTAGGCGTGCGTGCACGCGACCTGGAAATCGCGATCGGCGCCGACGAGCCGGGCCCCCGGAATGCGATCTCCGATGTCGACGGCGTGCTCGTCGGCCACTCGACGCTGATCGAAGGCGACGACGTCCGCACCGGTGTCACCGTGATCGTCCCGCCCGAGACGCCGCTCTTCGCCGGCTGCCACCGGCTGAACGGCAACGGCGAGCTGACGGGGCTCGAGTGGGTGCGCGAGTCAGGGCTGTTGACGACGCCGATCGGCATCACGAACACATTCAGCGTCGGCGTCGTGCGCGACGCGATCGCGGCACGGTCGTCCGACGAGGACGCCTGGTCGCTCCCGGTCGTCGGCGAGACGTTCGACGGCTTCCTCAACGACATCCGTGCGCAGCGCGTGACAGCCGAGCACGTCGAGGCCGCCTTCGCGGCTGCTTCGGCGGAGGTCGGTGAAGGCAACGTGGGCGGAGGCACGGGGATGGTCTGCCACGAGTTCAAGGGCGGGATCGGCACTGCATCGCGCACCGTGAACGGTCACGTCGTCGGAGTGCTCGTCCAGGCGAACTACGGACGGCGCCACAGGTTCCGCGTCGACGGCTTGCCGGTCGGCGAGCTGATCGGCGACCGCGTTCCGACCCCGGAGCCACGAGAGGAGTGGGGATCGATCATCGGCGTCGCGGCGACCGACGCCCCACTGCTGCCACACCAGTGCGACCGGCTGGCGCAGCGCATCGGCCTGGGCGTGGCCCGTGTCGGGGGCACAGCGGCGCACACGAGCGGCGACCTCTTCTTCGCATTCTCGACTGCCAACCGAGGGCTCGACGCGGCGCGGGGCGAAATCGCGCTGCAGATGCTCTCCGACGGCGAGATCACGCCCTTCTACGCGGCCGTGATCGACGCGACCGAAGAGGCGATCGTCAACGCGCTGCTCGCCGCGGAGACGATGACCGGCCGCGACGGCCACACCGTGCATGCGCTCGACGGGGAGCTGCTGCAGGAGGCGCTCAGGCGAGCCTGAGCCGGCGCCGCTCGAGCGGTCGCGCGCGCAGGGCACGGCGGTCACGCTCGGTGAGGTCCTCGACGGAGGCCCAGCCGACGTAGCCGCAGCGAGCGCATTCGGGATTGACCTTCCGCAGCGGGGCGTGCTCGACCTGCCTGTGACTGCCGCAGCGGAGGCACTCGACCACGAGTGACTCCATGAGCCCATTGTCCTCGGCCGGGGGACGCGGGCGTCCCCCGGCCGGGTGATGGCTCAGGGTGTGACCGTTGTCGCCCAGGCGTCCTGCGAAAGCGGGCCGTTCCCCGTCCACGCGAGCGCGACGAGACCGGCGGTCGAGTCGATCCCGATGTAGTCGCCCATGAACGGCGTGCCGCCCGCGCCTCGCGGCGGCTGGGAGTCGCCGTCGATGCCTGTCTGCACGACGGTGCGGCTCATGGTCGTCCCGCCGGGGGCGACCTGCCCATAGTCCACGTCCATGAGGCCCGTCTCCTCGACGTAGTCGTAGAAGATCGTGTCGACGCGGCCGCCGGGCGTGATCGACATCCACGGCATGACCTCGTCGTGCGTGCCGCTCGTCAGCTGCAGTTGCGTCGGGAACGACGCCCCGTGGTCGGTCGACTTCGCCAGATACATGTGGAGGTGACCCGTCACGTCGTCGCCGGTGAGCTCGTAGACGTTTCCCGCGGCGTCGACGCCGATCGATCCCTGCATCGAGGTGCGCCAGCCCTCGCCGGGCAGCGTGATCGGGGCGGGAACGAGATCGCGCACCTTCACGCTGCGCGTGAATGCGGTCTCACCCGGGCGGAGCTGGCTGACGACGACCGCCTGCTCGCTCCATTCGTTCACGTGCTGCCAGATGCCCGCGGTCGCATAGACCGTCCCGTCGCGTGCACCGGCCAGCGACACGTCGAACACGTCGGGAGCGTTCGACTTGAAGTCGGCGGCGATGCGGTAGGGGCCCGACCAGGCCGTGCCGGACGCGTTCGAGATCAACGCCCAGGAGTTCGCCTGATGGCCGCTCCAGGTCGTGTAGGCGAGCAGCGCCCGGTGGTTGTAGTGGTCGATGGTCATCATCGGATGGTCGAGGTTGCCGGCCTTCGTCACGGCCGAGGCGACCTGCTGCGGCGGCGCCCACGTCTTGCCGCCGTCAGGCGACGTCGTGACGTAGATCGCCGTCGGCTTCTTGACGCTCCACGCGTTGCACGTGAAGATCGCCGTCCCGTCGTCCAGGAACCCCACAGACGGATCGCCGGCGCCGTAGTCGTAGGTCGGGTTGCCGCCGGCCGGAGTCATTCCGCGCAGCCAATCCGTCTGCCACGTCCTCCCGCCGTTCGTCGTCCAGCCGACGCCGCAAGAGTTGCCGACGCCGTAGTCGTTCCAGCCCGCGATCATGTTCGACGGGTTCGTCGGATTGATCGCGATGTCGAGCTCGTTGTCGCCGCTGTCGTCGTGCGTCACGTTGACGGGGCTCGCGGCATTCGCCGCCTGCGCGGCGGACACGCCGATCGCGAGCGCGAGCGCCGCGATCACGGCGATCGAGATTTTCAGTTTCACGAGACACTCCCCTGGGTCGCTCCCCGGACGCAAGGAGCGTAACTCGCTCAGGCGGTCTCGGCGACCCGCTCGGCGGCCTCGAGCAGCTCGTCCCAGCTGCGCAGTTTCACGCGCGGCCGGCCGAGTTTCTCCCCCGCAGCGCGCTCGAGCTCGTCGATCGACGTCCAACCCGAGTACACGACCGCACCCACGCCGCGTTCGGCCAGGAAGGACTCGACCGCCTCGGGCGTGGCCTCGGGCTTGTGCGCGACCCGGCCGGCCTCCACGTCCTCGAGCAGGCGCCCGACGGTGTCCGTCGCGTCTTTCTTGTTCGTGCCGATGATTCCGGTCGGCCCGCGCTTGATCCAGCCGGCGCAATAGGTGCGCTCGGCTCCGGTGACGCGGCCGCCGTCGTTCGCGATCGTGCCGCGCCCCTCGTCGAACGGAACGTCCGGGACGCCGACGCCGCGGTACCCGACGCTGCGGAAGACGAGTCCAGACTCGAGCGTCTCGTGCTCGTCCGTCGGCACCGCGACGAGCCGGCCGTCGCGTTCTTCCAACTCGTTACGGACGAGCTCGACCGATTCCACCTTCGCTTCGCCGTGGATCGCGACGGGCGAATGGAAGAACAGGAAGCGAACGACGAGCGGCTTCCCGCTCGGTTCACGTGCGGCGAACTCGCGCAGGACGTCCATGTTGCGTCGGACATGCGTGTCGCTCTCGTCGGCGCCTTCCAGGTCGCGCGGATCGACGCTGACGTCGGCCGCGGCGAGCTCGCCCATCTCCTTCAGCTCCTGTGTCGTCCACGACGCCTGCGCCGGTCCGCGCCGGCCGACGATCACGATCTCGCGTACCGGCGACGCGCCGATCGCGTCGATCGCAGGATCGGTCGTGTCGGTCGGCGCGAGCTCCTCGGGAGTCAGCGCCAGCATGCGCGCGACGTCGAGCGCGACGTTACCGTTGCCGATCACCACCGCGCGCTCGACGTTCAGATCGAACGGCAGCTCCTGGTAATCGGGATGGCCGTTGTACCACGCGACGAACTCCGTCGCCGACCACGAGCCGGGCAGGTCTTCGCCGGGAATGCCGAGCCGCTTGTCGGTCTGCGCGCCAAAGGCATAGATGACTGCGTCGTACAGGGAGAGGAGTTCGCGGTGCGAAAGATCTCGGCCGACCTCGACGTTGCCGAAGAAGCGGAAGCCCGGCTTCTCGGCAATCCGCTCGAACGCGCGCGAGACGCTCTTCAGCTTCGGGTGGTCGGGCGCGACGCCCAGCCGCACGAGCCCCCACGGCGTCGGCAGCCGCTCGAGCATGTCCACCTCGAACCCCGGCTCGGCGTCGAGCAGCGCGCCGGCGGCATAGAAACCGGCCGGGCCGGAACCAACTACGGCGACACGGAGTGCACTCGAGGGCATTCGAAACGATCGTACTGAGGCATCGCGAAAACGCCGGAAGTCAGAGCAGGCGAAGCCGCTCTAACCGGAGGCGGAACTCACGCGGGCGGGGAGGCCTCCCCACCGCCCGCGGACCGATTCAGCTCGCCGAGCGGCTAGGAGCGTGCGAGCTCGCTCGCACGCGTTTTCCCGCGAAGCGTCGTACCTGCTCGTAGCGAAAGCGCAGCTTTCGCTACGCAGAGCAGCCGGAGCCACAGCCGCCAACACTGGCGTCTGTGTCGCCCTCTTCCACCTGGAACGAGTGGCCGCAACCGCAGGACGAGACGGCGTTCGGGTTGTTGATCGCGAAACCGGACGACTGGATCGTGTCGACGTAGTCGACCTCCGCGCCCTGGAGGTACGGCGCGCTGAACGGGTCGATGACCACCTGCACGCCGTGCATCTCGAACTCGAGATCGCCCTCGACGGGCCCGCGGTCGAAGCCGAGCCCGTACTGGAAGCCGGAGCAGCCGCCCCCCTGGATCGCGACCCGGAGCACGCTGACGTCGGTCTCCTCGGCCATCAGTTCCTTGATCTTCGCCGCGGCCGCCTCGGTGACCGTCATCAGCGGCATGACACGTTCCTGGATCGCCATCTCGAGACCGATCCTAGCAACGCGCCCGGCTCCTGCGAATCCCCCGCCCGGGCGAGAGTTTGTGACAGTCGTCTCGCGCATCGCTAGGCGGTTTTCGCCATTCTTCGTATCGCCCAGGGGGAACTGTTAGGTTCCCCTCCGCTCGACGGGGAGGAACGCGTGCTCGACAACTGGCTGCCGTTCCTGATCTACGCGATCTTCGCGTTGGTGATTCCCGCATCGATGATGTGGTTTTCGTTCGTCTTCGCGACGCGACCGCACCGGAGGATGCGCGCGCGGGCGATCCCATTCGAGTCCGGCGTCTCCGCAGGCGCGCCGCGGGAGCAGCGGTTCACGATCAGCTTCTACCTCACGGCAATGCTGTTCATCGTCTTCGACATCGAGATCGTGTTCCTGTATCCGCTGGCGGTGATCCTCCACCAGCTCGCGTGGTTCGGGTTCCTGGAGTTCCTCTTCTTCGTCGTGATCCTCGTCGTCGCCTACGTGTACATCTGGCGCAAAGGAGCTCTTGAGTGGCAATAGAGAAAGGCCGCCTAGCCGACCACGGCCTCCAATCCGAGCGCGTGCTGTGGCCGAGCAAGGGTCCCGGCGCCTTCGAGCGCGAGGTGGAGGCGATGGAGCGTGCCGTCGGACTGACGACGCTCGACAAGGCCGTCGCGTGGGCGCAGACGAAGTCGATGTGGCCCGACACGTTCGGGCTCGCGTGCTGCGCGATCGAGATGATGTCGATCGTCTCGTCACGCTACGACATCGCGCGCTTCGGGATGGAGGCGTTCCGCTCCTCGCCGCGCCAGGCCGACCTCCTGATCGTGTCGGGCCGCGTGGTCCACAAGATGGCCGCACCGCTGCGCCAGGTGTACGACCAGATGCTCGAGCCGAAGTGGGTGATCGCCATGGGCGCGTGCGCGAGCTCCGGCGGGATGTTCAACAACTACACGACGCTGCAGGGCGTGGACAAGATCGTCGCCGTCGACGTGCACGTCCCCGGCTGCCCTCCGCGCCCCGAGGCGCTGATGGAGGGAATCATCCGCCTCCACGAAAAGATCCTCGCCGGCGTTCCCCCGGCGTACGAGCTGCACGGGGTCGCGTCCTGAACTACAACCGCGTTCCCGGGCTCGTCGACATCCGCGAGGCGAAGGGCGAGACGACCCTCGTCGTCGACACGCCGCGCCTGCCGGAGGCAGCACGGTACCTGCGCGACGAGCTCGGCTTCGACTTCCTCTCCGACATCGCCGCGGCGGACTATCTCGGCTGGGGCGCCAAGGGCGTCTCCGGTTACATCGGGACCCCCCGCGGACGTGACCTGAACAAGCCGTCGACGCAGGGCTTCCAGCGGCTGCCGGCGCCGAAGTCGAAGCGCTTCTCGGTCAGCTACCACCTGCTGGCGATGCGGGCCGGCGCGCCTCGCGTGCGGCTGCAGGTCTGGGTCGACGACGGCGAGCAGGTTCCGACCGTCGTGCCCGTGTGGCCGACCGCTGACTGGCACGAGCGCGAAGCGTGGGATCTGTTCGGCATCGAGTTCGGGGGACACCCGAACCAGGCGCGCATCCTCATGCCGGAGGACTGGGAGGGGCACCCGCTGCGCAAGGACTACCCGATCGGCGGCGAGCCGGTCCGCTTCTCCGGAGAAGAGTAAGTGGCGATCGTCGAGCGCCCGCGGATCTACGAGGGGACGCGCATCCCCTCGCCGATCCCGACAGTCCTTCAGGTCCCGGCGGAGATCCGCGACTCGGACGACGTGATGACGGTCAACTTCGGGCCGAACCATCCGTCGACGCACGGCGTGCTGCGCCTCGTCGTCGACCTCGACGGCGAGGAGGTCGTCGGCCTCGCCGCGGTGATCGGCTACCTGCACACGGGGTTCGAGAAGAACATGGAGCAGAAGACGTGGTGGAAGGCGATCACGTATCCCGAGCGGATCGACTACCTCTCCTTCCAGTACAACGAGCTCGTCTTCGT
>MNJC01000099.1 GCA_001920085.1 Actinobacteria bacterium 13_1_20CM_4_69_9
GAAGACGGGCGCGGGCCTCGACGACCTGCGGGCGGCACTCGCGCGCGCCGCGAGCGACACAGCGCGCGACGAGGCGCCCACTCGTCTCTACGTCGACCGGGTCTTCACGCTGCGCGGAATCGGCACGGTCGCCACGGGGACGCTCTGGTCCGGCCGGATCGCCGCGGGCGACACGTTGCGCGTCGAGCCGGGCGGACGAGACGTGCGCGTGCGCAGCGTGCAGGTGCACGACGACGACGTCGACGCGGCCGATCCCGGCCAGCGGGTTGCCGTGGCGCTCCCCGGTGTCGAGCGGCGCGACCTCGCGCGCGGCGACGCGCTCGTCGAGCCCGGCGCATACGCCCCCACGTACCGCATCGACGTCGAGCTCGAGGAGCTCGGTGTCTCGATTCCCCCGCGCGTGCTCGTGCACCACGGGACGTCGGCCACGTTGGCGCGCGTCGCGCGCACCGGACGATTCGCACAGCTGCGGCTCGCAACGCCGATCGTCGCGGCGCGCGGTGACCGCCTCGTGCTGCGCGCCGGCACGACGGTCGGAGGCGGACGAGTCCTCGACGCGGCGCCGCCGCGGCACAGCGATCCGAAGCGCTTCGCGGGGGAGGTCGCCGAGCCGAGCGTCGAGAGGCGGCTTGCCGAGCTGCGGCTCGAGCTCGACCGCCGCCTCGATGCCGCCGACCCGCTCGATCCCGGCATCCCTCTGCCGACGGAGCCGTGGGCACGGGAGCTCGTGCCCCTGCTCGGCCTGGAGCGGCGCGGCGCGAAGCTCTACCGTCCCGGCGCGAGCGGCGCGCTCGGGGACCGCGAGCAAGAGGCTGCCGAGCTGGAGGCGCAGCTCGGCCTCGAGCCCGTGAAGGTTGCGGACGGGCAGCTCGCCCGCTTTCTCGAGGGCCACGGACGGCTCGTGCGCGTCGGCGACGGCTACGCGATCTCGGCCGGCGCGTACGAGCAGGCACGAGACGTGCTCGTGCGCGAGCTCGAGTCCACCGGACGCCTCACGCTTGCGCGCTTTCGCGACCTGCTCGGGACGTCGCGCAAGACGGCGCAGCTGCTCCTCGAACGCTTCGACGCGGACGGCGTGACGCGCCGCGTCGGCGACGAGCGCGTCCTCAGGCGAGCGGCCGCGCGGCGCTAGTTACGTCGAAGCGGAAGACGTCCGGCCGGTGGTAGTGCCCGGCCGGGTCGAAGCGCTGCCGCGCCTCGTACAGCCGCTGTGGGTCGAGCTCCGCGTACAGGACGCCCTCCTCGTCCCACAGCGGGCCGGCCAGGTAGTTGCCGTCAGGCCCGAGGATGGCCGAGCCGCCGCGTCCGACGAGCTCGTCGCCGTCGGCGAGCGGAACGTCGTCGGGATAGCTCGCGGCGCTCTGGAAGACGCATGAGCTGAGCACGAACGCCCGGGCCTCGCGCGCGATGTGCCGGATCGAGTCGTGCCACGACTCGCTGTCGTCGGCGGTCGGCGCGAGGTAGATCTCGACGCCGGCCTGGTAGAGGGCGAAGCGCGCCAGCGGCATCAGGTTCTCCCAGCAGATGAGGCCACCGACCTCGCCCGAGTCGGTCTGGACCGTCTCGAGACCCGTGCCGTCGCCGAGCCCCCACACGAGCCGCTCGTGATTCGTCGGCATGAGCTTGCGGTGCTGGAGAGCGAGCTCGCCTGCCGGTGAGTAGATCAGGAGCGAGTTGTAGATGGTGCCGCGCTCGAGCTCGTTCGCGCCGACGGCGAGCCAGAGCCCGCGCGTGCGCGCGATGTCCGCGAGGCGGTCCGAGTCGGGCCCGGGGATCGTCAGCGACTCGCGCGCAAGCCGGCCGTAGAGCGGTCGCGCGTCGTCCTCCCAGCCGGCGAGGTGCCGCGCCCAGCGGCTGGACGGATAGACGGGGATGAACGCCTCCGGAAAGAGCGCGAGCCGCGCACCGTTTGCCACGACGTCGGCGGCGATGCCGTCGATCTTGTCGATCGTCGCCGTGCGGTCGAAGACGACCGATTCGGCCTGGACGCAGGCGACCTTGACCGCTGCGTCCATCAGTCGTCGGCGACGACGGCGTCGCCGACGCCGATCTGGCCGTCGCTGAGGATGTCCGCGTTCAGCCCGCCGCGGTGCGCGAGCCCTTTGATCACGCCCTGCGTCGTCATCGCCTCGAGGGTCGTGCACGGCTCGCACAGCTGGACGCCGCGACATTCGACGTCGCCGACGCGGAAGCGCTTGCCGACGAGCTCGTTGACGTCGATGCCGCTCGTGACGACGTTGCGACGGGACTCGCGCGGCTCGATCGAGATGCCGTGCTCGCGTTCCATCGCCTCGACGGCTTCGGCTGCGATCAGCGTCAGCGCGACGCCCGGCGGCGCGTCCCTCTCGAAGAAGTAGCGGTTGCCCTCGAGCCCTCGGCCCGCCAGCGCTCGCACGGACTCGACGGGCTCGGGTAGCTCACCGCGTTCGGCGGAGATGTAGATGCCCTCGACGCGACCGGCCATCAGGAGAGCCTAGCTCCCCCATCCCCCGCCGCCCGGCGTCTCGATCGTGACCACGTCGCCGGCCGCGAGGTCGCGCGTGAGCTTCGCGCCGGCCGGCTCGCCGTTGACGAGGTTGCGGCCGGGCGCTCCGGCCGAGCCGCCGCGCTCGCCGCGCGGGGCGTGCTCGCGGCGCTCGCTGATGATCGAGAGCCGGCAGTCCTCCAGCACGCGAAGCTCCCGCACGACGCCGTCGCCGCCGCGATGCGCCCCCGCGCCGCCGGAGCCGAGGCGGAGCCCGTAGCGCTCGACCTGCAGCGGATACTGCAGCTCGAGCGCCTCGACCGGCGTGGAGAGCGTGTTCGACATCGCGACGTGCACGCCGCTCGGCCCGTCGGCATCGGGACAGGCCCCTTGCCCGCCGCCGATCGTCTCGTAGTACGTGAAGCGCTCGTTCCCGAGCGTGACGTTGTTCATCGTTCCCTGGCCCTGAGCGGGGACGTCGATCGCCTCGCCGAACGCGCGCATGACGACGTCGACGATGCGCGATGACGTCTCGACGTTGCCGGCGGCAACGGCCGCCGGCGGCCGTGCGTTGACGAGGCAGCCGTCCGGCGCCGCGACCGTGACCGGCGCGAACGCGCCGCCCGAGGCCGGCACGTCGGGGTCGACGAGCACGCGCACGACGTAGAAGCACGCCGAGCGCGCAACCGCGAGCGGGCAGTTCAGGTTGCCCTCGTGCTGCGGTGACGTCCCGTCGAAGTCGATCGTGACTGCATCCCCCGTGATCGTCACCGTTGCGTGCAGCTCGAGCTCGCCCTCCATCGGCTCGAGGACGTCGCTTGCTTCGTAGCGTCCGTCGGGGAGCCGTGCGATGCCGGCGCGCATCGCGCGCTCGGAGTAGGCGTGGAGCTCGTTCATCGCAGACGTGACGGTGTCCTTCCCGCGCTGCGCGCACAGCTCCGCGACGCGCTGCTCGGCGAGGCGATGCGCGGCGAGCTGCGCGCGGAGGTCTCCGCGCCGCTCGTCGGGATTCCGCATCTGCGCGACGACACGCGCGACGGCCTCGTCGTCGAGCAGCGTCGGCGGGATGACGACGCCTTCCTCCGACAGCGTGCGCGAGTCCGCCGGCATCGACCCCGGCTCGCGGCCGCCCACGTCGGCGTGGTGCGCCCGGGTGACGGCGAACCCGGCTTCGGTGCGCGAGACGAGCGTGATGTCCGGCAGGTGCGTGCCGCCCGTGTACGGGTCGTTCAGGGCCCAGACCTGTCCCCGTCGCGGCTCGTGCGCCATCACGGCGGCGACGGCGTCCGGCATCGCGCCCAGGTGCACGGGAATGTGCTCGGCCTGCGCGATCATGCGCCCGCGCTCGTCGAACAGCGCGGTCGAACAGTCTCGGCGCTCCTTGATGTTGGCGGAGAACGCGGAGCGCACGAGCACCGCGCCCATCTCCTCCGCGATCGCCCGCAGCAGGCTGCCGAGGATCTGGAGCTCGATCGTCACTGTCGCGTGAGCCTCAGCATGCGACCATCCCTAGCCCCCACCCACCCGGGGGGAACCCAGCACGTCGACCCGGGCAGCTCGACGACCGCAGGGCCGATGACCTCGACCGCGTCCGAGCGCGGCAGCTCCAGCTCCGGCCCGCGCCGCACTTCCGCCGTGCGCACGGCGACGAGCTCGATCGTGCGGTCGCGCTCGGCGAAGCCGTACTGCTCCTCGTGGGCGCGGTGGAACGCCTCGGCGAGCCCGTCCTGCAGCGGGACGGTCAGCTCGAACGACTGTCCCGCGTAGCGCAGATCGGCTTCTCCGTCGCGAGGCAGCTCACCGGCCTCGGCCAGCGGAAGGATGTACGAGCGCACGGCGTCGCGCCGCTCGTCGGCGGCGACGAGGCCGAGCGCCGACAGCACGCCCGCGATCTCGGGGACGAGGACCGTGCGCATGCCGAGCTCCTCGGCGAGCTCGCACGCGTGCAGCGGGCCGGCGCCGCCGAACGCGACGAGCGCGAACCCGGCCGGATCGTGCCCGCGCTCGACGGACACGACACGCAGCGCGCGCAGCATCTCGGCGTTGACGACGTCGACGACCGCCGCAGGATCGAACCCCGCGAGCGCGCGCTCCGCGGCGGCGACGTCGAGCTCGACGCCGCCGGCGAGGCGCTGCGGCAGGCGGCCGAGGAGCAGGTTCGCATCCGTGATCGTCGCCTTCGTCCCGCCGCGGCCGTAGCAGGCAGGGCCGGGATCCGCAGCGGCGCTCTGCGGGCCGACGCGCAGTGCGCCGCCGGCATCGCGCCAGACGAGCGATCCGCCGCCCGCGCCGACGGTGTGCAGGTCGACGGTCGGCAGCCGGATCGGCAGCCCGCCGACCGCACGCTCGCTGGCACGCTCGGCGCGCCCTCCTGCGATCAGGCAGACGTCCGTGGAGGTCCCGCCCATGTCGAACGCGATCGCATCGTCGATGTCCGCCAGCGCCGCGATCCGGCTTGCGCCGACGACACCGGCCGCCGGGCCGGAGACGAGGATCGTCGCGGGATGCGCCGCGGCTTCCGCCGGCGTCGCGACGCCGCCCGACGAGCGCATCACGAGCGGCTGCGGCAGCCCCGCCCCCGCGCACGCTCCGGTGAGCGCGTCGAGGTATCGCGCGACGACCGGGCCGAGGTACGCATCTGCCGCAGTCGTCGACGCGCGCTCGTACTCACGGAACTCCGGCGCCACCTCGTGCGACGCCACGACGCGGGCGTGCGGGAGCCGCCGCCGCAACTCGTCGGCGACGGCGCGCTCGTGCCCGTCGTCGCGGTACGCGTGCAGCAAGCAGACGGCGACCGCGTCTGCATCGACGTCCGGCAGCGAGGCGAGGTCGAGCGGCGCGAGCTCGCCGCGAGGCCCCATCCGTCCACGCACGCCGTGGCAGCGCTCGAGCGGCACGAGCGGCTCGGGCCAGTCCGCGCACGGCCGGTAGAGCTGCGCGCGCGTCTGGCGGCGCAGGTGCAGCAGGTGCTCGAAGCCCGCGTTCGTCACGAACGCCGTTCGCGCGCCCTTGCGCTCGAGCAGCGCGTTCGTGGCGACGGTCGTTCCGTGCGCGAAGCGCTCGACCTGGTGCGCGCCGGCCGCGCGCGCCGCCGCCAGCACGGACTCCTCCTGCTGCCGCGCGGTCAGCACCTTCCCCGTGGACAAACGGCCGTCATCGAGCAGGACGGCGTCGGTGAACGTCCCGCCGACATCGACGCCGAGGATCGCCATTCAGGAAGACTGACACCGTGGCAATCCGCGGGCTCCTCTTCGACTTCGACGGTCTCCTGATCGACACGGAGACGCCGTCCGGCGACGCGCCCGCGAGTTCGAGCTCTGCGACCTCGAGGATTTGCGGCCCGGCATCGCCGACTACCTCGCCGAAGCAGAGCGGCGCGGACTGAAGACCGCGATCGTCTCCAGCAGCACGACGGAATGGATCGAGCGGCACCTGCAGCGCCTCGACCGGGTCAACGGTTGGGGCGCGATCGTCGCGGCAAACGGCGACGTCGAGCGCGCGAAGCCGCAGCCGGACCTTTACCTCGAGGCGCTCGACGTGCTCGCGCTGCAGCCGTCGGAGGCGATCGCGTTCGAGGACTCCCTCAACGGCATCCGCGCGGCCAAAGGAGCGGGCGTCTTCGTCGTCGCCGTCCCGAACCCGATCACCGAGACGTTCGCGCTCGACGAGGCCGACCTGCTGCTCAGCTCACTCGATCAGTTGCCGCTCGACGAGCTGCTCGAGCGAGCCTCCGGGGCCGGGAGCTAACCCGGTCCCGGAGCAGAGGACGCCTCAACCCGCGCGGGGCGGAGGATCCGTCTCGATTCGGAACGGGCCGCCGGCCGGCGATGCGATCGTCGCGATCCGTACGTCTTCGTCGAGCTGCACGGCGGTCGAATCTGGGAGAGTGAGCTCGGAAGAGGAAGCACCTTCGTCTTCACCCTGCCGGCAGAGCAGGCCCCGTGACAGCGAGTTCGCGTTTCACGACACGGGTGCGTTCATCGCCCGCGTCTCGCTCCAGTCGACGATGAGTTTGCGTTCGGCGAAGTACCACCGCCCGTCGTGCTTAGTGAAAGCGTCGAGGTAGCGGAGGGAAGCGATCATGATCTTGCGGGTGCCGTCTTCGGTGTACGCGTGGTGGGCGATCGTGTAGCTCTCGCCGTCTGCTCGGTCACCGTCGAGCGTGATCGTGCTCTGGCCGTTGAAGTGCGTGGTGACTTCGTAGCGGTTGAGGTCTTCGAACACCGGGGTGAGTGCTTCTCGTCCGCGTAGGACGTAGGTGGGCTCGCTCCCTTCGCCGTCCATGTAGACGGCGAAGACGGTATCGTCGGTGAAGAGTGCCTTCTGCCCTTCGGCGTCGCGCCGGTCGGCGCAGTGCGCGTAGGCGTCGAACAGCTCGCGCAACGCGAGCCGGTCGGCGGCTTCGGTAGGGCTGAGTTCGGCGTGGTCAGTCACGGTCGCCCCTCGTACTCCGACGCGAACAGGTAGCTCACTGCAAGGCTCCGATACGGCCTCCAGCGGTCCGACACCAGAGCCACTTCGTCTTCAGTCGGCGGGTGGTCGAAGCCGTAAGCTCGCTGAATCGCGCGTCGTAGCGCGAGGTCGCCCGAGAGGAAAACGTCGGGCCGGTCGAGCGCGACGAGCAGGAACCCGCGTGCGGTCCACTCCCCGATTCCGGGCACCTCGGTCAGCGCTGCCTCGACTTCTTCGTCGCTCATGCGCGCGAGCGTCTGGTCGTTCAGGCGCCCGTCGACGAACCTTTCCGCGAGCGCGCGCAACGTCTCGCCCTTTCGAACCGAGAAGCCGCTGTCTCGCAGCACCTGCGGATCGGCGGCGAGCAGCTCGGCCGGCGAGGGCATCTGCCCACCGAACCGCTGCAGTAGATGCGAGATGATCGCCCGCGTCGAGGCGACAGAGAGCTGTTGGCCTGCGACCTGGAAGACGAGTGTTCCGAACGCATCGAGCGGCGGGAGCTCGTCGATCCAAGCCCGGGGGCGGAAGTCCGGTCGCGCGTCGATCAGTCGCGCGAGCACCGGATCCGCGTTGCGCAGGAACTCTCGCGCATTGGGATCGGCAAGGGCGGCCCGCTTGCGGGAAGCGGCCTGAACGACGCGCTCGGTCACCGAACCTTCATACCACCATCGACCACGACGTCGATCCCCGTGACGTACAAGCTCGCCTCGGAGGCCAGGAAGAGAGCGACGTTCGCCAGTCTTCCAGTCTTCCGAGGCGGCCCAAGAGCGTCGTGTCGAGCATCTCCAGGGTCCCTCCGCCTTCGCCTTCGTCGAGGTGCGCTCGCGTCGCGCCGCTCCCGATCGCAGCGGGGAGCCGGTCCGTCAAGTTTGAGCTGTCAAGAGTGTGTGCAACACGGCGATTCGTCCATCTCGTACCAGGGCTATGTCGATGCCGCTGACTGCCGGCGGTTGCTCGGGCACGCCAAGGTTGAAGCCGAGCAGTCCTAGATCGCTGCTGACGTAGACCGGCCCGGCGGCGCTGAACACGAAGTCGGGCATGCGGTCGAGCAGCTTCTGCGCTTGTTCGTTCAACGCCTCATGTCCGTGGAATGTCCCGTCGGGGTCCGTCCAGGTCACGTCCTCCGTGTAGTTGCGCGCAATCACCTCCAAGCGGCGCTTCGGGTCGCGTTCGCTGAATACCGCGAAGAGGTTCGCCAGCAACAGCTCGCGGATCCGTGCCGAGTCGGCGACGCTCATGTGCTCAGCAGTCGCTCGTTGAGGACGGTGTCGCCTACGCCCTCTGCCACGACGCGTTCCAGGCCGGCGCGATGCGCTTCGATCACCACCATGACGGCGTTCTGCGGCGTTAGGAGGTGATCGCCGATCGGGTCGCGGATTGGAAGGCTCGCCATCAGGGATGCACCCACGAGCCGTAGCCGAGGTCGAGCCGGATGGACTGCAGCACCTGGAAGGTCGTGCTCTCGGTGAAGACGTCGGCGGCTGCGAGCACGCCGGTGTACTTCTCGATCACGGGCGCGGCGGCCGTCGCGACCGTCTCTTCCAGACCGCCTCTGAACGCCGCCCAGGGGTTGTCGGGGTACTTCGCGAAGTAAGGCGTGTAGTCGACGGTGTCGATGGCCCTCCTCGAGCTCTCGGCGATGTCCGCCATGTACTGCTGGTGCAGCGTCAGGTCGTCGCGGGTGCCGAGTCGGCCGAGGTGGCCGCCGATGAAGTGCTTCCACGAATAGGCGAGCGCGTTCGCCGGGGCTTCGAGGTAGCCGGGGATGTCCTCGGTCAGGTTCGACTGGAAGACCGGCGCCCACCCGGGGTTGACGATGTCGATCAGCATCAGCGCGTCGTGGTCGGGCAGGTGGATGATGATGTTGTCCGGCGAGTGGTTCGCACCGTGCCAGGCGAGGTCGATCCGCTCGCCGCCGATCTCGAGGCTGCGATTGTCCTGGAACGTCTCCTCGTTCGGAGGCCTGGCCGGGTCGTCGTCGCGCAGCAGCAGGTTCCGCGTTTCCTCGTGCCCGATCCGCGTGACGTTCTTATCGAACAGCGATGCCGCGCCGACGTGGTCGGAGTGGTGGTGCGAGTAAATGAGGTACTCGACCTTGTTGCTGACGCCGTTCTCCGCAGCGACCTCGTCGATCGCCCGCTTGATGTTGTTGCCGAGCGTCGGCGGGGCGTCGAGCACGACGACGCCGTCTGACGTTGTCAGGAACGCCGATATATAGGTGCCGTCCGTGACGTAGTAGAGGTTCCGCTCGACTCGGCCGACGTAGTAGCCCTGCTCGTTGAGGGCCGGCCCGAGCGCCGCGCGCGGGATCGGCGCGTAGTCGGGCAGTGTGGTCGTGTCGGTTGCGCTCATGCCTTCGCTCCTTCCGTTGCGACGGTGGCCCGCGCCGTGTCGAGATCGAAGATCCGTCCCTGGAGGTCTCCGTCGGGGCCCTCGATTCGACCCGCGTCGGAGAGGCCTCCCACCTTCAACGGCTCGAAGCCGGCTGTCCTGA
>MNJC01000036.1 GCA_001920085.1 Actinobacteria bacterium 13_1_20CM_4_69_9
GAAGCACTTCTCCTCCACCGTTGCCACCGCCGCCGGCCACCCGACGCGGCGCGCCTCGGCGAGGAACGTCGGACGGAACACGATGCGGTGCAGCAGCACCGCTGAGAACAGCCGCTCGACGTCTTCCGGCACGACGTAGGGGCGATGGTCGAGCAGCGCCCAGGCGCGCGTTGCGCGCTCGAGCGCAAGGCTGCCGCGCACGGAGGCGCCGACTGCGACCTCTTCGAGCTCACGCGTGGCGCGCACGAGCTCCACGATCCAGCGCTGCAGGATCGGGTCGACGTAGACGCCCATGACGGCCTCGCGCATCGCATGGACGTCCTCGACGCCGATCACCGGCTGCAGCCAGCGCAGCGGATGCCCGTGGCGTTGCTCGTCGACGATCTGCAGCTCTTCGTCGGTCGACGGGTACCCGAGGGCGGTCTTGAGGAAGAAGCGGTCGAGCTGCGCTTCCGGCAGCGGAAAGGTGCCCTCGTACTCGATCGGGTTCTCCGTCGCGATCAGCAGGAACGGGTCGGGCAGCACGCGCGTCTGCCCGTCCACCGTGACCTGATGCTCCGCCATCGCCTCGAGCAGTGCCGACTGGGTCTTCGGCATCGCACGGTTCACCTCGTCGACGAGCACGACGTTGGCAAAGATCGGGCCCGGCCGGAACTCGAAGTCCCGCTCGCGCTGGTTGTAGATCGAGAGGCCGGTGACGTCTGTGGGCTGCAGATCGGGGGTGCACTGAATGCGCGACGGCGTGGCGTCCTCGACGGACGCCGCGATCGCGCGAGCCAGGACGGTCTTCGCGGTCCCCGGCACGTCCTCGAACAGCACGTGGCCGCCGCAGAGGAGCGCGGCGAGCACGAGCTTGATCTCGTCCCGCTTGCCGTGGACGACCGTCTCGATGTTCTCGAGAAAACGGTCGGACAGCTCCGCGGCAGCCTGAAACCGATCCGACCCCTCTAGACGAGCCACCTCAGTGGGTTCCATTGGCCTCCTCGATTCTATGGGGGTCGCGCAGCAGCAGCCGAGTGTGTGTGACTACCGGAAACGCTATTTGTTAGGAGTCCATGAGCCGACGCCCCACGATCCGCGACGTTGCCGAACAGGCCGGTGTCTCGATTGCGACCGTCTCGCGCGTGCTCAACGACCGCGCCGACGTCAGCGTCGAGACGCGCGAGCGCGTGCGGGAGGTCGCCCGCTCCGTCGGCTACACCGCCGATCCGTCCGCGCGCGCGCTCGTCACCCAGCGAACGCAGCTCGTGGCCGTCGTCGTGGGCGACAACGCCGGCCACCGCGACCTGTCGCTCCTCTTCTTCGGCCACGTGCTGTCGGCCATCTCGCGTCGCCTCGCCCACGCGGGCTACGACGCGCTGCTGCTGCAGCCGGCCGAGCTCGGGCTGCACCACCGCTTCGACGCCGCGATCCTGATCGGCGTCGACGGGAACGATCCGCTGGTCACGGACCTGTGGGTGCGGTCCCTCCCGTACGTGGGTGTCGACGTGCGCGTCGGCGGGCGCCGGAACGCTTTCGTCGGGTCCGACCACGCGGCCGGAGTGCGCCTGGCGCTCGCGCACCTGTACGAGCTCGGCCATCGGCGGATCGCGCACGTCGCCGGCGCGCGCAACACCGTCGCGGGCGCGGACCGGATCGCGGCCTTCCGTCGGGAGGCGCGTGTCCTCGGCCTGGATCTGCCCGACGAGTACGTGCGCGAGGCCGACTTCTCCTCCGCCGGGGGCTACGACGCGACGCGCGCACTGCTCGCGCTCGCCGAGCGCCCGACCGCGATCCTCGCCGCCTCGGACCTGATGGCGCTCGCGGCGCTCGCGGCGATCCGCGACGCCGGGCTGCAACCAGGCGGCGACGTAGCCGTCGTGGGCTTCGACGACATCGAGGCTGCGTCCCTCGCACACCCGCCGCTGACGACGATTCGCCAGAACCGAGAGAAGCTCGGGACGCTCGCCGCCGAGCGCGCGCTCGAGCTGATCCAGCACGCCGACCTGCGGCCGAGCGACACCATCCTGCCGGTCGAGCTCGTGGTGCGCGGGTCCTCTAGTCCTTGAAGAGCACGCTGATGCTCTCGCGCCGGTGGATGCGCCCGATCGCTTCGGCGAAGAGCGGTGCCACCGAGAGGACCGTGACCTTCTCGGACAGTTCGACAGGCTGCGTCTCGATCGAGTCGGTGACGATCAGGCGCCCGATCGGACTGCGGTCGAGGCGTTCCATGGAGCCCTCCGCGAAGACGCCGTGGGTCACGACGGCGGTCACGCTCCGCGCGCCCCGCGCCACGAGCTGCTCCGCCGCTTCGACGAGTGTGCCGGCACTGATCGTGAAGTCGTCCACGACGATGGCGTCGCGATCAGCGACCTCCCCGATGATCTCAACGACTTCCGAGGTTTGGCCGTGCCCTTCGCGGACCTTGTCCGCAATCGCCAGCGGCGCCCCCAGTCGCTGGGCGAACCTGCGCGCGCGCTTCGCAAACCCCGCGTCGGGCGAGACGACCACGGGATTCGGCAGGCGAGCCTGCTCGATCGCAGCGCAGAGGTAGGGCATCGCGTAGAGATCGTCCACCGGTATGCGGAAGAAGCCCTGGATTTGCGGCGCATGCAGGTCGAGCGTCACCATGCGGTCCGCGCCGGCAGCTTCGATCGCGTCGGCACACACGCGTGCCCGAATCGAGACGCGCGGCTCGTCTTTCTTGTCGCCCTTGGCATAGCTGAAGTACGGGACGATCACGGTCACCGATTCGGCGCTCGCCCGTGAGAACGCATCGATCCAGAACAGCAGCTCCATGAAGTTGGCGTTCGTCGGAAAGACGGTGGACTGGACGAGGTAGACGCTTCGTCCGCGGACGTTCTCCAGAACGCGGACGAAGAGCGTGCCCTCGGAGAACCGGATCACCTCACCGGGCGCGACAGCCACGCCGAGCTCGCGGCAGATCGCCGCGGTCAGGCGAGGGCTTCCGCTTCCCGCGAAAACGAGGGGATCGTCGTCGGCCGATCGGCGTTGACGGAGCAGGTGCATCCGCTCCTCGAGTGTCTAACAGACGGGGCGGCTGATCACGACCCGCGGGAGTAGAGTTGACGGCACCGAGAAGCGGGGGTGCCGTGATGACGAGCCTGGCCGGGCGGTACGAGCTGCTCGAACAGGTCGGGGAAGGCGGAATGAGCATCGTCTGGCGCGCCCGCGACCAGAAGCTCGAGCGCGACGTGGCGATCAAGCTGTTGCGCTCGTTCGTCGCGACGGACGGCGAGCACACGCGCCGCTTTCAGCGCGAAGCGCGCACGCTCGCACGCCTCGCCCACGAGCACATCGTCCGCGTCTACGACTTCGCGACCGACGACGACCAGTCGTTCCTCGTGATGGAGTACGTGGCCGGCGCGAACCTTGCCCGGACGACCCGTGCACGACTGCCGCTCTCGCCCGCAGAGGCGGCTGCGTACGCGCAACCCGTCGCGCAGGCGCTCGCGTACGCGCACGCTCAGGGCGTCGTGCACCGCGACCTGACGCCGTCGAACATTCTCGTCGAGCTCACGAGCGGACGCGTTGTCACGACCGACTTCGGCCTCGCTCGAGCGGCGCGCGCCACGGGCTCCCTGACGGCGACGGGCGTCCTGCTGGGGACGCCGGAGTTCTGGTCGCCCGAGCAGGCGCTCGGGCGCGATTCCGGGCCAGCCGCAGACATGTACGCGCTCGGCTGCATCCTCTACCTCCTCCTGAGCGGGGAGCTGCCGTTCGAGGGCGACGACCGCCTGGCGGTCGGTTTGCGACGCGCACACGAGGATGCCCCGTCGCTGCTAACGCGCCTTCCCGACTGCCCTGAGTCGCTCGTAGGGCTGGTCGATTCACTGCTCGAGCGCGACCCCGAGCGACGCCCCGACGCGTCCGGCGCCGCGACAGCGCTCGCCCAGCCGCAGCCTGCGAGACGAGTCGCGGAACGACCGACGCTCGCGCTCCCCTCCGAGAAGCCGACGACGTTCCTGCCCGCGCCGCCCAAGAGCCGTCGCCGATTGCTCGTCGCATTGCTGGCCGCGACGGCTGTGGTCGTGGCAGCTCTCGTGTTTGCCGGGGCGCTACGAGAGCCGCTCGCAAGCGTTCCGAACGTCGTCACACTGCGCGAAGACGCGGCGCGGGCGCAGATCCTCCACTCGCTCCCGACCGCGACCGTGTCGGTACAGCGTGTCTACAGCAGCCGGGTCGCGGCCGGTCGCGTCATCCGGCAGCAGCCGCTGCCGCGCACGCGGCTCGGGGGTCTCTCACAGGTGCGGCTCGTCGTCAGCAGAGGGACGCCGTACGCGTACGTTCCCGGGCTCGCCGGCACGGGCGCGGCACCAGCCAGGCGAGTGCTCGCGCGACAGGGGTTCCGCAGCCGCTACGCGACCACGCCGTCGTGGACGGTCCGCAAGGGTGCGGTCGTCGGGTTGCGCCCGAAAACCGGGACGTACGTCCGCCGTCCGGCGACGGTCACGATCGTCGTCGCAAGCGGCTATCCACGCTCCGTCGTGCCCGACGTTCGGAACGAGGACATCGCCTCGGCAGAGTCCCGGCTCGAGGGAACCGGCCTGCGCTACCGCCTCGTCTACCGGCTCACGGACGAGGCGCCGGCGGGCCGCGTCATCGGGCAGATCCCGGCGGCGGGCGTCAGCGTCTACCAGCGAGCCCAGATACGGTTGACCGTCGCGCGAACCCTGCGCTGGACGAGACTGTTCGCTGCCTCGGGCACGGATGCCTTCGAGAGCGACACGTTCACCGTTCCGGACCGCTGGCGGATCCGCTACCGGCTCGTCGCGAACGAGTTCGGGCTCGCGCTCGCGCGCCTCAGCTGGACACGCGACGGAGACTGGCTCGGCACGGGCAGCTTCGTGGCGAACGTTGCAGACGCGCTCCGCACGTACGGCGTCGGAGACGGTGCCGGCAGCTACCGGATCGCGGTGAATCCGTATGCCGGCACGCGCTGGTACGTCGAGGTCGACGCGCTTCGGTGACTAGCCCGGGGCGATGGCTCCGAGCACTCCGTGGACGTCGACCTCGGAGGCCCCGTGCCAGCGATGCGGCCCCGCGGCATAGAAGAGGGTCGTGCGCGGCCCCGCGCCGGCGCCGTTGCCGAACGCGATCCCCCACACGCCCGGTGCCTTCACCGGAAGGGCGCCGCGGAACGCCCAGCCGCCGTCCTCGCGTGCGTAGGCGTTGATCGCGCCCGTGCCGAAGTTCGCCACGAGCAGGTCGCCGCCGAAGCGGCCGAAGCCCTTCGGCGCGAGCGCGACGCCCCACGGCTCGTCCAGGTCGGTCCGCCGGCCGACGTGCGCGACGAGCCGGCCGTCGAGGTCGAACTCGTCCACGTAGCCGCCCTTCGGCGCGTCGTTGCCGTTCACGGGAGCGCGCCATGCATACGTCACGAAGATGCGGTCGCCGATCGCCTGGATCCCGAACGGCGCGTACCACATGGGGATCGCACGGTCGACGAACGCGCCGGGCCGCACGACCGGACGCCAGCGCGAGTCGTAGGTGAGCACGCGTGCGTTGTGGAAGTCGGCGACGTAGAGGCGCTCGCCCGCGAGCGCGAGCCCGCGGAACAGGGCACCCGTCGGACCGTCGTCGACGGCGACGACAGCCTCCGTCGACCAGCTGCCGGGGACGACCGGGCTCCAGGCCCTGATCGTCCCGTCCTCGCATGCATAGAGGAACCGCGCGGAGCCGGACGCGCTCCCGCGGTGCACGACGAATCCGCGCCCGCCGTAGTAGACGACCGCCGTCGGGCCCCCGACGACGCGAACCGTCAGCGTCTGCTTCCGGCCGTCGCCGTCGTAGAGCGTGCTGGAAGCGCGAGCCTCGTTTGCGACCCACCACGGGCCTGTCGGGCTCGCCGCGAGCCCCCACGCGTTGACGAGCTGAGGGTCCGAGCGGTCGGAGGCGACCGCGCGCACGGCGAAGCGGTCGAGGCGTGCACTGCTCGCCGAGCCCGCCGCCGCCAGCGCGGCGATCGCGACCGCGACGGCGGCGACCTTCACGTCAGGCCGCTGCGATCGGCGACGGCGGGCGCGGTGCGCTGCGCCGGCTCGCGAGCAGGTCGCGGTACCAGTAGAAGCTGTCCTTCGGGACGCGCCCGAGCGTCGGGAAGTCGACGTAGACGATCCCGAACCGCTTCGAGTAGCCGAATGCCCACTCGAAGTTGTCGAGCAGGCTCCAGACGAAGTAGCCCTTGACCGGCGCGCCGCCGGCAATCGCGCGCCCGACCGCGCCGATGTACGACTCGAGGTAGGCCGTGCGCTCGACGTCGTGCACGGCTCCGTCGTGCACGCGGACGTCCGGGAACGCCGCGCCGTTCTCCGTGATGTAGATCGCGGCCGGTTCGTAGTCGCGCGCGACCCGGACGAGCACGTCGTGCAAGCCGTCCGGGTACACCTCCCACCCCATGTCCGTGTGCTGTGCGTCCGGGTTTCCGACAGTCTTCGGGCCATCCGCGCCGGCCGCGACGATGAAGCGTGAGTAGTTGTTGATCCCGAGGAAATCGAGCGGCACGGAGGCCGCCTCGAGGTCGCCGTCGCGCACATGAGGCCCGACGAGCTCGTTCCGTTCGAGCAGGTCGGCGGGATAGGACCCGCGGAAGATGGGATCGAGGAACCAGCGGTTGTCTTGGCCGTCGCGGTGATATGCCGCGGCCTCGTCCTCCGGTGTGTCAGTTGCTGGGTAGAACTGCGCGAGGTTCAGCGTGATTCCGACGCGCGCGTCCGGCGACGCGCGGCGGATCGCCTCCACCGCCCACCCGTGCGAGAGCAGCAGGTGGTGTGCGACCGCAACCGCATCGGCCTCATTCGTTCGGCCAGGTGCGTGCAGCCCCCAGGCATGCCCGATCCACGCGTAGACCCACGGCTCGTTGTGGGTGATCCAGTGACGCACGCGGTCGCCGAGGCGGGCTGCGACGACCTCTGCGTACTCGGCGAAGGCTTCGGCCGTCTCACGCGCGGGCCAGCCGCCTGCATCTTCGAGCGCCTGCGGGGTGTCCCAGTGGAAGAGCGTCGCGAAGGGCTCGATACCCGCGCCCAGCAACTCGTCGACGAGCCGGTCGTAGAAGTCGAGGCCCTTCTCGTTCACGGTCCCGCGCCCTTCCGGGAAGACGCGGGGCCACGCGATCGAGAAGCGGAAGGCGTCGAGGCCGAGCTCCTTCATCAGCCGCACGTCGTCGGGGTAGCGGTGGTAGAAGTCGCACGCGACCTCGCCGGTGTCGCCGCCGCGCACTTTCCCAGGCGTCGCGCAGAAACGATCCCAGACACTCTCGCCGCGTCCGTCCTCGTGGGCCGCGCCCTCGATCTGGTACGACGCCGTCGCGGCGCCCCAGACGAAGTCGGAGGGGAAGGAGCTCGGATCGTTGGTCATGGCGTCCTTTCGATCAGGGCGGATGGGGCGGTGACGTGACAGCGTGCGGATTGGCGCGGCCGCGCTTCGACGAGCGGCGGCGTGACCTGCGAGCAGACGTCGATCGCGAGCGGGCAGCGGCTGACGAAGCGGCAGCCTTCCGGCGGATCGACGGCCGCGGCCGCGAGGCCTTTGCGTTCCTGAATGCGGTCGGCGCGCAGCCGCTTCGCAGGATCGGGGACCGCTGCCAACAGCAGCCGCGTGTACGGGTGCAGCGGCGAAGCGAGCACGTCCTCGATCGGGCCGCGCTCGACAATCTGGCCGGCGTACATGACGAGGACGTCGTCGGCGACGTAGCGAGCGCTGGCGAGGTCGTGAGTGACGAAGAGGAACGCGATCTCGTGCTCCTGCTTCAGCCGCATCATCAGGTTGAGGATCCCGATGCGGATCGAGACGTCGAGCATGCTCGTGGGCTCGTCCGCCAGGATTACTTTCGGCTCGACTGCGAGCACACGGGCGAGCGCGACGCGCTGCCGCTGTCCGCCGGAGAGCTCGTGCGGGTACTTCGCCGCGATCTCGTGCGGCGGCACGAGGCCGACGCTGCGCAGCAGCTCGTGCACGCGCTCCTCGACCTGCCCCGACGGGACCATCTTGTGGATGCGCAGCGGCCGCTCGATGTGGTGGCGGACCGTCTTGACGGGGTTCAGCGAGTCGAACGGATCCTGGAAGATCAGCTGGACTTGCGAGCGGTAACGCAGGACCTTGCGGCGGCGGCGCACGCGGGCCACGTCGTCGCCCTCGAACAGAACCGATCCATCGGTCGGGTCGTGCAGGCGTGCGAGTAGCCGCGCGACCGTGCTCTTCCCGCTGCCGCTCTCGCCGACGAGTGCCGTCACGGTGCCCGGACGCAGCTCGAAGGAGACATCGTCGACGGCGTGCACGCGAGCGAAGTGCTTCGTCAATCCCCGCACCTCGAGCGGAGCAACGGCGCTCACAGGCCTCCCTCCTCGACGAGGTGGCAGGCGACCAGATGTCCCGGTGCGATCTCGCGGAGCACGGGCCGCTCCGTCGTCTGGCGCAGGTAGAGCGAGGCGTTGTCGCGCGTGCAGTGGGGACAGCGCGGATGGAAGCGGCAGCCGCTCGGCGGGTTGCGCAGGTCGGGCGGGGAGCCGGGAATGCCGGTGAGCCGCTCGAGAGGTCCGGTGAGCGGCGGGAACGACTGCAGTAGCCCCTGCGTGTAGGGATGCTGCGCATCGGTGCCGAGCTTCTGGGCCGGCGCGCTCTCGACGACCTCGCCTGCGTACATGATCGCGATCCGGTCGGCGAACTCGAGCAGCAGCGAGACGTCGTGCGTGATGAAGAGGACGGCGAACCCGAAGTCGCGCTTCAACGCTTCGACCTGCTGCAGGATCTCGCGCTGCACGACGACGTCGAGTGCGGTGGTCGGCTCGTCGAGCACGATCAGCTCCGGGTTGAGTGCGAGCGCGATCGCGATGATCACGCGCTGCCGCATCCCGCCCGAGAGCTGGTGCGGGTAGGCGCGGATGCGGTCGGGGTCGATGCCCACGAGCTCGAGCAGCTCCTCCGCCTGCCCGAGCGCGCGCCGCTTGTCGATCCGCTCGTGCGCGCGCATGGCG
>MNJC01000060.1 GCA_001920085.1 Actinobacteria bacterium 13_1_20CM_4_69_9
CGTCGACGAAAGCCTGCAACTCGAGCCGGTACGCATCGGCAAAGCGCGCGGAATAGTCGGACGGGAAACGCCCTGCGTCGCCGCGCCCGACGAAGGCAGCCTCCCCGTCACCGGAGCCGCGGACGAAGACGGAGCCCTCCGTGCCCGCAATCTCGCAGCGGATGTCGTGGGCGAACGGCGACGTGCGCGAGACGTGCGTCACGGCGAGCCCCCCGCCGGCAAAGCGGATCGTCACGACCGCATTGTCCAGATCGCCGACGTCAGCGAGATGCGGGTAGACCTGCGCCTGGCGGACGGCAGAGACCTCGACGGGCTCGGCGCCGAGCAGCCAGCAGGCGGCGTCGTAGTCGTGCGAGGCCATGTCGAGGAGGAAACCGCCTGTGTCGCGCGGATCCTCACCCTCCGGCCACTCCATGTCGCGGCTCGTCATCAGCACGACGAGCGGCCTGCCCGCCTCCCCCCGCTGCACACGCTCGACAGCATCGACGAACGCGGCGTCGTAGCGGCGCATGTACCCGACCTGCACGATCTGCTGCGACACCGCGGCCGCGGCTTTCCGCAGCTGCTCGTGCTCGACGAGGCTCGTCGCGCCGGGCTTCTCGAGGAAGAGGTGCTTGCCGCCGTCGAGCACCCGGACCGCGAGGGCCCCGTGGTCGACCGACCGGGCAGCGAGGACGACCGCGTCGACATCGTCGGCTGCAAACAGCTCGGCATAGGTGCACGGGCGGGCTCCCAGCTCCCTGGCGACCGTCTCCGCGCGAGCCGCCCGCGTCGAGGCGACAGCGACGAGCTCGGCTCCGGTGAGACGGTCCGCGTTCGCGGCGTGGAGCGTCCCCATCCCGCCGAGACCGGCGACGCCGAGCCGGAGGAGACGCGCCGCCCTTGACACTGCGCGACCGAGTATGGCAGCGTCGGAATCGCTTGCGCAATCGATTTCCAAAGGCGACCCTGGCAGATGTCGCCGAGCGGGCGGGAGTCTCTCCGTCCACGGCTTCTCGGGCGCTGAACGGGCACGCGGGGCTCGCGCCTGCGACACGTGCCGCGGTGGAGAGCGCGGCAGCGAGCCTGAAGTTCCAGCCCTCCCCACTCGCACGATCGCTCCGAACGCGGCGGACGCTCACCGTCGGCTTCGTCGTCCCCGACGTGTCGAGCCCGTTCTACGCCGCTGCTCTCAAGGGTGCGCAGCGTCGGCTCGGGCAAGCGGGCTACCGCAACACCACCCCGACGGTGTTCTTCGACAGCGTCGCCGACGGAGCCGGCGACGGCGCCGTGATCCTCGAGAACGCGCGGGGAACGGAACTGCTGCTGGACCATCTCGTCGGGCATGGGCACGAGCACATCGCATTCCTTGCCGGATCGCAGCGCGAGACGTCCGGGGCCGAGCGCCTGCAGGCGTTTCTAGCATCAGGTCGGGCAGACGAGCGCTACATCCGCCTCTGCGAGTGGTCGATCGACGACGCACGGCGCGCCGGCCTCGAGCTCCTCGACGATCCGCAGCGCGCAAGCGCCGTGCTCGCCTCGAGCGCCGAGCTTGCGCTCGGATTCATGGCCGCTGCGGCCGTACGCGGCGTGCGGATCCCGCAGGACGTCGCGCTGGTCTCGTTCGACGATCCGTACTTCGGCGAGCTGCTCGAGCCGTCGCTCACCGCCGTCGCGTACGACGCGTGCCTCGTCGGCGAGCGCGCCGCCGCGCTGCTCGTCGACGCCATGAGCTCGGAGACGGACGCACGCGAGGTGCGCGTTCCGGTGACGCTCGTTACACGGCGCTCCTGTGGGTGCGATGGCTGACGCCGCCGCGATCGCATTCCGCGGCGTGATGAAGCGCTACGGCTCGCAGGTCGCGCTGCAGCCGACCGACCTCGAGATCTCCGAGGGTGAGTTCTTCTGCCTGCTCGGCCCGTCGGGATGCGGCAAGACGACGACGCTGAACCTCGTCGGCGGGTTCGTCTCGCCGAGCGACGGCGAGATTCTCATCCGCGGCCAGAGCGTCAACAAGCACCCGCCTTATCGCCGGGCCGTGAACACCGTCTTCCAGAACTACGCGCTGTTCCCCCACATGACGGTGCGCGACAACGTCGGCTTCGGCCTGAAGATGGCCCGCGTCGCGAAGCGCGACGCTGCGGGGAGGATCGAGGAGGCCCTCGCGCTCGTCGGGCTCGAGGAGTTCGCCGATCGCCTGCCGGCCCAGCTGTCGGGTGGGCAGCAGCAGCGCGTCGCGGTCGCACGTGCACTCGTCAACCAGCCGGCCGTCCTCCTACTCGACGAGCCGCTCGGCGCGCTCGACCTGAAGCTGCGCAAGCGGCTCCAGATCGAGCTCGCCCAGATTCACCGGGATGTCGGCACGACGTTCGTCTACGTCACGCACGACCAGGAGGAGGCGATGTCGATGGCCACGCGTATCGCCGTCATGAACCACGGGCGCATCGAGCAGGTCGGCACGCCGTTCGAGATCTACCACCGGCCGAACAGCGCTTTCGTCGCCGACTTCATCGGCGAGTCGAACTTCATCGATGTCGACGTCGGTCCGGGGGGACGGGCTGCGCTCGACAACGGTGCTGAGGTCCCCGCACCCGAACCGCGCCGCAGTGGCCGTGCGACGCTCATGGTCCGGCCGGAGTCGATTCAGATCCGTCGCATCGCGGAAGCGAACGGGTCCGGCCTGCGGGGGCGAATCGCCCAATCGTCGTTCCTGGGCAGCCACACCCGCGTGGCGGTGTTGTGTGACGGCGTGGAAACGCCGGTCACCGCCGCGCTCTTCGGAACGGAGGGTGCTGCCGCGAGCGATCTGCGTCCGGATACCGAGGTCGTGCTGATCTGGGATCCGGCGGATGTGGTGCTACTGGAGGGGGCAGAAGGAAAGGAGGCAGACGCAGTTGACGTCAATTGACGAGCGCTTGTTCGCTGAGCGCATGAGCCGGGGCCGCGTGTTGCGGCTCGGGGCACTCGGCGCGGTCGGATACATAGCCAGCGCCTGCGGTGGTTCGTCGTCGAGCTCGAGCGGCACTGGTTCCGCCACGGGCAAGAGCGACCACCCCGTCACGCTGAACTGGCTGACGTGGTCGGATCACTACGCCAACGACCAGCTGGCGGCGGTGAAAGGAAAGACGAACGAGCAAGGGCGCCCGCAGCTCTTCAGCGACAACGCGGACGCATATCTCAAGATCAAGCAGACCGGCAGCCAGTTCGACATCGTCTCCGGCGACGCGCTCTGGGTGCCCAAGTACCACAAGGACGGGCTGACGGAGTCGTTCGACCTCTCGTCGCTGCCCGTCTCGTCCCAGCTGTACTCGATCGCGCGGGACTTCTCGTTCTGGAAGGACGGCTCGAACTACATGGGCTATCCGTTCTCGTGGTCGACCGTGCAGATCTACTACAACCCGAAGTTCGTGAAGACCGTGCCGGACTCGTGGCACGCGTTGCTCGACAAGAAGTACGCGGGGAAGATCTCGCTCGAGAACATCCCGACGGACATGATGGCGATCGCCGGCCGCGCGACCGGGGCGAAGGAGCCCTACAGCATGACCACGGCCGAGATCGCCGACGCCAAGGCATGGCTGAAGCAGTTCAAGCCGAACGTCCTGAAGCTCGCCTCGCAGAACAACGAGGTGGTGCGTGCGCTCGCCGACGGCTCGGCGTGGATCGGCATCACGAACCTCGGCACGGACGACCGCGTGAAGGACGCGGGCGGCCCGGTCGTGAAGCCGGCGTACCCGAAGGAGGGCACGATCGGCTTCATCGACTCGGAGCAGATGGTGAAGGCCTCGAAGAACAAGGACGCGTTCGCGCGGTTCGTCAACGCGATGGAGCAGGCCAGCTACATCGCGCAGAACTTCATCACGAACGGGCGGCCGCTGTTCAACGAGAAGTCCTACAAGATGCTCGTGGATCAGGGTCACGGCGACCGGGCCCAGCGGCTGCTGTACAACCAGCCGCAGAAGGCGCTCGAGATGACCCTCAAGGGCCCGTCCGGCAACGAGCAGGCCTACACGGACGCCTTCAACGAGGTGTTCGGAGCCTAGGTGGCAAGCCCCAGCTCCGAAGCGACCCAGCCGGCAGACGTAGCGCTGCCGCTGGGTCGCCCGGCGCGGCGGTCCTGGACGGCGCGCGTCGGCGAATACGTCGGCTTTGCGCCGGCGATCGTCCTGTTCGGGCTCTTCTTCCTCGTCCCACTCGGGTTGATCGTCTGTTACAGCTTCTGGCAGACCGTCGACTACAACGTCGTCCACCACTGGACGGTCGACAACTACCGCTACTTCTTCAGCGTCCCGACGTATGTCAAGACCGTGTGGGCGACCATCTGGGTCTCCGTCGTCGCGACTCTGCTGACGCTCGCGGTCGCGTTCCCGTTCGCGTACTGGCTCGCGCGCTACGTCCCGAGGCGCTACCAGAAGATCTTGCTCGTCCTCGTGATTCTCCCGTTCTGGACGAGCTACCTGCTGCGCGTCTACTCGTGGCTCAACATCCTCGGAGCCCAAGGCGCGATGAACCGCTTCCTCCACTGGACGGGCCTCACGGACCAGCCGGTCTCCTTCTTCCTCTATGACCGGCCGGCCGTGATCCTCGTCCTGGTGTACCTCTATTTCCCGTTCGCGGCGCTGACGTTGTACGCGTCGCTCGAGCGGTTCGACTGGAACCAGTTCCGCGCCGCGATGGACCTCGGCGCAACACCGGCGACAGCAGTGCGGCGCATCCTGCTGCCGCAGATCCGCCCGGGGCTGACCACAGCCGTCATCTTCGTCTTCATCCCGATCCTCGGCGAGTACCTGACGCCGCAGCTCGTCGGCGGCGCGCGCGGCGTGATGATCGGGAATCTGATCGTCAACTTCTTCCAGGGCGCGCAGTACACCCGTGGCGCGGCCGCGGCACTCTTGATCGCAGCCCTCATCGTCTTACTGCTGACGCTGTTCCGCCGGTCGCTCGAGGTCGAGGATCCCTATGGCACGTGATCTCGACATCGTTTCTCCGCGCGGCCGCCTGACTCGCGCCGCGCTGGCGGGGTGGGCAGTGCTCATCTACGTGTTCCTGTTCGCGCCGATCGTCCTGCTAGTCGTGTTCAGCTTCAACTCGAACAAGTACGGGACCTTCCCGATCACCGGGTGGACGAGCAAGTGGTACGGCCAGGTGTTCCACGACTACCAGATCCGCGATGCGCTGACGACGACGATCCGCATCGCGCTCGAAGTGACCGTGGTCAGCACGATCGTCGGGACCGCGGCGGCGTTCCCACTCGTGCGTTCGCGGCTGCCCTTCCGCAGCGGGATCCGGATCACACTCGTGCTGCCGATCATGATCCCCGGCCTGCTGATCGGAATCAGCCTGCTCGTGCTCTTCACGAGCGTCCTTCATCAGCAACTCTCGCCCACGACGGCTGTCATCGGCCAGGCCGTCTACACGACACCGTTCGTGCTGCTGCTCGTCGCCGCACGGCTGCAGGGCTTCGACGCGAGCCTCGAGCGTGCGGCGAGCGACCTCGGCGCGAACACGTATCAGCGGCTGCGTTACGTCGTGATGCCGCTGCTCGCGCCGGCGATCCTGGCGGGCGCGCTCTTCGTCTTCACGCTCTCGCTCGACGAGTTCATCATCACCCTGTTCCTGATCGGGAGCCACAACACGCTGCCGATCTACATCTACACGCAGGTGAAGTTCGGCATCACGCCGGAGGTCAACGCCCTCGCCGCGCTGCTGCTCGCCGCGTCCCTGACGCTGATGGCGCTCGCCTTCGTCCTCCCTGCGCTCGTCCGCCGCGCGGTGCGCCTCGTCCCTCGAAAGGCCGGAGCCTAGACCGTCACCCAGCCGCCTTCGCGGGCGCTGCGCAAAGCGGCGTCGAGGAGCTGCATGCCGCGGTGCCCGTCGGCGAAGGTCGGGAAGTCGCCGTGCGGCTCCCCGGCCATCGCGAGGTACGCGTTTCGCAGGATCTCCGTGAAGGCGTCGCCGTAGCCCTCGGCGTGGCCGGCCGGCCAGCGGCCGCCGTTCGTCGCCGGATCCTTCACCACCAGCTCGGTCGGCGACTCGGCGTGGCGATGCAACAGGTCGTTCGGCGACTCCTGGTCCCAGGTGAAGCCGCCCCGGCTCCCCTCGAGCTCGAACAGAAGCTGGTTCTTACGCCCGGGAGCAAGTGCGCTGAAGGTCGCCGTCCCGGTGGCGCCGTTGTCGAAGCGGAGCAGCAGGGAGGCGTGATCCTCGAGCTCCCGCTCCGGGACGAACGTCCTGAAATCGGCCAGCAGCTCCGCGATGCGCGCCCCCGAAACCTGCTCCGCAAGATCGAGCCAGTGCGCTCCCAGATCGCCGGTGACATAGGTCGGCCCGGACAGGTCCGCCTCGACGCGCCAGCCGCCTGAGACGAGCAGCGCGTCGTCGCAGACGTAGCGGCCGTGCACGACGCGCACCTCCCCCAGGGCGCCCGCCGCCACCGCGCGGCGCATATGCGCGACGAGCGGATAGCCGCGAACGTGGAACGCGGTGACGCCCACCCGCCCGCTCTGCGCCAGCGCAGCGACCATCAGGGCGGACTCCTCCGCGTTCGTCGCGAGCGGCTTCTCGCAGACCACATGCGCACCGTGCTCGAGGGCGAGCAGCGTTTGCTCTGCATGAAGAGCATTCGGCGTGCAGACATGGACGACGTCCACGCCCGCATCTGCCAGCAGCTCCGACAGGGATTCGTATGCCGTGGCGCCGATCTCGCCCGCCATCGTCTCCGCCCCGGCACGCGTTCGACTCGAGACCGCCACGACGGTCCCGCCGAGCGAGCGGACGGCCGCCGCATGCACGCGTGCGACGAAGCCGGCCCCGACGATCCCGCTGCGAAGAGACGTCACGCCTTCAGGAACATCTGCGTGAGCACGTCCATGTCGAGCCGTGCCTGCTCCGGAGGGGTGCGGCACTCGGCGATGCCGTTGATGCAGTCGTGGAAGTGCAGCAGCTCCCGCGCGAAGCTCTCCTCGTACGACTCGAACACCTCGACGGCCCGCGCATTGTCTCGAGCGCGCGAGATCTCGTAGGTCGTCGGATACTGCTTCAGCCACGGCGACGGGAACGTCAGCGTGTGCACCTCCTCCTTGAAGAAGAAGGACACGACCTCGCGGTACTCGTAGATGTCGAGGAGCTGGATCCACGCGCTGTCCCAGCGGCCGCCGCTCGAGAGGCGCACCGAGCCGGTCACGGCGAAGCCTTCGTTCCACCAGTCTCCGTCGATCACTTCACCGGGCGCCGGCTCGCCGATCCGCTCGAGCAGCCCATGGACGAGGTTGACGTCGTGGACGAGGCTGCCGAGGAACGATCCCTCGAGCGCCGCGATCGCAGCCGGCGAGTCCTTGCCGACCGCCTCATTCACCTGCGCCCGCAGCTGTGCCCGTCCCTCCTCGAGCACCTCGCGTGGGATGTCCGAGCCGCGGACGATGTCCTCCGGGCCGAAGTACGGGACGAACTCGGGGTCGTGCACGACCACGCGGATGTACCGAAGCTCGTCCGGCGACTCCGGCAGCGAGTCGCGCATCCGCTCCCATGCCCGATCGAAGCGCTTCATGTAGCCGACCTGGACGACGCGCTCCGCCGCTCGGCGCGCCTCGATGATCCGGTCGGCGTCCGCAAGCGTGATGCACATCGGCTTCTCGACGAAGACGTGGAGCCCGCGCTCGAGTGCCGCGATCGTGACCTCGGCATGCGTGTGCGCGGGGGAGGAGACCAGCACCGCATCGAGCTTCGTCCCGTCGAGCAGCCCGCGGTAGTCGGCGTACGTCGCCTCCAGGTTGTAGCGCCGCTGCAGCGCGTCACGCACGGTCGCACTCGGGTCGGCGACGGCGACGAGCTCGAAGCGCTCCTGGTAGTGGGCGAGAAAGTGGAGATGCTCAGCCTGCGCGACGAGACCGCCGCCGACAACGGCGATCCTCGGCCTCACGCGAGAACCTGCTTGGCCACCTTTTCGAAGGCGAAGGCGATCTCGTCGATGTCGTGCTCGTCGCAGAGCGGCGAGACGTCGACGTGGATCGAGCGCTCGAGGAGCTCGAGCGTGCGGGGACAGTCGGGCTGAGTCCCGAGTGCAGCCAGCACCGGAGCCCAGTACGGGAAGACGTGAAGGTCCGGCGTCTGCGGGTCGTAGATGCGCATCGCGAGCACGCCCTCGGCGTTCAGCGCATCGACTGCATCGGCAGCCCGCTCTGCGCTCGCGGCGAACGCGACGAGCGCGATGCCCGCGTCCCCGCCGTCGTCGTTCGGACGCCGGAGGGTCAGCCCCGGTAGCTCGCCGACACGCTCCGCCAGGCGTGCGTGGTTGGCGCGCATGCGCTCGAGCAGCCCGTCGAGGCGTGAGAGCTGCACGCGCGCCATCGCGCCGGTCAGCTCCGAGGCACGGAAGTTCCAGCCGGGGAACTTGGGCAGCCCGACGCCCCGCCGGACGGAGCTCGCGCAGTCGTGCACGTCGAGGGCAAGGTCGTAGAGATCGTCCCGATCGGTGATCATCACTCCGCCCTCGCCGGTCGTGATGATCTTGTTGAACTGCAGGCTGAATGCACCGGCAGCGCCGAAGGTGCCGAGGCGCCGGCCCCGGAACGTCGCGCCCGCTGCCTGGCAGACGTCCTCGATGACGGCGAGCCCGCGAGTCTCGGCGATCTGCATCAGCGCATCCATCGCGGCCGGCGCTCCGCGCATGTGCACCGGCAGGATCGCGCGCGTTCGAGGCGTGAGCCGGCGTTCCACGTCTGCCGGATCGAGCGTGAGCGAGTCATCGATCTCGGCGAGGACCGGCACGGCTCGCGCGGCCAGGATGGCGTTCGGTGTCGCGTTCCACGTGTAGGCGGGGACGATCACCTCGTCGCCCTCGCCGACGCCCGCGCCGATGAGGCCGCAGATCAGGGCCGACGAGCCGGCGTTGACGAGCAGCGCGTGCTTCGACCCCATCTGCTCGGCGAACTCGCGCTCGAAGGCCGCGACCTCGTCGGGGCCGTCCCCGACGCCGTAATAGCGGAAGAGGTTCTTGCTGTGGATAACGCGGCCGAGCGCGTCGAGCTCTTGCTCGTCGACCTCCATCCCGCCCGGGAACATCGGCGCTTCCGGCCTCGTGCGGGCGGGCCGGCCGCCGTCTCGGGCGAGGATCAGGTCGATCTGCGTAGGAGTGCCCACCCGCGCGACATTCTGGACATGAAATCGATTGCGATCAAGCTACGACGGGCCGCGCGCCTCCTCGTAGGCCGCCCTGGCCGCGCGGACGCTGTCGACGCTGGAGACCTCCGCGACCGGGACGTCCCACCAGCTGTCGTAGCCGGGAACGGCCTCGTAGCGGTCGACCTCGATCGTCAGCACGACCGTCTCCCGCGCCAGCCTCGCCTGCTCCAGGCCGGCCTTCAACTCGTCGACGCTCGCGCAGCGGACGACCTGAGCGCCGAGCGACTCCGCGTTCTGCGCCAGGTCGAGCGGCAACGCCGGCGCCGGCTCCGCCTCGCTGTCGACGCCGAGCGAGCCGTTTCGGCGATACCGGTACTGGGTGCCGAAGCCGTCAGTCCCGAGTGAGCGCGAGAGCGCGCCGATCGAGTTGAAGCCGTGGTTGTCGACGATGACGATCGTGAGCTTGATCCCCTCCTGCACCGCGGTCACGATCTCGCTCGGCAGCATGAGGTACGAGCCGTCGCCGATGAGGACGTAGACCTCCCGCTCCGGCGCCGCGAGCTTCACGCCGAGCCCGCCCGGGATCTCGTAGCCCATGCACGAGTAGCCGTACTCGACGTGGTAGCCCTTGCGGTCGCGCGTGCGCCAGAGCTTGTGCAGGTCACCCGGCATCGCACCGGCCGCGCAGACGACGACGTCCTCGGGTGCGGAGGCCTGGTTGACCGCGCCGATCACCTCGCTCTGTGCCGGGAGCGGACCGTGGCCGAGCGAGTAGAGGCGCTCGACCTCCTCGTCCCACTGTCGGTTGAGCGTCGCGACCTCGCTGCGGTATTCCTCGTCCACCGACCAGCCGGCGACGAGCGCGGTCAGGCGCTCGAGCGTCGCGCGCGCATCGCCGACGAGCGCGAGCCCGGCGTACTTCGACGCATCGAACTCGGCGACGTTCACGTTGACGAACTCCGGCCGAGCGAAAGCGCTCCTGGAGGCGGTGGTGAAATCCGTCCACCGCGTGCCGATGCCGAGCACCAGATCGGCCTCTGCCGCAACCCGGTTCGCCGCGAACGTGCCCGTGACGCCGATCGCGCCCAACGACGACGGATGGTCGTACGGCAGCGAGCCCTTGCCGGCCTGCGTCTCGGCGACCGGAATGCCCGTGGCCTCGCAGAACGAGAGACACGCTTCGCGAAGAACTCGTCCGGATACTCGTACGCCTCCGCCTGCACGTCTTGGGGGAAGGCGAGCGTCACCGCGCCCGTCTCCGCAGGGCTCACGAGCACGCGCATCGCCTGCGGCGCGGCCGCGAGCAGCTGCTCCGGGCGCCAGATGCGGTCGAAATACCGGGACACCGGCCGGAACGCGTCGTTGACCGACACATCGCCCGACCACGGCACCTCGAGCTGCTGCAACACCGGGTCGGACCGACGTGACGCGAACACGTCGCCGGGCACGAGCAGCACCGGCAGGCGGTTGATCGTCGCGAGCGCGGCGCCCGTCACCATGTTCGTCGCACCGGGGCCGATCGACGTCGTGCAGACGAGCGCACCGAGCCGGTCGCGCATGCGCGCGTAGCCGACGGCTGCGTGCACCATCGCTTGCTCGTTGCGCGACTGGTAGTACGTCAACAGCTCCGGCGACTCGTACAGCGCCTCGCCGAAGCCGGCGACGTTCCCGTGGCCGAAGATCCCGAAGCACCCGCCGAAGAAGCGACTCTCGTTGCCGTCTCGTTCCACGTGCTGGGCGGCGAGGAAGCGCAGGAGCGCCTGCCCCGCCGTCAGCCTCACAGTCCCGCCCACGGCGCTTACCTTACTGTTGTCGCGCGCGCGAGGACCACGTCCCGCCGGCATCAGCGGACGCGGTGATGGAGGTACACCGTGCCGTTGCGGAATCGTCGTTGGGCGACCAGCTCGAGGTTCACGCGGACACCCGTGCGTGGCAGCGCGCTCTTGCCGCCGCCGACGAGGACGGGCACGAGGAACAGGTGGTACTCGTCGACGAGCCCGGCCGCGATCGCCTGGGCCGCGAGCTCGGCTCCGCCGATGCCCAGGTCGCGATCCGCCGTCGCCTTCAGCGTCCGGACGGCTTCCGGGTCGAATTCACGCTCCAGTCTGGTCCTGGCGGTGGTGACGGCCCGCAATGTCTTCGAGTACACGACCTTGTCGGTCGCGTGCCACACGTCTGCGAACTCGCGCACGTACGCCGGCGCTCCGGCGACGTTGGTCGGGTTCTCCCAGAACGCCATCGTCTCGTACATCCTGCGGCCGAACAGGTACGTGCCGATCGTTCGTTCGAGGTCGTTGACGAACGCATGCACGTCCTCGTCGGGCGCGGCCCAATCGAACTTGCCGCGGTCGTCCTCGATGTAGCCATCCAGCGAAGCAATCGCCGAGTAGATCAGCTTGCCCATGTCACACCTAGTGCTGGAGGTCGAACCCGGTCGGGTGCCGCGGTTCGTACAGCATGATGTCGTCGGCGCCCGGCACCTTCAACATCACCGTGATCCCGAACCGCTGCTCCTCCACGGGGCCCGTGAACTCTGCACCTCTGCCCTCGAGCTCCGCCATCGTCCTGGAGAGGTCGTCGCACATCAGCGAGATCGAGTGCTGCCGCGGGTTGTCGTAGGTGACTTCCCCGTGCGTCTGATGTGTGGGATGCACGCCGAGCTCGCTCGGGCCGCTCTTGAAGATGAGCCACCCTCCGGAGTCGGGCTCTTCGACGTACGGCCACTCGAGGACGTCCCGCAGAAACGCTCGGGTCGCTTCGGCGTCATCGGAGTAGATGAGGAGATGGATTGCTGCGATCATCGCCCTCGATTGTGATGACGGTAGACGGCGTTCGCATCGACAAGTGGCTCTGGGCCGCGCGCTTCTTCAAGACGCGGGCCCTCGCGGCCACGGCCGTGCAGGGCGGCCGCGTACACGTGAACGGCGAGCGAGTGAAGCCCGCCAAGCTCGTCCACGCCGACGACGTGCTCGAGATCACGAAAGGGCCGGAGCGTTGGACGGTCTCCGTCAAGGATCTGGCCGAGCGCCGCGGGCCGGCCGCGGCTGCGCAAGCGCTCTACGCCGAGACCGACGAATCGCGCGCGGCGCGCGAGCAACATGCGCTCGAGCGGCGCTTCGCACGCGCGCTCGGCTCGGATCTCGGCACGCGCCCGACGAAGCAGGCGCGGCGCCAGCTCGACGCACTGCGTCGCGACCGGCGCCGCTGAGGCTTCCTAGGCCGCGGGCCTCCGGAAGTGACGGAAGCCCTCGGGCGGCCCTCCCTCGGGTGCGCGGGAGTTGACTCGACTCGTGATGCGGTCGCGCAGTCCGTTCAGCAGGTCGTCCGCCTCGGACTGCGTCAGCCGGCCTGCGGCCACCGCCGCGTCCACGTGCTGCTTCGCATCCGCGAGGAGCGCATCGACGAGCCCGCCGACCGCCTTGCCGTGAGCCTGCGCCACCTGCGCGAGCGTCTTGCCGCCCTCCAGCTCCGTGCGCAGCTGCGCCTCGGTCAGCCCGAGGTAGTTCGCGGCGGCGTCGAGGCCGCGGAAGCCGAAGTGGCCGAAGCCCCGGTGCGGCCCGAAGAACAGCGGCGCGTTCCCGGACTCGAGCCGCTGCTTGAGCGCGTCGCCCTGGGCCTTCGTGATCCGGCCCGCCGCCACGGCGGCGTCGACGCGGTCGCCGAGCGCCTTCTTCAGGGCATCGCTGAGCTTGCTGGGCGAGATCCCGAGTTGCTGCGCGGCGTCGTTGATGATCGCCTGGTTCTCGTCCGCTGGAGAAGAGTCGGATGCGGCGATCGCCGCGCCGCCGCCGGCGGCGGCGAGCAACGCCACGGCTCCGAACATGAGCTTGCGGTTTCGTTTCATGCGTCTGAGCGTCGCAGCGTGCTCTAAGAAGCCGCTAAGAACACCCTAAGAGTTGCTCGACGTGCCGTTCAGGCGTAGGACGACGCGCGTGCCGCCGCCCTCCGCGCACTCGGCGACGACGCTGCCGCCGTGCGCCTGCGCGACCTGACGCACGATGGCGAGGCCGAGACCGGAGCCCGGAAGCCCGCGCGCGGCGCGCGCGCGATAGAAGCGGTCGAAGACGTACGGCAGGTCTTCTTCGTCGATCCCCGGCCCGTGGTCCCGGACGGTGACGGTGCCGTCGCCCACGCCGACCTCGACATTCCCGCCGGGCGGGCTCCACTTCGCCGCGTTGTCGAGCAGGTTGGCGACCGCGCGCTCGATCGTCGACGGGACGCCGTGCACCGTCGACTCGTGGAGATCGGTGATGAACGTGACCTTAGGCTGGTTGCGGCGCGCACGCTCGACCGCGTCGGCCGCGACCAGGTCGAGGCGGACCTCCTCGGGCTCGGCGACGTGCTGCTCACCGCGCGCGAGGTCGATCAGCTCGGAGATCAGCGTCGTCATCTCGCCCAGCTGCTCGATCACGTCGTTCAGGAGCCGCCCGCGCTCGCCCGGCGGGAGCGTCCGGTCGCTCGCGAGCACCTCGATGTTGGTGCGCAGGCTCGTCAGCGGCGTGCGCAGCTCGTGCGACGCGTCGGCGACGAGCTGCCGCTGCGCGCGCGTGGACTCCTCAAGCGCTTCGAGCATCGCGTTGAAGCTCGCCGCGAGGCGCGCCAGCTCGTCGTGTCCGCTCACGTCGATGCGCTGCGAGAGGTCGCCGGTGTCGGTGACGGTTTCCGCCGTCGCCGTCAGCCGCCGAACGGGTGCGAGCGCCGCGCGGGCAACCAGCAGGCCGAGCGCCGCGGCGATCGCGATCCCGGCAACGGCGATCAGGATGAGCCACGTCTGGATCCGACTGAGAGAGTGATCGACTTCGCTGAGCGGGCGAACGACTTGCACTGCGACGCCCCCGACGGGAAAGGTGATCATGCGCACGTGGGTATGCGAGACGTGTGCATCGCGCAGGAATGACCCGGATTGACCGCGCGCGACGGCGATGTCCCGCTCGTCGACCGGAAGCCTCGGCCCACCCGCGATCGGGAGCGCCTGGCCGTTCGGCTTGACTACCTGCGGGTAACCCGCAGCTCCGCCAAGCTCTGCCGTCAGATGGAAGAGGCCGCGCAGGATGTCGTCCGGCGGTGTGTGCTGGATCTCGACTGCGCTGTGTCGCAGACTGTCGTCGATCGGGGCGCGCAACTGGTCTTTGACGATGAAGTAGACCGCGAACGACGCAGCGACGATCGCGAGCGCGACCGCCGCAGCGGCGACCATCGCCAGCCGTGCGCGGAAGCTCATTGCTCGCGGAGCGCGTAGCCGACGCCGCGAACCGTGTGGATCACGCGCGGTTCGCCGCCGGCTTCGGTCTTGCGCCGGAGATAGCCGATGTAGACGTCGAGCGAGTTCGACGCGAAGCCGAAGTCGTAGCCCCAGACGCGCTCGAAGATGATCGAGCGCGTCAGCACCTGGCGCGGATTCCGCAGGAACAGCTCGAGCAACGCGAACTCCGTGCGCGTCAGCTCGATGGGTCGGCCGCCGCGGCGCACGTCGCGCGTTCCGAGGTCGAGCGTGAGGTTGGCGAACGAGAGCACCTCGCCGCCGTCGGTGTCGGCGGTTCGACGGAGCAACGCGCGGACCCGCGCGAGCAGCTCCTCGAGCGCGAACGGTTTCGTCACGTAGTCGTCCGCTCCCGCGTCGAGACCTGCGACGCGGTTCTCGACCTCGTCGCGCGCGGTCAGCATCAGGACGGGAACGTGATTGCCCGTCGCACGCAGGCGTCGGCAGACCTCGAGGCCGTCGACCCCGGGCATGAGGACGTCGAGGATGACCGCATCGGGCTGCGAGTCGTCGCGGCCGAGCGTGGCGAGCGCCTCCTTGCCGTCGCCGGCGAGCTCGATCTCGTAGCCCTCGAGCTCGAGCGCACGTCGCAGCGACTCGCGCACGGCACGTTCGTCGTCGACCACCAGGATCTTCACGACACCATTGTGGCCGGAAAAGCTGAGAAGCGGCTAAGAGGCCGCTACGGCTTTGAGGCTGCGAGCTGGAACGACCCGCGGCCCTTCAGCTCGGTCACGCGCACGCGGTAGGAACGCGTGCCGCAGACGGTCGTCGAGGGCGAGAGCGTGCCCCCGCCGGTGACGTGTGCGACCCGGGTCGAGGACGCGAACAGGTCCACGGACACCCGCAAGCCTGCCGAAGTTCTCAGAGTCAGCTTCAGCGTGCCGTCCAGCGGAGTCGCGACCGTGTACGCCCGCGTCCTCGACGTGCGCGTCACCGCACCGGTGCGAGTCGTCGTGGAGTTGCCCTCCCACGGCGACGTGACGTCGAGCTGCGCCGCTGCGAGCGCGGCGTCGGTCGGATAGAGCGCCTGCGTCACGATCTCCCACGGGCTCTCCGGCACGCCGAGGCGGCGCTGGTTGAGGACGCGATACGTCTCCGCCCAGCCCTCGCCGGGGTTCTGCTCGTACCGGACCGGATCCTCGGCTCCCGGGGAGAGACGGCCCTGCTTGGTCGCGGCGCAGACCTGCATCGACGAGTCCCAGCGCTTGGGGCCCCAGTCGAGGGCGTCCCACGGAGCGTTGTTCCGGTTCGCCGCGACATGGTGGCCGTACTCGTGCGTGATCACGGCTTCGGCAGAGAGCGACGAGTTGGGATCCTCGCCCGGGGCGTACAGCAGCGCTCCGCGCGCGCTGTAGCAGGCGAGCGCGTCCTGGCCACAGACGCGCGAGATCTGGTCCGCCGTCGACAGCATGACGGTGACCTTCGAGAGCTCGGGGCCGTGCACGAGCGAGCCCAGGAAGTTGGCCCAGCGCTGCCCGAGCGCGGGATCCATCGGGTAGACGTTCGAGGCGTAGACGGTCACGCTCTCGCCGGCCGAGGTCCGATACACGCCGCCCCAGTAGCCGGTCGGCGCAAGCGCGAGCGCCTGCGTCCGCCGTAGGCTGATGAGGCTGTCGGTGATCGGCGCGTTCGCGCGGGCGATCTCGTCGAGCTGCGGGGACTTCAGGTGGTGCGCGGGCGCGGACTGTGCGGCCGCCGCTGTCATCAGGGCGGTGACGACAGCAGCGACGCACAGCATCAACCAACGGGCGGAGGGGGAACGTACCGCCCGAGCCGGGCAACGCGGATGGAGGGTCGCTTGGGGTTCCCGATGCCGCGAAGCCACTCGTCGAGGCTGCCAGACCGCCCTAAGACCGCACTAAGACACTCGTAAGAACTTTGTGAGGCTCGCTCTTAACGAGTTCTTACCTCGATCTCAGCGGAGTCTTAGGCCCGGTCGATTCCATGGGGCCATGAAAACACGTCGCTCCTTCCTCCTCATCCTCACAGCGGCGGTCGTCGCCGGCGCCCTGATCGGCGCCGGCGGCGGCATCGGAACGTACGCCGCTTTCTCTGGACACAGCAAGACCGTCGTCCGGCAGGTCAACGTCGGCGACTCGCAACCTGCTGCGAGCACGAGCGGCCTCTCGGTGAACTCCATCTACAAGCGGACGTACCGCGGCGTCGTCGAGGTGAAGGTCAAGTCGCAGACGTCCGATCAGTTCGGCGGCAGCGGGCAGCAGTCGGCGGAAGGATCCGGCTTCGTCTACGACACCAGCGGTCACGTGATCACGAACCAGCACGTCGTCAACGGCGCGACGTCCGTGCGCGTGACGTTCTGGAACGGCAAGACCTACGGCGCAACCGTCGTCGGCACCGATCCGTCCACCGATCTCGCGGTGCTCAAGGTCGACGCGCCGTCCTCTGTCCTCTACCCGCTCACGGTCGGCGACTCGAGCAAGGTGCAGGTCGGTGACAGCGTCGTCGCCATCGGCTCCCCGTTCGGCCTGGCCGAGACGGTCACCGCCGGGATCGTCAGCGCGCTGCACCGCCAGATGACGTCGCCGAACCAGTTCGCGATCGACGACTCGATCCAGACCGACGCGGCGATCAATCACGGTAACTCCGGCGGCCCGCTGCTCGACTCGCAGGCCCACGTGATCGGCGTCAACGCGCAGATCGAGAGCGACTCGGGCGGCAGTGACGGCGTCGGCTTCGCCATTCCTTCGAGGACGATCAAGTCGATCGCCTCGCAACTGATCTCGAACGGCAAGGCGCAGCATGCGTATCTGGGCGTCGAGCTCGGCTCCGACAACGCACGCGCGCGTGTCGTGAGCGTTCGCACCGGCACGCCGGCCGCAAAGGCCGGACTGCGAAAGGGCGACGTGATCGTCTCGCTCGGCGGCACGAAGGTCTCGTCCGCGGACGAGCTGCGCTCCGCGATCAGCGCGCGCAAGCCGGGCGACCGCGTCTCCGTCACCTACACGCGGAACGGCACGCGGCACACCGTCTCGGTGACGCTCGCGAGCCGCCCCTCCTAGTTTCGGCGGACCGGGGCGCAGGCATCTAGGCGATGTGCGCGTCGTGGTCACGGGAGCCAGCGGGAACGTCGGCACCAGCCTCCTCCAGGCTCTCGCCGGCGATCCCGCGATCGAGTCGGCCGTCGGCGTTGCGCGCCGGCGGCCGCAGCTCGAGCTCCCGAAGACGGAGTGGGCAACCGCCGACGTCGCCGAGTCGGATCTCGTCCGGCTCTTCCGCGGCGCCGATGCGATCGTCCACCTCGCCTGGCTGATCCAGCCCTCGCGGGACCGCAACCTGCTCTGGCGCGTGAACGTCGAGGGCTCGACCCGCGTTTTCCGCGCGGCCGCCGAGGCGCGCGTGCCGGCGGTCGTGCACGCGTCGTCCGTGGGCGCGTACTCACCCGGGCCGAAGGACCGGCCGGTCGACGAGAGCTGGCCGACGAACGGCGTCGCCACGAACGCCTACTCGCGGCAGAAGGTCGAGGTCGAGCGGCGCCTCGACCGCTTCGAGCGCGAGCACCCCGAGATTCGCGTTGTGCGCCTGCGACCCGCGCTCATCTTCAAGCGCGAGTCGGCGACGGAGCAGCGCCGCCTGTTCGCCGGCCCGTTCGTGCCGGGCTCGCTGTTGCGGCCCGGCGTGATCCCGTTCGTGCCCGAGATTCCGGGGTTGGCCTTCCAGGCGGTTCATTCCTACGACGTCGGCGACGCGTACAGGCTCGCGGTCGTCGAGGACGTGCACGGGACGTTCAACGTCGCCGCACCGCCGGTGCTCGACATGACGTCGATCGCGCGGCGGCTAAACGCAAGGACCTTCCCGCTTCCGGCACGTGCGGCACGTGGTCTCGCCTCGCTCGCCTACCGGGCACGGCTGACCCCGCTGCCGCCGGACTGGCTCGACATGGGGCTCGCCGCGCCGCTGCTCGACACGAAGCGTGCGCGCGAGGAGCTCGGATGGACGCCACGGCACAGCGGCGAGGACGCGATCGCCGACCTGCTCGCGGGATTGCGCGACGGCGCCGGCCTCGAGACGCCGCCGCTCGCGCCTCGGACGAGCGGGCCGGCTCGCATCCGCGAGCTCGTCACCGGGATCGGGAGCCGCGCGTGAGGGCCGTCGTCTGGCACGACTGTTCGACCGTCAGATCTCCGTGCGCATGGGCAGCGACGAGGACGCGCTCGGAACGGACGATCTGACGACACATACGCTGCCGCTCGATCGTGCGCCGCACGGCTACGACATCTTCCAACGGAAAGCCGACGGCGCGATCAAGGTCGTTCTTCAGCCCTGACGCGCTCCTCGCCGGGCTCCTCGGCGCCGCCGTCGGCGGGGCGCCCTCGACCGCGTGGCAGTCGTCACCGGCAAGGACCGCTCGAGGACATCGGCGCCGCCGGCGCCGCTTCCCACGGATCGCCGCGCTGCCGCTCCTGCCGCAGCTCGCGGATCACCTGGCGTACGGCGCGACGGTGGGGTACGTCCTGGCGCGCCGGCGGCGGTAGTTTCAGCCGCGTGACGTCCGTTCGGCGGTTGACCTACCCGCTCCGCCTCGCCTGGTCGCGGCTCGCACGGCGCGGCGAGCGCGTCGTGCTCGTCCTGTTCGGCATCGCCGCAGGCGCGGCGCTCCTGTCGGCGGTCCTCGCCGGCAGCCTCGTCGCGCAGGACCGGAGCGTCGAGCGCGCGACCGCGCGCGTGCCGGCCGAGGACCGGACCGTCCGCCTCGTGTGGGGCGGCATCGCGAGCGGGCCGGGCACCGACGTGCGCCGACTCGACGAACGGTCCCGCGGCGCACTGGCACCGCTCGTCCGGCCGCCGACGCGCGCGATGTTGTTCCGGACGTCGCAGGCGAACGGACACCTCTTCGACCTCGGCGCGATCGACGGCCTCGCGCGTTACGTCCATTTGCAATCTGGACGTCTCCCTCGCCGCTGCACCGCCGCGCGCTGCGAGGTTCTGCAGCTCGGCGGACACGGGCCCGTACCAAAGATCCAGGGACTGGCCCTGGACGTTGTCGGAAAGGCGACGCTCGACTCCCCGCTGCCGTTCGGGAACCTGATCACGCGCGAGACGTACGCGTCGGTGCTGAGCTCCGCGCTGCTCTACCACACCGCGCCGACCCCGCCGTTGCTGCTCGCCGAGGGGGTCGGCGGCCTCGCGCGCATTCCCGTCTTCGTCCCGACGTTCCGCAGCTACACGTGGGCCGCGCCGCTCCGCCCCGGATCGGTACACCCGTGGACGATCGACAGCTTTGCGCGCAAGGTGACCCAGACGCGCTCGGCCCTGCAGGCGAAATCGCTGCGCTTCGACCTGACCGCACCGGTCGCGGAGCTCCGCGCTGCGAACGAAGCCGGCAACGTCGCCGGGCGTCGTCTGCTCCTGATCGGCGGCGAAGCTGCGGCGCTGCTGCTCGCCTTCGCGGTGCTCGCCGCGACCGGCCTGCGACGCGACACCGAGGCGCAGTGGCGCCGGCTGACATGGTTCGGCGCGCGCCGGTGGCAGCTCGTCGTCGGATCGGTCGCGGAGACGGGCCTGGTCGCGCTTGCGGGCGCGCTCGCCGGCTGGGCGCTCGGGAGCGCGATCGGCGCGCTCGTCGCGAACCGGGCGGGCGTTCCGACGGGTGCGGTCCTTGCGCATTCCGTCGTGTCGTGGCGCGGGGTCTGGCTCGCTGCGACGATCGCGGCCGCTGCGACCCTCGTCGTGTTGCTCACGCTCCGTGGCGGCGGCGCCGGCCGTGTCGTCGACGTCGCCGCCCTGGGAGCGCTCGTCGCCGTCGTGCTGGCGCTCGCGCGCGGGGCGGCGGATACATCATCCCTCGCGAACGAGCGCGGAACGGGCGCGGTGCTCCTGCTCCTGCCCGCACTGATCGCCTTCGTCGCGGCCGTGGTCTGGGCTCGCATCCTGACACCCGCGCTGCGCGCGCTCGAGCGGCGCGGGCGCAACGCCCCCGTGCCCGTCCGCCTCGCGGCGCTGTCGCTCGCGCGGAACCCCGGACGTGCCGCCGTCGCCGTCGCCTTCCTCGTCGTCAGCCTCGGGCTCGCGCTCTTCGCGGAGACGTACCGCTCGACCCTTGTGCGCGGCGAGACCGACCAGGCCGCATTCGCGGTTCCGGCCGACTTCGTCGTGCGGGAGGACCTGACGAAGCTCGTCCCGGTCTTCCAGGCCGCGCGGCTGCGGCGGTTCGGTGAGCTCGGACAGCCGACGCCGGTGCTGCGACTGTCCGGCAACGTGCGGCGGTTGGAAAGCTCGCCCGGCCTGACGGTGCTCGGGATTCCGGCGCAGGACGTGGGGCGGATCCGCTGGCGCGACGACTATTC
>MNJC01000051.1 GCA_001920085.1 Actinobacteria bacterium 13_1_20CM_4_69_9
CGAGGAAGATGATCCGCTCGTTGAGCAGACGCGAGTAGATGTCGAACGAGCGCTCGCCGCGCGAGGTTTGCTCGATGACCATCGGGATAAGCGGGCTCATTGGGCTCCTTCTAGCCTCCGGGGGTCCACAGTTTCGTCTCTGTCTTGGGCTTTTCCTTGTCGGGGGTCCAGATTGCCTCGCGCGCGGCCGCCTGCTCGGGCGGAATCCGCTCGACGTCGGCTGCGATCCGGTCGAGCGCGTGCGCGAGACGCAGCGCTTCGCGCTCCGACTCGTACGCGCCGGCCTCCTTCGCCTGCGCGATGATCTCGTCGCCGTCCTCGAACCGCTCCCGGAACGACTGGTCGACCTCGTCGTCGTCGACCGCGATGCCGAGCTCGTCGGCGGCCGCCTCGAGCAGCATCTCGCCGGCGACCGAGGCGATCGCCTGCTCGCGCAATCGCGCCACGAGCGCCTCGGCGGACTCGCCGGAGAGCTGGAGGTAGGCGTCGAGCGACCCGCCGCTGCGCTGCATGACGCCGTCGAGCTCGCGCAGCAGCGTGCGCGTGCGAGCGTCGACGACCGGCCCCGAGACCTGCACGTTCGAGGCCTCGACGAGACGGTCGAGCGTCGCGCGCCGGAAGGCCTCGTCGGCCTGGGCGTCGAGCTGCTCGCGGATGCGCTGCTCGATGTCCTCGCGCAGCTCCTCGAGAGTGTCGAACTCCGAGGCGGACCGCGCCAGGTCGTCGTCGAGCGGGGGGAGTACCTTCTCCTTGATCTCCTTCATCGTGACGCGCACGGGAGCGGCTTCCGCCTCGCCCGGGCGCTCGAGCCCGATCTCCTTCGCCTCGCCGGGCTGCATGCCGACGAGCTGTTCCTCCAGCTCGGGCAGGAGGCGTCCGGTGCCGAGCTCGACGACGTAGTCGCGCTGTCCGCCGCCGTCGTCGTCGGTGACGAGATCGATGACAACGGTGTCGCCCTCCTGCGCCGGGCGGTTGTCGACAGGCGAGAGCTCGGCGACCGTCGACCGCAGCACGCTCAACTCGTGGTCGACGTAGTCCTCTGGAACCTCGGGCTCCGCGTACGGGACCTGCAGCTGCTTCCAGTCCGCCACCGCCGGCTTCGGCAGCACGCTGACCGTCGCCGTGAAGCGCCAGTCCTCGTCGTCCGACGACGGGAGCTCGTAATCGAGCTCCGGCTGCTCCGCCGGCCGGATCCGCGCGCGCGCCACGGCATTGCCGTACCAGCCGGCGATGTGACTCTCGATCGCTTCGGTGTAAAGCCGCTCTTTGCCGATCCGCGAGACCAGCACGGGCATCGGCACCTTCCCCTTCCGAAAGCCCGGGATCTTGGCGCTCGCCGCGAGGTCGGACGCCGCGTGTTCCACGGCGTGGTGGACGTCCGCGCTCGGAACGTCGACCGTGAGCCGGACCTTGTTGTCCGGCAGCTCCTCTACCTGCGCGCTCACCGGGCCATTAGACCAAAGGAGCTCTACTGTGGGTCTTGTGCAGCTCTTCGTGATCGCCCGCCACGGGGAGTCGACGCTGAATTTCGAGAACCGCGTCAACGGCGACCCCGGCGTCCCGGTCCACCTGACGGAGAAGGGCCGTGACGAGGCGCGGCTGCTCGGACAGCAGATCGCGCACGTCCCGCTCGACCTCTGCGCGCACACGCAGTTCTCGCGCACGCGAGAGACGGCGGAGATCGCCCTCGCTGGGCGCGACGTGCCGTTCGAGGAGCAGCCCGAGCTCGGCGACGTCGACATCGGCGAGCTGGAGGGAAGGACACTGGAGGACTACCGCGCGTGGAAGCGCACGCACACGCGGCGCGATCCGTTCCCCGGCGGCGAGTCGCTGGACGACGCAGCGCGCCGCTACGCCGGCGCGTTCGAGCGGCTCTTGCAGCGCCCCGAGTCGAACATCCTGATCGTCACGCATGAGATCCCGCTGCGGTACGCGATCAATGGAGCGGACAACTCGGACGAGCTCGACGGGCCGGCGCACCAACTCGCGAATGCGACGCCGTACCTGTTCGACGAGGAGGCTCTCGGCCGCGCCGTGGAGCAGATCCGGCGCGTCGCAGCCGACACTTCGCGACGATGCGGGCGACAGGACTCGAACCTGTAAGGGGCGTGAGCCCCACTGGGACCTAAACCCAGCGCGTTTGCCAGTTCCGCCACGCCCGCGCTCTCCCAGAGTAGACCGCGCTGGACGCGAAGCGTACGATCACGTCCGCCAGGTTCATGAAACGTCTCGGAGTCTTCGCCCTGTTGATGCTCGCAGCCGGCGCTGCCGCTGCGGCGGCGGCTGAGAATCATGTCGCCGCGCCGAGCGCCGCGCGTTGCGGCGGTCAGACGTGGCGGCTGAAGACGTTCAGCGACCTGCAGCGCACGCGGGTCGACGTGACGGCGCAATCGACGACGCTCGGCGCGATTCGCGAGCGGCGCGGCCCGGGGCGTGTGCCGACGCGGCGCACGACGCGGTACCAGCTGCACACCTGGGAGGTTCCCGCACAGATCACAGCCTTCCGCCTCGACGCGACAGGGTCGGTGCGCCTGGTGCTGTACGACGACAACGCATACATCAACGCCGTCATCCCGGCTCCCGCGTGCCTGTCTCCGCGCACGCGTCAGCGCGCGAGCATCCTGGCTGCCTGGCACCTCTTCGTCGACAAGTGCGGTCACGCATCGTCGGAGTGGCAGTCGCTCGGCGCAATCTTCTTCGTGCGCGGGCTCGGCTTCTGGGGCGGGAAGACGCCGCAGCGCGGCGGCGCGCCGAACGGCGCCGAGCTACACCCCGTAACGGGCCTCAGGGTCGTCGCGGGCTGCTAGCGGATCGTCGCGGGCCGCCGGGCGGCCGTCGCCGGCCCCCGTCGCTGCCGGGAACTGCAGCCAGAACGTCGAGCCTTCTCCCTCGGCGCTCTCGAAGCCGATCTCGCCGCCGTGCGCCTCGACGATCTGCCGCGAGAGGACGAGCCCCAGGCCGGTCCCGCTGATCCCTCGCTCTCGGCCGACGTCGCCGCGGAAGAACTTCGTGAAGATGCGCTGCTGGTGATCGGTCGGGATTCCGAGGCCCTCGTCGCGCACCCAGATCCACGCCTCGTCGCCGACCAGCGAGGCACTCACGTCCACGACGCCGCCTTCGGGGGAGTACTTGATCGCGTTCGAAAGGAGATTTCCGATCACCTGGGCGAGGCGGTCGCGGTCGCCGAACACGACGAGGTCGTCGTCGGCCGGATCGAGATGGAGGTCGTGGTTCGCGCTCTGAGCCGAGTACAGCATCACCTGCGCCTCGAGCAGATCGTTCAGATCGGTCTCCTCGAGCTTCAGCTCGATCGTTCCCTGCTCGATCCGCTGGATGTCGAGCAGGTCGTTCAGCAATTCGGCGAGCCGGCGCGCCTCCGTGCGGATCACTTCGAGGTAACGCCTCATCTCGTCGGGCGGCAGCTCGCGGTCGAGCATCAGCGACGAGAAGCCGAGCACGCTCGCGAGCGGCGTCCGGAGCTCGTGCGAGACGTTGCTGACGAGCTCGCTCTTCGTCTGTTCGCTCTCGAGCAGCGTACGGTTGCGCTCCTCGAGATCGGCGAGCGTGCTCTCGAGCGACGCCGCCATCGAGTTGAACGTGCGTTCGAGGCGTCCGACCTCGCCCGGGCCGTCCGTGCGCAGTCGACCCGAGAAGTCGCCGCCCGCAATCTGCTCCGCCGTATCCGCGGCCGAGCGCACGGGAGCGACGACGGCGCGGTTCACGTAGAGGGCGCCCAGCAGGATCAGCAGGAGGGCGGCGCCCAGGCCGATACCCCCGACGATGAGGGCCCGCTCGGCCGTCGTGTGCGCATGCGCAGCATGAAACTAACGAGCGGCTGCGAGTAATTCTTCAGGTAGTCGTTGATGGAGCGCTGGATCGCCAGCGCGCGCTCGTGCTGCATCGAGTTGTCCGCCGTGAGTGCCAGCAGCTGCTGGATCGCATCGGGGTAGCTCTTCTGCGCGCGCGTCCATGGGGCCAGGTAGCGCCGTTGGTGCGTGATCGCGAAGCCGCGCACGCCGGTCTCGAGGTCGACGACGAGCGTCTGCAGCTGGTTCGCGCTGGCGATGACCTGCTGCGAGCGGCGCGCCTCGAGCGAACGCTGTCGCAGGCCCGTGATCGCGAGAAAGAGGATGAGGAAGACGACGGCGAGGCCGAGCCCCACCAATGCCGCGGACATGACGATGCGGGTCACGAGCCCCGACCGTGCCCACCATCCTCCGCGTTCTTCGTTGTTCGCTGCTGCGCCCGTGGCGCTCGGGGGCATGCTCATGCTCTGTCCTCGAGCACCTCTTCCACGGCGGCCGCGATTCGCTCGGGCTCGAACGGCTTGACCATCACGATGTCGGCGCCGGCCTGCAGCGCCTGCTCCCGGGTCGCCGGCTGGGCCGTGAGGACGATGACGCGCATGTCTGCCAACTCTTCTTCCTGCCGGAGAGCGCTCAGCACCTCTAGACCGCTCAGTCGGGGCATCATCATGTCGAGGATCACGACGTCCGGTCGCACACTTCGTGCGAGCTCCAGCGATTCCTCGCCGTCGTCGGCCTCCACGAACTCGTACGGGCCCTCGAGGCTGATGCGGATCAACTCACGAAGTGCCGGCTCGTCGTCGCAGATCAGCACGGTTGCTAGGGAACCGGCCATCTTCTCCATGCAAGCAGATCCCGGCTGAAACTCATAGAAACCATCGCCACACTCAAGAAAGATGCCGGGTCCGCCGATTTCCTGACTCGTGGCGGCGCACGATCTCCCGGATTTCGATCCGCGCGTCCTCGAGCGGTCGGCCGAGGCTGCATACCGCAGGGCGAACGCGATCTTCACCGGCTGCGTCGCCGGCGGCGTCGTCCTCGGCACGATGTTCGGCGCCACCCCGCTGACGCCGATCGGCGCCCACTGGCCGATCCCGCAGGCGTTCGGCTTCGCCACGATGCTGCTCGGCGCGCTCCTCGGCGGCGTGGTCGGCTACGTGGTGGGCGACACCCGGTCGGCGCTCTGCCGCCTGCAGGGGCAGACGGCGCTCGCCCAGCTCGAGGGCGCCAAGCACGCCCGGGCGATGGCAGACGCCATGCGCGAGATCCACGAGATTCACCAGCAGATACGCGGGCTGGCGCACGCCGCGCCGGCGGTCCCGGAATCGCCGCCCGCCCGACGGGCGCAATCCTCCCCGCCGGAGCCGGCGCCCGAGCAGTCGCCGTTCAACCTGCCCGCGCTGCCGGCGCTGCGCGTCGCCGCAGGCCAGTCGCCGCAGGTGAAGCCGCCGCCCGTCACGCCTTCGTCCTGACCGGCCTAGGATGGGCCGCATGGCCGACGATCCCCAGCCGGAGCAAGAGGAGGAGAGCGAGCCACCGGAGTGTCCGCGCGGGCACGGCGCGATGCGGCTGCGCACGCGCTGGGCGAACGCGCAGTCGCGTCCCGGACAGAAGGGCTCGCACGCGCAGCCAGTGACGGAGTGGTTCTGTCCGCGCTGCGGACGCACGGCGCCCGCCGAATAAGTGTCGATTCCCGCGGCTCCTCTTCGTCATAGGAGCGTCAACGACGGAAGGAGCGTGACGTGAAATACATGCTGCTGGTCTGCTGGGACGCGGAGAGGATGAACGCGCGGGAAGAGCCTCGACCGGGCGACGCACGCGACCACGAGGGCTTCCCCTGGCTGAACGACCTGCAGGCGCGCGGGAAGTGGGTGACCGGCGACCAGCTCGCGCCACCGCGGCGCGCGCGATCCGTCCGGGTGCGCGACGGGAAGAGGCTCGTCACCGACGGCCCGTTCGCCGAGACGAAGGAGCTCGTCGGCGGCTTCGACATCATCGAGGCGGCGAGCCTGGACGAGGCGGTCGAGATCGCCGGAGGACATCCTGTGGCCGAGGTCGGAACGATCGAGGTGAGACCGTTCTGGGGCCAGTGACCCCGCCTGCGAAGGGACTGCGGGCCACTCGGCCTATTGCGGAAACTGCCCGTAAGTGCTCTAACTAAAAAGTTGAACCGCCGGACCGATAGGAGGGCGGCGGCCCACCTTCCGTCGTTCCGGCGGTTCAGCGACGGGGCAGTCTTCCCTCCCCTGGACCCGTGAACGCAACCTATGGCCGGGCGACGCCCGTGCCTATGGTCGTTTGGGCAGTTTGCTCGCCGGGGCGACGCCCAGCTGGCGACAGCTACTACCCTGGAAGCAGACGGTTTCGGGGGTACGCCGCTGTCCCCGGGAACCGTTCCGTGAGCCGGGAGGAGACGGGTTGGGCCGCCAACCCGGGCTACCGCCCGGCTCACTTCCAACTGTAGGCGTGCGAAAGCGCGTGTTCGTCCGGCCTATACCGGAGCTAGACGAAAGGCTATAGCGGGGCAGGGCTCGCCCTCGTAGTGTCGCGGCACCGTCAACGTGGGACCGAGCCGCCGGTGCCGCCATCAGACTGCGGTGGGCCGCCACCGCACTGCGCCCGGCGGTTCGGTTTCATCGCTCGAAAGGCCGGCGCGCGCGGGCAAACCCTCTGGCCGCAGATTGCTCACCCGCGCAACGCCGTTGAAGACGCTAGATGCTGCGGTTGTCGATGCGCAATGGGTCGACCGGCCCATCTTCGGGGTCTCGAAGGCCCGGTTTCAGGGCGTCTCGCGGGGACAACCGCCAGTGCAAGCTCCGGCACCGATTCCGCGTCTTGTTGGATAGGGGGAGGCCCCCGGGGGAAAACGCGCCTCTAGCGGCCTAGAAGCGCGGGGTTCACGGAGGCCACCCCCTTTTTCCTGAACGCGTCGCCGCCCGGCCCGGTTTCGCCGGGTTACCGGTGTGGTTACGTGGTCGGGTCGGCCCCGGAGGTGCGGAGGAAGTCGATCAGCAGTTGGTTGACGCGTCCAGCCTCGTCGTGATGCACCCAGTGCGACGCATCGGCCAGGCGCTCGACGCGGTCGAGGTTCGGCACGTCGTCGTGCTCGGGCTCGGCGAGGTCCGAGCCGAGGTACGAATCGCGCTCCCCCCAGATCACCAGTGTCGGCGCCGAGATCGGGCGAAGCTTTGCTGCGGCTTCCTTCTGGGACTGTCTCACGGAGGCGCGGTAGTAGTTGATCATTCCGGCCGCCGCCCCTTCCTGCGACCACGCCTCGACATAGCGGTCGATTTCCTCCGGGGTGTAAGGCGGGCTCGCGTCGTGCAGGAAGTGCCGGAAGAAGTGCCAGTCTCTGGCGGGCACGATCTCCTCGGGCAGTCCCGGTGTTGCAAAGAAGAAGAAGTACCAGGACTTCCGAAGCTGGCTCGGGTGCTTGAGTCCCTCTGAGAGCTTCCGCGGATGGGCCGCGTTGAGGATGGCGAGCCGGTCGACCACCTCGGGGTGGTTCATCGCGACGGTCCAGGCGATCGATCCGCCCCAGTCGTGACCGACCAACTGGGCGGACTCGGCACCGAGCTCCCGGATGAAGCCGCGGATGTCGTCGGCGAGCAGGTCGACGCCGTAGGCCTCGAAGCCCTCGGGCTTCGAGGACAGGTTGTAGCCACGTGTATCGGGGGCGACCACCCGAAAACCGGCCTCCGCGAGCGGCGCGATTTGTCGCCGCCAACCGAACCAGAACTCCGGGAAGCCGTGCAGCAGAACGACCAGCGGCCCTTCACCGGCCTCGACGTAATGCAAGGTCTGATCGCCGACCTCGGCGTAGCCCTCCCGAAGCTCGATCCCGACGTCAGCGAGCAGGCTGGTGGTGGCCATGAGGACCCTCCCTGTGTAGACGACTGGGGCGCGAGACGGCGCCTGCCAGTCTGGATGAGCAAGAGTCTGTCACCACGCCGCGGCGACGCAATCGCCCGCGTCGGGTGACACGCCGAACGCTGGGGTCCGGTCGCACAGGGACGCGGGTGGCCGCGGTGAAATGTCCGCAGAATGTCCGCAGAGGAGCAGCCCCCGCCCGTAGTAAATCCATACGCATGCCCTTAGGTCCCTGCCCGGTGGCGCCGATCTGATCTCCACATGTTGATCCGGAAGACCAAAGCCCTCGTCGTCTTCTTCGTCGCGCTCGCCGCGATCGGCAGTGGTGCGGCTATCGCAGCGACCCGCGAGAGCGCATCCCCAATCGGCACGGGCGTCGTCGTCATCAACACGAACCTTCGCCTCGAGGACACGTGGGCCGCGGGCACGGGAATGGTGCTGACGTCCTCCGGCCGGATCCTGACGAACAATCACGTCATCGCGGGTGCGACGACGATTCGGGTCGCCGTCCCGAACACGACACACCGGTACGCGGCGCGCGTAGTCGGCTACGACATCGCCGACGACGTCGCGGTTCTTCAACTGCGGAGCGCGACGAATCTCAGGACGGTCACGATCGGCAGCTCCGCGACGCTCGCGGTGGGCGCGAGCGTCACGGCAGTCGGAAACTCCGGCGGGTTCGGACGCCTCATCTCGGTACGCGGCAGGGTCATCCGACTGAGGAGGTCGATCACCGTCGAGAGCGGCATCGGCGAGCTCCACCGGCTGAGCGGGGTGATCGAGACGAATGCGTCGCTCCGGCCCGGCGACTCGGGAGGCCCGCTTCTCGACAGCGCCGGCAAGGTAGTCGGCATGGACACGGCAGCGGCGTTCGGCGGCAGCGCCTACGCGATCCCGATCGCGACAGCCGCGAGGGTCACCAGTCAGATCGTGGCCGGGAAGGCGTCGCCCCGCGTGCATGTCGGGGCGACGGCGTTCCTCGGAATCAGGGTTCAGGGCACGACCGTCGACGACGTCGTACGCGGCAGCCCGGCGCAAAAGGCAGGGCTGAAGCCTGGGGATGTCATCATTTCGGTCGGCGGGAAGCGTGTCACCGGCGAGGCCGGCATCACTTCGGCTGTGCTCGCGCACAAGCCGGGGCAGGTCGTGACTGTCGTCTACACCGACGAGACAGGTACGAGGCGGGCGGCGAGGGTCAGGCTCGCGGCCGGTCCGCCGCAGTAGCGGCTATCAACCTGCCGCCCATCAGGACCGGCGCTTCGACGAGTGGCTTCCGAGCTTGCACGACAGCGTGCTCGCTTGGCGAGGCGAGTCCTCGGCCGAAAGTCCCGATCCGTAGAGCGCTGAGGTGCTCACGAACTTCTCCTGGCGAGGAGAGAGCGGCGAGCGCTTCCTCGTCCTATCGTCCTTCCTGAGGTTGCGCTGCCGGGGCCCGAGACCGAGCGCATGTGGGAATCCGTTACCCAGCACGGCCTCTTGCCTTCGGGCTGAGACTCATCGCGACGTCGCTGTTTGCACTTTCGTTTGTGTGGCTGAGCAACCGGCCGACGAGACAACGCGTCGAGCTCTACCACTACAAGCGGCGCTAAAGCCGTCCGAGGGCAAAACTCAGTAGTTCTGCCCCTTGTAAGTGTGCGTTTGGAGGAGGAGACTCGTCTTTGTAGGACAGGTGTTCAAGCCCCGGTGGAGGCCGCTGGATTCTTGCCCTCCTGCTGGGCGGGACTCCCCCACTAAACCCGAACGTGACCCCATGCGCCGCGCGCCCCGGAGTCCCGCCCGCATTGCGTGATGTTGCGTCAACCGTAGACTCCGGACCCGTCGTGCCCGAGCAGATCCCCATCCCCCGAGATGCGATCGCGAGGGTGGCCGTGCAGCTGGCGGAGGCCGTCGACCAGACAAGCGAATTACTCATGGCCGCGACCGAACTGCACGGCAAGGTCGCCGGTTTGCACGCAACCGTGACCGACGCTCTTGTCGAGCTCGAACGTGTGCTCGAGGAGTCCACGACAGACCGGAGTGCTTGAGCCGCACAGTCAGCCGAACCTGGTGTTGACTGCCATGCCGCCCGCCGAGTCTGACGCTTTCGCGCGTTAGCCAGTTGGCCAACAATCTGCTCGCCGACTCTGCTGGCGACCGCGACGCGTTACCGCACCAGTACCCCTTCGGCCTGCGCGAACTGGCGGGCAACTCGCCGGCGCGGGATCCACCGCCAGCCACCACCGTCACGACGAACGTACGGACTGCGACATGAACATCCACCGCACCATCACGTAGGCCGTCATCACCATGAGCAACAGCGGGATCACGGCGAGCACGATGAGCAGCCAGATCATCCGTCACAAAGCCGTAGCTGCTACGGGCCTCCTTCGTAGACGGTTGCTGGTGGAAGCGCTTGCCGTGACACCGGCGCTGCCCAGTAGACCTCGCCGTTGTCCTTCGCAGCGACGGCCACAGGCAATGCGGTCTTCCCGAACCTGATGACGCACGACCAACCCGAGAGCCCCTCTGGAAACCGCGCTGCTGGAAGAACCTCGCCGGGTCGCGCTAGGCGAACCTTGCCGGTGTGAATCTTCTTGCAGCTGTTCTCCCTTACCCGCGGAGGGCCTGCTCCGATTGGGAAGAGACCGTCTGCGAAGAGATCGGCTGCGGGGTGTGTCTGCGGTGGATACGGAGTGCGCAGATAGTGCTGCAGACTGGCCTCCACCTTCGCGCCGTCGTCGGCGCCACCGCCGCCGCAGGCGGTAAACACCATTGCGGTGAGCGCCAGCACAGTCGGCAAGACGACCAAGCCAAGACGAAACGGCCGTTCGAGCCGGGCCTCGCGCTTCCCAACGGGGCTTGCCATCAACAGATGATCTTAGGTGGCCGCAAGACGAATGCAGACGATTCGGAAGCACTTGCGCGGGAGGGTCGGCCGACAGGGCCGGGGGCCCGAAAAGGACGCATCTACCTGCCGAACGGCGTGGCTTGACCCGCTCGATGCGCCAGGGTCTTGCAGAAGGCACCCGCCGACGAGGGCCTTCTTGTCGAAGATCGCTCTTTCCAGGTCTTTTCGGAGTGGCCCCGGGAGGAGTCGAACCTCCGCACACGGATTCGAAGTCCGTCGCTCTATCCGCTGAGCTACGGGGCCCGGCTCAGAGGGTGGCGGATGGGACTCGAACCCACGACCACCTGGACCACAACCAGGGGCTCTACCAACTGAGCTACCGCCACCGTGGAAGGCTCAGGATAGCGGCGTCTCCTCGAGGCCGACCTGCAATTCGCGGACGGATTCGAACACCGCGACGGCGCCCGCGTCGCGCAGCTCTGCCTCGGAGTACGCACCGCCCGTGAGCACGGCGATCGTCTCGACGCCCGCCTTGCGGGCGGCCTCGACGTCCCACGGCGTGTCGCCGACCATCACGGCGTCGTCGGTCCCGGCCTTCGAGAGCGCCGCCTTGACGACGTCCGGCTCGGGCTTGGTTGCCTCGACGTCGTCCTTCGTCGTCCACGCATCGACGACGTCTCGGATCTCGATCGCGTCGACGAAGTGCTCGGCATGCTTCTCGATCGACGAGCTCGCGAGGACTACGGTGTGACCGCGAGCCTTCAGCTCGAAGACGAGGTCGTGCGCACCGACGAAGGGCACCACCTCGTCGATCATCTTCTCGAACTGCTTCTCCCACTCGTCGCGCACGTCGTCGCCGATCTGACGCTCGACCGCCTCGCCGGCAACGGCGGCGACGTACTGGTCGCCGCCCATGCCGACGTGACGGTGCAGATGACGCAGTGCGAGGACGACGTCGTGTTTCCGGAACGCGCGGTACCACGCAAGCGCCTGCTGGTAGCTGGCGTCGACCAGCGTCCCGTCGACGTCGAGGAGCGCTGCGCGCGCTATGAGGACGCGGCTTTCGTCTTCGCGGCCTGCTGCTCGTGCTTCCCTTCGGCGAACTCCTCGATCAGCTTCTTGTTGAACGCCGGTATGTCGTCGGGCTTGCGGCTCGTGACGAGCCCCTGGTCGACGTGCACCTCCTCGTCGACCCAGTTGCCGCCGGCGTTGCGGATGTCGGTCCGCACCGACGGGAAGGACGTCAGCGTGCGTCCGCGCACCACGCCCGCCTCGATGAGGGTCCACGGCGCATGGCAGATCGCGCCGACCGGTTTGCCCTGCTCGAAGAAGTCGCGCACGAACTGCACGGCGTTCTCGTCCTGGCGCAGATTGTCGGGATTTCCGACGCCGCCCGGCAGCACGAGCGCGTCGTAGTCGTCGGCGCTCGCCTCCTCGACCGGCTTGTCGACCTTGAACGAGCCGGCCTTGTCGTAGTGGTTGAAGCCCTGGATCTCACCGTCCTTCAGCGAGACCAGGTCGAGCTCGGCACCGGCCTGCTCGAGCGCCTTCCACGGCTCGGTCAGCTCGACCTCCTCGAACATGTCGGCAGCCAGGAAAGCGATCTTCTTGCCCTTCAGCTCATCGGCCATCGGTAACCCCCTCGGTCGCTGTCACCCACACGCCTTCCCGCTGCCCCGAGCGAAGTAACGCGGCATGCGCCTGGGAGGATTCGAACCTCCGACCCGCGGCTTAGAAGGCCGCCGCTCTGTCCGCTGAGCTACAGGCGCCCGCGCAACAGGGTATCCCGGGCGTTCCCTAGCGCCTGACGCCGAAATCGGTGGTCACGATCGTGACCTCGCGCCCGCCGTACGTTCCGGGCGCGGCGGGGACGTGCACTGCAGAGAGCCCGATTTCGCGCCAGCGCGCGGTGAGCATGTTCTTGCGATGCTCGGGGCTGTCCCACCACATGTCGAGCGCGCCGGGGGCGTCGACGTTGGGCGACGACCACAGCAGGTTCTCCCCGACGGACCAGAAGTTGCTGCGGCCGATCGGGTAATAGCGCGCGATGCGCTTGTCGAAAGACGAGCCGTTCGCGGAGTCGTGGCTGAAGTAGCCCCGCGCCGCCATCTCGGCGGAGTGCTGGCGCGCCGCGTCGGACAGGCTGGCCGAGAGGTGCAGCGGCGCGAGCCCGTGCTGCTTGCGGAGGGTGTTGATGTCGGCGAGGACGCCCTGCTCGAGCGTCGAGAGCGACGCCGCCGGCTGCTGAGACGACGCACCCGCAGGTGACGCCGCGACCCAAAGGCCGGCGATGGCAAGGAGGAGCACCGCGGACCGCACCAGAGGATTCCCCATGTCCGGGAGATCGGCGCGGCCGGCTCGCCGCCCACATCCCTGAAACGGGTTACCCGGTCTCGGGGGCCGGCTGGGCGCGCCTGTGCCGCAGCCAGTCGGCGAAGATCACCTGCAGCGTTCCCGCGACGGGGATCGCCGCCAGCGCGCCGAGCACGCCGGCGAGCTCGGCGCCGATCAGCACCGAGATGAGGACGACGAGCGGCGACAGCTGCACGGTGCGCCCGTACACCACCGGCTGCAGGATGTGGTTCTCGACCTGCTGGTAGACGATGAAGAAGACGACGACGATGATCCCGGCGGGCACCGAGTGCAAGAACGCGACAGCGCCGACGATGATGGCGGCGATCGTCGCGCCTGCGAGCGGGATCAGGTCGAGAATCGCGACGATCAGGCCCAACGCAATCGCGTAGGGCACGCCCAAGATCGCGAGCACGATCGCGGTCAGGCCGCCGGCGATCAGGCTGATCAGGAGATTGCCGGAGACGTAGCCCCCGACGGTGCGGTAGATGTCGTGGCCGACGGAGCGGTAGCGGCGCCGCGTGTCCGGCCGCAGCAGCGAGAGGAACCGGTCGATCCAGCCCGGCCCTTCGAGCAGCATGAAGAACGTCATGAACGCGATCGTCACCGTGGCAAGCACTGCATTGACGACGCCTTTCGCGACCGCGAGCGCCGTCCCGGAAAGACCGAAGAGCTTCGACGCGCCGCCCTCACGTAACGCCTTTCGAGCCTTGTCCACCAGGTGGTACTTCGTCTCGAGGAAGCCCAGCCTCCCGCGCCCCTTGGTCAGGTCGTCGAGATAGTCGGGCACCTTGTGGGCGAAGTTGTCGACCTGGTCGACCAGCGTCGGGATGAACAGCCATCCGATCAGCCCCAGGGCGATCAGCGTGGCGATCGAGACGACCCCGGTGGCCGCGCCGCGGCGGCCGCGGAACCGGTGCTCCAGACGGTCCACCGCCGGGTTGAGGGCGAGCGCCAGGAACAGCGCGATGAACACCCACGAGAGGACGTGCCGGGAGATCCACAGCACCTTCAGCGTGATGAACGACGCGACGAGGATCCCGATGACCAGCAGGATCGTCCGGGGCTGAAACTGGACGACGCGTTCGCGCTCGGCCGGCACGGACTGCAGCATCGCGCCCGGGTCGGATGGCTTTGCGCCCGAAGCCGGCCGGCAGGACGATAGATTGAGCGGCGTGAGCCTCCGAGGACGGACGATCGAGCACACCGCGACGCTGCCCGACGGGCGGAAGGTCGTCGTCCACGTCGGCGTCCCCGAAGATCCGTACATCGCGCGTGCGGAGCTCGAGACCGTCGACGTGGAGCTCCACTCCGACGGCCACGTGCTGGCCGCCGTCAACACGGTGCTCGACGTCGATCAGGAGAGTGAAGCCGAGGAGCTCTCGCGCGAGATCGCGCGGCAGCTCGAGTCCGGAGAGATCGAGCCGACGGCGCACGCGATCGAGCCGCTGGCGGACACGTTGCGATGAACGCGACGCTGCAGACGAACCACGGCGCGATCGAGATCGAGCTCTATCCCGACGACGCCCCCAAGACCGTTGAGAACTTCGTCAAGCTCGCGCGCGACGGGTTCTACGACGGCCTGGTCTTCCACCGCGTCATTCCCGAGTTCATGATCCAGGGCGGCGACCCGACCGGCACGGGACGCGGTGGCCCGGGCTACCAGTTCGAGGACGAGTTCAACCAGCACAAGGTCGACCGCGGCGCGCTCGCGATGGCGAACGCCGGCCCGAACACGAACGGCAGCCAGTTCTTCATCGTCACCGCGGACGCGTGCCCTTGGCTCGACGGAAAGCACACCGTGTTCGGGCGTGTCACGTCCGGTATCGAGGTCGTCGACAAGATCTCGGAGCTGCCTGCGGACGCCGCGGACAAGCCGCGCGACGACGCACTCATCGAGCGCGTCGAGATCGCCGCGAGTCCCGAATAGCCGCAGCCAGCGGCAGCCCGTACCAGAGGAAGAGGAACGCCGCGCCGACGAGGGCTGTGAACACGGCCGCCCATGTGCGATGGAAGAGGAAGTCGGTGATCACGTAGACCACGCACGTGATCGCGACGGCGAGAAACCCGAGCCCGGCAATGGTGAGCGCGTTGGAGACGACGAGCATGCGCTCCTTGTCGTGCTGCCGCCAGCGCAATCGGTGGTACGAGCTGGGCGCGATCAGTAGGACGGTCGACAGCGCGGTCGCGATGAACGCGGCGAAGAACACGTCGCGTCCGGTCTGGCTGAGCTTCGGAAAGCCGTTCGCGAACGGCACCGCGAGCAGAAAGGCGAAGAGGACCTGAACGCCGGGGAGCGCCACGCGGAGCTCGTTGAGGAGCTCGATCAGCTCGCGGTTGTGACGTTGCTCGGCGCTCTCGGGCATGAGAGACCTATTCCAACCAGGCGTCGCGCGTGAAACCGCCGATCTCCTGAATCGCGCCGTAGATCGCCTGGACGATCGACGTCCTGGAGACGCTGATCCGACATGTTCCGTACGGGAGCTTGTTGCGACGCTTCTTCTGGCTGTACTTCGAATACACGTTCACGCTCGACTTGCGCAGGCACGACGCCGGAAGACCGGCGACGTCGAGCCAGAACTGTTCGATCTCACGCTGGCACTCGCGATGATCGGCAAAGAGGTTGCACGTCACGCTGATCACGTCGGGGCCGACGTCGAAGCGCTCGCGCAGGAACCTCACGAAGAAGCGCACCATCTCGGGATCCGAGTTTGTGAATTTGACGCTATTGCGATTCCGCGCGCCCTCGGCCCAGTAGAGCATGCATCCGGCGACGAAAGATGGATCGCCGAAGCGCGCGATCGTACGCCCGTGCTCCTGATACTCGATGCGCTCGTCGCGGCGCCTCGCAGCTTGCTTCCAGGTCCCGCTCATCTGGCGGTTGTAAGCCACGTTGCGGGCGGCTAGCGCAACATGCTGCTTCGGCGTGAGCTCGATGTCGCGCACCCACAGGCTCACCGACGACTTCGACACGCCGACACGGAGCGCGATGTCTTTGATCGACGCGCCTTCCTCGCGGCGCAGTTGTCGTGCGAGGTCGCGTTCGCGTGTTTTCACATTGGAAAACTACAGATGCGATCGGACGAAGCGGGCGGGGAGGATCGAACTCCCGTATCGAGGGTGGAAACCTCGCGCTTTGCCACTAAGCTACGCCCGCGCGACCGAGATAGCGTAGCGCCGTGGATCCGTATTCGTGGGCTCTGCACTGGGAGGTTCTCGCCGCAATCGCGGCACTCGCAGGCGCGTACTACTGGACGCAGCGGCGCTGGCCATCGGACACGACGCGGCATGCCGCGTTCGATCTCGCGATCATCCTCCTGCTGGCCGTCTACGTGACGCCGCTGCACACGATCGCGCTGCACTATCTGCTCTCGATCCACTTCCTCCAGAACGTCGTCACGGCAGAGTGGGCGCCCGGCCTCGTCGTCTTCGCGGTGTCGCCGGCGCTCGGCCGGCCGATCGCGCGCTATATCCACCCGCTCGTGGCGCTGCCGCTCTGGCTCGCGACGTACTTCTTCTGGCACGTGCCGGTCATCTACGACGCTGCGCTGAACCGACCGCACTCGCTCCTTCACGTCGAGCACCTGACCTACTTCCTCGCCGGCCTGCTGATGTGGTGGCCCGTGATCCACGGGAGGTTCTCGGACGGCGCGAAGGCGGCATATGTGTTCGCTGCGTTCGTTCTCGCCTCACCGCTCGGCCTGCTGCTCGCGCTCCTGCCGCGCCCGGTCTACGGCTTCTACGAGGACGCGCCGCAGCTCTGGGGCCTCTCGGACCTGACGGATCAGCAGATCGCGGGCGTGACGATGGCCGTCGAGCAGGCCGTCGTGTTCTTCGCCGTCTTCGCACACTACTTCGCGCGGTTCCTGCGCACGGAGCAGATCGCGGGCGTCTTCAGCGAAACCCCGAGATGAGCGCGCCGCCGCCGACCACGAGCGCCGCGGCAACCAGCAGGCGGGCCCCGATCCGCTCCGACCGGCGCAGCAGGAGCACCGAGATCAGCACCGCCCAGAGCGACTCCGTGGCGACGAGCGGCGCCACAATCGTGACGCGTCCGCGGTCGAACGCCGAGTAGAGACACGCGTAGCTGATGCCGTAGACGAGGCCGGAGAGCAGGAACGGCCGGAACGCCTGCCGCACCCGCGCGACACCGTTCGGCCGCAGCAGCACGACGATCGCGATCACGAGCGTCGCCGAGGCCAGCGACGCGCTTGCTGCGACGAACCCGGGCACGTCGCTCCCCCGCGCGGCCCAGCGCACGAGGTTGTCGCGAATCGCGAACAGAAGCGCTGCGCCGAGGCCGAGCGCAATCCCGAACGACAGTACGGCCCCCGTCCCTCCGCGCTCGCGCACAAGAAGGATTCCGCCCGCGACGACGAGCAGCGTGCCGATGACCAGCGCGACGTGCAGCGGCTCCCCGAGGATCGTCACGGCGATCGCCGCCGAGAGCACGGGAGAGACGCCGACCATCACTGCCGTCCGCGACGGGCCGATCACGCCGACCGCGCGCGTGAAGAGGATCTGGCTGATGCCGGGGGCGAAGAGCCCGGTGACGAAGAAGGGCCACGTGTCCGCCCAGTCGAGCCCTGAGAAGTCGTCCGAGGCGACCGCGAGCGCGATGCAGAACACGCCTGCGAGGAACGTGGTCACGAGCGACGCGACCTCTGCGTCGAGCGGCGGATGGAGGGCGAGCCGGATGGTGACGGCGAGCGCACCGAACGACAGCGCTGCGCCCGCAGCAAGCAGGACGACCAAGTCGGGACGGCGAGATTCGAACTCGCGACCTTCGGCTCCCAAAGCCGACGCGCTAACCAGGCTGCGCCACGTCCCGCTGAACGGAGGTTAGCGTCACGCGCGGCATGCCCCTGCACCCGGCGGTCGGCTACCCGATGGTCGCGCTCGCGGCGACGCTGTTCGCGATCAACGGGACGGTCTCGAAGGTCATCCTCGGCTCGGGAATCGACTCGGCGCAGCTGACGGAGGTCCGCTGCGCCGGCGCGCTGGTCGGGCTGATGCTGATCGCGTTCGCGACGTGTCGTGCGTCGCTGTGGGCCCGGTTCGTCCCCGTGCAATTGTCCGGCGCAGCGGTTAGTCTCGCGGGCTCCCTCGCACTGTCCTCCCGCTAGCCCCCCGCTAGCTCGTAACGAAAGGAGCGAACTCGATCTCCCCCGGACGGGGGAGGCGACTCATGCTTTACGACTTCAAACTGGCACGAATGTACGCGAAAAGGCCGCTTTTCGTCGTTTTTCTGGCAGTTTTCGGCATCCTCGTCCCCGCCACCGCCGCCCAGGCCAGGGGGCTCACGAGGTCCGAGGCATCACTCCTCATCACGATGAACGGCGTCCGGCAGAGCAACGGCCTCCCGGCCCTTCGGATCGACTTCCACCTCGTCCGGGCCGCCCGAGCGCACTCGGCTGACATGATGCGCCGCCAGTACTTCGCCCACGGCTCCGTCGCGGGCCGCGCGGTCGCCGCAGGGGCCCGCGGGCCCGTCTTCGGCGAGGACCTGGCGTGGGCGACGGGCATCACAGCCCAGTGGGTCGTCGATCGCTGGCTCGCGAGCCCGGCTCACCGCGCGGTCCTGCTGCGTCCGGGGTTCCGGCGCGTCGGCATCGGCTACGCATTCGGCACGTTCATCGGCCACGGCGGCGCGGGCGTCGTGACGGCCGACTTCGCGGGACGCTAGGCCGCTACTCGGACTCCATCAGCGTCCGGAGCTCGGAGAGCTTCTCCGCGCGCAAATCGTCGCGCTCGCCTTGGTCGATCCGGTCGAGCAGACGTTGCACGAGCGGTGCGAGCTCGAGCGGGTTGAACGGCTTCGTGATGTAGTCGACGCCGCCGATGTCGAGCCCGCGCGCACGGTCACGGAACTCGGCGCGCGCAGTCAGGAAGATGATCGGGATGCCGCTCGTGTTGGCATCCTCGAGCAACTGCTGCGCGACATTCCACCCGTCGAGGCCGGGCATCATCACGTCGAGCAGGATCACGTCGGGACTTTCGTTCCGCGCCTTCTCGACGCCGGATGGTCCGTCGGCCGCCTCGATCACGTCCATCCTCTCCGCCTCGAGGTTGACGCGGCAGAGGAGACGGATCGGCGCTTCGTCGTCGATTACGAGAACTTTGGTCATCCCGGCCTAGGCCGCCCCTATACCCGCTCCGGCGGCCACCTAGTCGCGCGCAACGGGAAGCTCGAACGCGAAACTCGAGCCCTCGCCCTCCGTCGAGTCGACCCAGATGCGTCCGCCCATCGCGTTGACGAGCTCCTTCGCGATGAAAAGGCCGAGCCCTGTGCCGGCCGCGCCGTCACGCGCTGCGGACTCCGCTCGGTAGAACTTGCGGAAGATCCACTCGCGCTCGGCCGCGGGAATTCCCGTTCCCTCGTCGACGACGCGCACCTCGACGCGATCCGCGTTGCGGCGCGCCCCGACAGTCACCTTTCCACCCTCCGGCGAGTAGCGCAGCGCGTTCTCGACGAGGATGTTGAACACCTGCCGAACCTTCTCCGGATCCGCCTCGGCCGCCAGCGGCTCGTCGGGCAGGTCGATCTCGAAGCGGTGCTCGTTCGCCCCTTCGACGGTCTCGACCACTTCGGACACGACGGAGCCGACGTCGATGCGCCCGAGCTCGACCTGCAGGTCGCCCGTGTCCAGCCGCGCGACGTTCAGCAGCTGATCGACGATGCCCGTCAGCCGCTCGGACTCCGAGGCGATGTAGCCGAGGAACGTGCGGCGCTCCTCCTCGCCGAACGGGACGTCCTGTCGCAGCAGCGTTTCCGCGAAGCCGTAGATCGACGTCAGCGGCGTGCGCAACTCGTGCGAGACCGCCGCGACGAAGTCCGACTTCACCTGCTCGACCATGCGGTCCCCCGAGATGTCGCGGAACGCGAAGATGCGTCCGGCGACTGCTCCCAGCGGGTCGCGCATGACCGCCTCGCTCAGCGAGAGCCACACCTCTTCGCCGCCGCGAAGGATCGAGACGAGGCGCTGTCCGCCCGGCGCCGCGTCGCCTGACTCGAGGTCGCGCTGCAGGACCTGCGTGGTCGTGTGCCCGATCGCTTCCGCCTGCGGGACGCCGGTGATCTGCTCCGCCGCTGCATTCCACAGCACCACGCTGCCGTCGCGGTCGACGGCGACGATGCCGTCGGCGATGTTGGCGAGGATCGCCACGCTGCGCTCCTTCTCGAGCGAGACACGCGAGTAGAGCTCGGCGTTGGCCAGCGCAGCCGAGGTATTGCCCGCCAGCGCTTGAAGCGCCTCGATCTCCTCCGTGCGCCATGAGCGCGGGCGACGCGCATAGACCGCGAGAACGCCCGCGGGCGCTCCCTCCGGGCCGAAGAGCGGCACGCCGAGATAGGCGCTGTAACCCGCTTCGACGAGGATGTCCGCACCCGCGAGGTGCCCGTCGGCCGCCGCGTTCTCGACGGCGACAGGTGCACGGGACTGGAACACGTCGCCGGAGAGAAGCGCCGTCGAGCTCACACGAGCCCCGACAGCCTCGTCCGTTCCCTCGCCGACCGCGGCGCCGACGACGAGCTCGTCATCTTCGAGCGTCAGCACGGCGCACGCGTCGGCGCCGACCAGCGCCGGCGCCTGCTGTACGACCTCGTCGAGGACTGCAGCCGGGTCGAGCTCCGTCGCGAGCACGGAGCCGGTGCGGGCGAGCTGCTGCGAAAGCGCCCGGGCGGTGCGCTCGGCCTCGAACAGCTCGCTCCGCTCGAGCGCGCCGCGCGCCGCCTCCCCGAGGTGCCGCGCGACGTCGAGATCCTCGTCCGTGAGCGTGCGCTCATCCGAGAAGAACACGAGCGCGAGGCCGTTACGGCCGGCGCGTGGGCTGGCAACCGGAACGGCCAGCAGCGCACGGAGACCGGCCTCGTACACGTGCGTGCGCCAGCGCGCGTCGAAGCGGTCATCACCGGCCAGCTTCGGAGAAGCCAGGGTGCGCCCCTCGGCGGGAACTCCGTCGGCGATCAGCGGGACGAGCTGCTCGGGCAGGCGCACGGATGCAGCCAGCTCGAGCTCGGTGCCACGCGGCATGAGCACGGCTGCCGCGTCGCCGCCGAATGCGTCACACGCGGCCTGCGCGAGCGCGTCGAGCGTCGCCGACAGCGAAAGGGGCTGGCCCAGCATCGCTGCGATCCGGAAGAAGGCGGATTGCTGCGCAATCCGTCTCTCGTTGTCGCGAAGCAGCCGCGCCACGTGGATCCCGAGCCCGATCTCGCGAGCGACGGCCTCGGTCAGGGACACGTCCCCGGGCGTCCAGGGGCCCGGCTCGAAGCGGTGCAGCGCGACGACTCCGATCAGCTCCTCGAAGACGACGATCGGGACGGCGAGGAGGGCGCGCGACCCGAGCTCCAGCAACGCGTCGGTCCCGCCGACGCCCGCGAGCTCGGGCGCGTGCTGGACGTCCTCGATCGCGACCGTTTCGCGCCGGCGCACGGCGAGGTTCGAGGCCGCCAGCCGCCTCCCCGTCTCGATCGGCGAAAGCCCGGGTGCGTGCCATTGCGCAGCGATCGGGATCGAGTCCTCGGTGTCGCCGAGCCGGATGAAGCAGCGGTCGACCTTGAGCGCCGCGCCGGTCTCCTCGACGGCGACGCGCAGCAACTCGTCCACGTCGAGCTCCGAGCGCACGCGGGAGGAGATGCGCGCGACGAAGCGCTCCCGCTCCAGGGCGTCCTTGAGCGCGGCCGTCGAGCGCGTGCGGTCGAGGGCGAGCGCGGCCTCGCCGGCGACCGTGCGCAGCAGCGTCAGCTCCTCGCTCGAGAATGCCCGCAGCTCGGAAGTCGTCCCGACTACGAGCACGCCGATCACGCGCTCGTTCGCGAGGAGCGGCACGAAGGCGGCGCTCCTCGCACCCGTCGCCTGCGCAAGCCGCGGGCTGACGATCTTGGACGACCGGACGTCGTAGACGGCGAACGGCGCCGCCTCGAAGACGGCCGTCGAGACGCCGGACGACTCGTTGTCGAGGTCGACGGTGATCTCCCCGAACCAGGCGAGCTCGCGTCCGTCGTCCCGGCCGAGGAGACCCGAGGCGAGCCGGCGCTCGTCGTCCACGAGGTAGAGCAGCGACAGCTCGACGTCGACGAGCGGCTCGACCCGCTCGAGCAGCTCTCGGGCGATCGTCGCCATGTCGTCGGAGCCGCCGAACGCAGTCGCGATCGCCGAGAGGGACTCGAGCTGCGGCTCGCTGACCGCCGAGGCAGTCCGGCGCCGCAGCGCCCACAGGCCGAGACAGGCCAGTCCGACCCCGATGACGATCGCCGCAATATCGAGCCCGATCCGAAGCACGCGTGGTTGCTCCCGGGTTAGGTGTGACTGGGCGTAACGAATTGTAGGGAGCGCCGGTGCCGGTTCCAAAGATGGGCCGTTCGGCCTATTGGAAAGGGAACCCCGACTCGCTAGCCTCAACCCACTGGGCGATGCGAACCGCGGTGCGTTCCTGGCCTTGCATTCCGCGGTGAGCACTAGGACGAGGCTCGTCACCACCGACCCCCCCGAGTGGCGAGCCTCTTCCTGTTTCTAACGGTTGACCGCGCGGCCGATCAGGGCCGTTGCTACCGTGGCTCACGGTTTGGTTTCGCGAGTCCTGCTCGCATCACCTCGGGGATACTGCGCTGGGGTCGAACGCGCCGTGGAGACGGTCGAGCGCGCCCTTTCCGTGTACGGAGCGCCCGTCTACGTGCGCAAGCAGATCGTCCACAACGCCCATGTCGTGCGCGAGCTGGAGGCGCTCGGAGCGGTCTTCGTCGAGTCGGAGACGGACGTTCCCGCCGGGGCGACGCTCGTCCTGTCGGCGCACGGCGTCGCGCCCTCGGTCTATTCGCGCGCCGCCGAGCGTCGGCTGCACACGATCGATGCGACGTGCCCGCTGGTCACGAAGGTGCACGTGCAGGCGCGGCGCTACGCCGCCGACGGCCACCGCATCGTCCTGATCGGACACGCCGGTCACGAGGAAGTGATCGGGACGATGGGCGAGGCGCCCGACGTCACCGTCCTGGTCGAGAGCGTCGACGACGCCGAGTCGCTCGAACTGCCCGACGGCGCGCCGGTTGCCTACATCACGCAGACGACCCTGTCCGTCGACGAGACGGCGGAGATCATCGACGTGCTCAAGCGCCGCTTCCCGCACATCCGCGGGCCGCAGCGCGAGGACATCTGCTACGCGACGTCCAACCGGCAGTGGGCGGTCAAGGAGCTGCTCGCGGAGGTCGACCTTCTGCTCGTGATCGGTTCGCGCAACTCGTCCAACTCCAACCGCCTTGTCGAGGTCGCCCGCGGTTCGAGAGTGCCGGCGCACCTGATCGACGACGAGACCGAGATCGACGAGGGCTGGTTCGACGGCGCCGAGACGGTGGGCGTGACATCGGGCGCGTCGGCGCCCGAGCGTCTCGTCGAGCGCGTGTGCGACTGGTTCCGCGCCTACGGCGTCAGCGACATTCGCCCGTACGCGAGCGTGTACGAGGACGTCGTCTTCCGGCTGCCCGTCGAGCTACGTCGAGCAGAGACGCCTGCGGCCTGACCGGCCGTAGGAAGCGCGCGACGCGTCCCGCCTCGCGCTCGTCGAGCGACACTGCCCCTTCGGCCATGCCGCTCTCGTTCCACACGCTGAACCGGATGTGCGGGTCCTCGGTCAGGTAGCGCGTGATGCGAAGCGCCTTGCCCGCGTCGCGCGGGTGCGGCGAGAAGAACTCCACGATCTTCCTGCGCTGCGGCTGGGCGCACCAAGGACAGAAGCGGAACCGCTCCTCCAGCTCCCCGCCACAGCGCACGCACTGCGCCATCTCGGCTGAAGCATTCCATAGCATCGCCGGGTGCGCGAGGCGCCGGAACGGATTCAGCGGCTGCCGGAGCAGTACTTCACTGCGCTGCTCGCACGGGTTGCGGCGGCGGCGGCGGCAGACGGCGAGCCGCTCGTCGACCTTGGACGAGGCAACCCCGAGGTCGGGCCGCCTCCGCACGTCGTCGAGGCGCTCGCCGAGTCGGCCGCCCGCCCCGACGTGCACGGGTACGCCCCGTTTGCCGGCCTCCCGGCGCTCAAGGAGGCAATCGCCGCCCGCTACGCCGACGTCTACGGCGTGGAGCTCGATCCGACCCGCGAGGTCGCGGTCCTGCCCGGGACGAAGACAGGCCTGATGGAGTTCGCGCTGTGCGCGGTCGAGCGCGGCGGCACGATCGTCCTGCCCGATCCCGGCTATCCCGACTACTTCTCGGCGGTCGCGCTCGCCGGCGCCGCGGTCGCCTCGTTCTCCGGCTTCGACATGCCCGGCGACGGGATGTACCTCAACTTCCCGACGAACCCGACCGCGTCGGCGGCCGCCGACGGCGTCTTCGACGAGGCGGTCGAGTGGGCGCGCCGGAACGCGGCGTGGGTCATGCACGACTTCGCCTACGGCGATCTCGTCTTCGACGGGCGCAGGCCGCGGAGCTTCCTGGCGGCCGACGGCTCACGCGATGTCGGCATCGAGCTCTTCAGCATGTCGAAGTCGTACGGGATGGCAGGGTGGCGGCTCGGGTTCGCGCTCGGGAACGCGGAGCTCGTCCGCCGCATCGAGACGCTGCAAGATCACGCGTTCGCGGGCATCTTCCGGCCCGTGCAGGAAGCCGGAATCGCAGCGCTCACCGGCCCGCAGACCTCCGTCGAGGAACGCCGTGCGACGTACGAGCGGCGACGCGACTGTGCGCTCGAAGCGCTGCCCGGGCTCGAGACCCGCTCGGAAGGGACCTTCTTCGTCTGGTTCCGGCTTCCGGACGGCGTCACGGTCGAGCGGATCCTCGCCGAGCAGCGTGTTGCGCTCGCGCCCGGCGAAGGCTTCGGCGCGCGCGGCGCCGGCTGGGCCCGGCTGTCGCTCGCGGTCGGCGACGAGACCCTCGAGCGCGGGCTCGAACGCCTACGGGGCGCGTTCCACTAGCGCCTGCAGCTCGGCGCGGTGGCCGCGGATCGCGGCGGCGGCGCGTGAACGCGAGAGGTTCCACGAACGCCAGTCGCCGCCGGCGTCGACGCGGTGGAGCAACGCTCGAGCGAGCACGGCGCGCTGCGGCGGAGGCAGCGAGCGAATCCGGGTGACGAGAGTCGGCACCGCGTCGTCGCTGAGGTTCGCGAGGTACGACACGTCCACGGCCGGTCGCGTGACGTTCGTTCGCGCGATCGTCGCGTCTGGATTCACGAAGTTCAGGACGAAGGTCGCGGCGAAGCCGGCGACGAGGGCGCCCACCGCGAACGCGTGGCGCCTCCCGCGCAGAACCGTCAGCGCGAACCACGCCGACACCACGGCGAGCCAGAGAATCACGCCAGTCGCGTACAGCCGTAGCTCCGTCAGGCCGAAGTGCTCGACGTACAGGCGCATCCGCTGAAGTGCGGACGCGATGACGATTCCGAGCAGGACGAGCAGGGCTGCCGCCAACCACCGGAACGCACGCCGCCCGCGACCGGCGAGCGCCCAGTCGGCGAGCAGCAGGACGGACAGCGTCAGCCCGGCGACCGCGACCAGTTCGAAGAAGCCGTGGCGGGCGTACTCGGCATACGTCAGGTGCGCCCGGGACTGGACGAGCGCGCTGCCGCCGAACAGGTAGCGGAACTGCACGGCGACGAACGCCAGGAACAGCAGGTCGAGGAACGCGAGCGCGACGCAGATCTCGAGCGGCCCGACGACGCGGCGGGGGCGCGCGAACGGCACCTGCTCCGACCGTTCTCGGACGGAAAGGAGGTCGCGCAGCAGCCCGCCCGCAAGCCACGCCCACACGGCGACGATCAGTATCCGCTCGCCCGCGCTCGCGTCGATCGCCGGCACTGCCGACGAGAGGAGGCTCTTGAAGACAGCATCCGCGGCTGCGAAGAGACCGCCGAAGAGCAGCAGCAGGGGCACGCCGAGCGCGACTCCGCGCGCGAGGGCCGTCACCCTCTCCGACCGCGCGCGCCCGGCGAGCTCCGCCCACCGGATGTCGGCCATCAGCAGCGAGAGCGAACCGACCGCCGTCGACCTGGCGGCGCCGACGAAGCCCTCGCCGAACTCGGTCAGCGTGGCGGTGCGGATATTGCGCAGGGCCCCGACGCTGACGGCCGCTGCGATTGCGAGCAGATTCGCCGCGACGAGCAGCGGCGAGTCGTGCCACACGAGGAGCGCGGCGAACAGCACGAGCGGTGCGACCATGAAGCGCCTTCCCTGGTGCAGCGGGACGCGCCCCGCGCGCAAGAGCACGGCGAGCGCGACCGTGAACGCGAGCGCCCACAGCGGCACGTTCAGTCCGAGCGGCTGCCCCTGGAAGAGGGCGTCCCCGAGAACGCCGAGGCCAAGGGCTGTCGCTGCCAGCGCGATCCCGAGCCTCGTCCGACGACTCATGGGCGCTTATTCAACCATGCACGAGGCTATGAGCAACGCTTATGAGACCTTGGCGATCTCCGGCTCGGACACGCCGTCGGTCGCGACGTCGGTCGCCAGCACCTCTTCCTTGATCCAGTCCGCGTGCTCGAGCAGATCGGCGTCGGACGCCGGCAGCGTCAGGCGAATGCGATCGGTGAGCTCGAGGCCGGCGTCCTTGCGCATCGTGTTGACGCGATGGATCAGCTCGTACACGCGCCCCTCGCGCCGGAGGTCGTCGTCGAGCTCCGTCGTCATCGCGACGGTCAGGGCGTCGTCGGCGGCCAGTGCCCAGCCTTCGCGCGCGCGGCGCTCGACGAGCACCTCGTCGGCGCCGAGCTCGTGTCCGTTGACGCGCACGCCGCCTCCTTCGAGCTGCTCGAACTCCCCCGCCTCCAGCGCCGACCGCACGGCGCCGAGCTCCTTCCCGAGCTTCGGCCCGAGCAGCGGGAGGTTGGGCTTGACGCGCACCTCCATCGCCTCGACCGGTGCGAACTCGACCTCCTTGACGCGCAGCTCCTCGGCGATCTCGTCGGAATGCCGCTGCGCGGGGCCGGCCCCCTGCACGACGAGCCGGCGCAGCGGCTGCCGCAGCTTGAGCCCGGCGTCGCCGCGCGCCTGGCGGCCGAGCTCGACGATTCGCCGCACCTCGCCGACCTCGCGCAAGAGCTCCTCGTCGCGCGGCCGCGCTTCCGGCCAGGGCTCGAGGAAGACCGAGACTGGCGCGTCCTCGGTGCGCAGGCGCCGCCAGAGGAAGTCTGCGAGGAACGGCATCACGGGACCGATCACCTGCACCGACCGCAGCAAGGCGCGATGCAACGTCCACAGCGCCACCTCGTCGCTGTTCCAGAAGCGACGCCGCGAGCGGCGGATGTACCAGTTCGACAGGTCGTCGACGAACGAGTCGAACGCACGCATCACTCCCGGCGTCCAGTAACGCTCGTACTGCCCCGAGATCTCGGCGACGAGCTGCTCCGTCCGCTCGAAGAGCCAACGGTCGAGGGGCTGCAGCTCGCCCGGCGCCTCGTCGCCCGGCCGGAAGCCGTCGACGTTCGCATAGTCGACGAAGAACTTGACGGAGTTCCAGTACGTCAACAGCCGACGCCGGATCTCGGCCGCGGGCCCGTAGCCGAACTTCATGTTCTGGCTCGGGACGTGCTCGCAGAACATGAACCGGATCACGTCGGCGCCGATGTTCTCGAGCGCCTCGGCGGCGTCGATCGCGTTGCCCCACGAGCGGTGCATCTCGCGGCCGTGCTCGTCGAGGAGCTTCTCGTACGTCAGCACCGCCCTGTAGGGCGACTTCCCGGTCAGCGTCACCGACATGAAGCACTGCGAGTAGAACCACAGCCGGATCTGCTCGCGCATCTCGGACACCCAGTCGGCCGGGTACCACTTCTCCCAGTACGCGTGGTCGGGGAGATCGGCGCCCGTCAGGCCGGCCGCGGCGCCCGTCGCGTAGCCGTGCTCCTTCCACTCCGGGCTCTGCCAGCCGAGTGTCGAGAAGGGGACGATGCCCGCGTCGAGCCATGCGTCGCCCACCTCCGTCACGCGCCGCACCTCGGCGCCGCAGTCGCACCGGATCGGCACCTCGTCGATCCAGGGTCGATGCAGCTCCTGCAGCTGTTGCAGCCCGCCGGTCGCGCGCTCGCGCAGCTCGGCGAGTGAGCCGATCACGGTCAGCTTGCCGCACGAGTTGCACGGGTAGAACGGCAACGGCAGCCCGAAGTAGCGGCGGCGCGAGATGTTCCAGTCGTCCATGTTGCGCAGCCAGTCGTCCATGCGCTTCGAGTAGAAGTCCGGCGTCCACTCCACGGTCGCGTTCGCGTCGAGCATCGGCTGGCGGATCTCGTCCGCGCGGATCATCCAGTCGTCGGCGATCCGGAAGACGAGCGGCGTCGAGCAGCGCCAGCAGATCGGATATCGGTGGACGATCGAGCCTGCCTCGACCAGCAGCCCGCGCCGCTCGAGCTCGACGGTGATAGGCCCTTCGACGTCCTCCGTCGAGCGTCCCTCGAGCTCGCCGTAATCCTTGTAGAAGCGGCCCGCCTCGTCGATCGGGGTCAACACGGAAAGGTCGTGCACCCGCGAGAGCTCGAAGTCCTCGGCGCCGGCGCCCGGGGCGATGTGCACGATGCCCGTGCCTTCGTCGAGCGACACGTCGTCCCACGGGATGACGCGGTGCACGACGCCCTCCTGGGCCGGCAGGTGCTCGAACGGCGCCTCGTACTCGAGGCCGACGAGCTCGCTGCCGCGCACGCGTCGGGTGAGCTCCGCGTCGGGACTGCGCTCGACGGCCCACCATTCGAGGCTCTTCGTGAGCCCGTACTCTGCGTCGGGGTTCACCGCGGCGGCGACGTTGGCGGGCAGCGTCCACGGCGTCGTCGTCCAGACGACGAGCGATTCCCCGGCGCGGCCCTTCAGCGGAAAGCGCACGTAGAGCGAGGGGTGCGTCAGCTCCGCGTACGAGTTGATCAGCTCGTGTTGCGACAGCGAGGTCCCGCAGCGCGGGCACCACTCGACGGCCCGGTGGCCCAGGTACAGCCAGTCGCGCTCGTGACACTCCCGGAGGAAGCGCCAGATGTACTCGATGTTGGTGTCGGAGAACGTGTAGTAGTCGTTGTCCCAGTCCATCCACATCCCGAGGCGGCGGCACTGGTCGGTGATGATCTCGGCGTACTTCGCCACGCGTTGCTTGCAGCGCTCGGCGAACTCCGCGATCCCGTACTCCTCGATCTCGCGCTTGGAGTTGAGGCCGAGCTCGCGCTCGACGCCGACCTCGACCCAGAGGCCCTGACAGTCGAAGCCGTTCTGATACCGCAGCTCGTGCCCCTGCAGCGCCTTGTAGCGCTGGAACACGTCCTTGAGCGTCCGGCCCCAGCAGTGATGGGCGCCCATCGGGTTGTTGGCCGTGATCGGGCCGTCCATGAAGCTGAAGCGCGGGCCGCCGCGGTTCTGCTCCCGGAGTCGGTCGAAGATGCCCTCCGTCTCCCACCAGGCGAGGATCTCGCCCTCGAGGGCGAGGTGGTCTGGGTACTGTGCGAGCGCTTCGAACACGGCTTCGATTCTAGGGCGGGACTAAACGCGTGTTCTGAAGCGTTGTAAGAAGGGTACGACCGGCAGGTCAGTTAAGAAAGGACCAGATGTCTACCACTGTCACGGAACAGAGCTTCGAGCAGGAAGTGCTCCAGAGCGACAAGCCCGTCATCGTCGACTTCTGGGCGGAATGGTGCGGCCCGTGCCACGCCGTGTCGCCCGTGCTGGACAAGATCGTCGACGAGCGCAACGGCGACCTGAAGCTCGTCAAGGTGAACATCGACGAGGAGCAGGGGCTCGCCATGCGCTTCGGCGTCCAGTCGATCCCGATGATGATCCTCTTCAAGGACGGGGAGCCGGCGGCCGCTGCCGTGGGCGCTCACCCGAAGTCGTCCCTGGAGAGAGCGCTCGGGCTCGGCGAGGGTTAAGCCTTTGAGGGGGCCGGTCAGGCCCCCTCGGCCATTTCCTTTTCTTTGTGCGGAACCGGCGAGACCGCCCGCTCGCTGGGCTCCTTCACGAGGTTGAGCACGCGCATCCCGTGCACGTAGACGATTGCGCCGCCGAGCCATCCTCCGAGCGTGAGGAAGCCGAACCCGACCAGCGTGAGTACGAACGCGCCCGCGCTGATGTTTCCGTGCGTGTACGCGCCGTGGCCGAAGATCGCGGCGAGCGCGAACCACACGGTCGCGGTGACCATCGCAAGCAGGTGATAGGTGGCCGTCCACCAGAGCTCGCTGCGCCACGAGATCGTCAGCCAGTCGGCGAGGCCGGTGAGCGCGGTCGGCACGGTGAAGATCAAGCCGGCGATCAGCGCGATCCACCAGCCGTACGCGCCGGCGTTCTCCGTGATGCCGAGCACCTCGGCGAGCGCCGCGACCGTGGCAAAGGTGTACGTTCCGATCGTCGCGTCGGTGAGCGGCGGATGAAGCGGGTGGCCCGGCAACCCGCGCCACAGATAGCTGAGCTTCATGCGGCCGGGATGTACCGCGGCCGCTACGACCTCAAACGCTCAGGACTCTTGCGCCTCGAGGAAGCTCAGGAATGCCGCGTGCTTCGCGAGGAGGGTCTCGATCTCCGCAACGCCTGCGCCCGCCCAGTCCTCGACCCAGGTATCGCTGAGATCGTCCTCGATGTGATGGAGGCCGCGATCGCTCATAGCCGTAAATATCGGCATGCAGGCCGGACGGCACCATGGGCCGATCGGCTCATTCGAGGGATGCCGGAGTCCCATTGACGGGCCTGTTGGTCGTGAATCCGCGCTCGGGCAGCGGCGGGTCGAGCGCCGGGGAGCTCGTCGCCGAGGCGAGAACGCTCGGGGTCGAGGTGCACGAGCTGAGCGAGGACGAAGATCCGGGTGACGTCGCCCGCGCGTCACGTGCAGAGGTGCTCGGCATGGCCGGCGGCGACGGCTCGCTCGCCGCCGTCGCCGCCGTCGCGCTCGAGCGCGACGTGCCGTTCGTCTGCGTTCCCTTCGGCACGCGCAACCACTTCGCACGGGACCTCGGGCTCGACCGCGACGATCCGCTCGGCGCGGTGCGCGCGTTCGGCGGCGCCGAGCGGCGGATCGACGTCGGCCGCGCCGACCGGCGGCTGTTCCTGAACAACGTCTCGCTCGGCGTGTACGCATGGCTGGTGCACCGGCGCGAGCACCACCGCCGGCGGCGCGTTGCGTTCGCGCGTGTACGCGCGTGGGCCGCAGTGCTGACACATCGTCAGCCGCTCGGCCTGGCCATCGACGGAGAGACGGTCGACGCGCGAATCGCGCTCGTCGCCAACAACGCCTACAGCATCGACTTCCCGACGATCGGCGCGCGCGATCGGCTCGACGAGGGAAAGCTGCACCTCTACCTGCCCGGCGACGAACGCAGCGCCGAGCGTTTCGTCGTCAGCGCCGCGGCCGGGCGGCTCGACGCGGCGATCGACGGCGAGCCCGAGGTGCTGCAGACGCCGATCGAGTTCCGGATCGAGCCGCGCGCGTTACGAGTGCTGGTACCCGACGGCGGCGGCTAAGACGGCCGGGTAGTGCGTGAACGCGAGCTCTGCCGGCGACGGCAGCTCGGCCGGGTCGAACCACCGCAGCTCGACGAGGTCGTCCGCCGCGCACCCGTCGCCGCGCACGCGCGCGGTCCACGTGAAGCAGAGCACGATGCGCCCGTCGTACGGCTCGAGCCAGTAGCCGAGAAAGTCGAGCACCTCGAGCTCGAGCCCCGTCTCCTCGCGCACCTCGCGCCGCAGCGCGTCCAGCGGCAGCTCGGCCTCGTGCAAGAAGCCGCCGGGCAGGTCCCACAACCCGGCGCCCGGGTCCTGCGCGCGGCGGCCGAGCAGGACGCGTCCACGGTCGTCGAGGCAGACGGCCTCGGCGGCCGGAACGGGGTTTGCGTACCCGACGTAGCCGCATGCGCGGCACTCCACGCGGTCCGCGTGCTTCTCGATAGCCTCGCCGCAAATGGGACAGAAGCGCCAGCCGTCCAGGACACCCACGAGGAACACGATATGAGCCCGCGCGCTGCGGGTGCGACGCAGCACGAGCTCTCTCGCATCGGCCTGCTGGCGACCCTGCCGGGCGCGACGCTCGCGCGGCTCGCGGAGAACATGGTGCGCGAAGACATTCCCGCCGGCGCCGGGGTCGTCTCCGAGGGCGACGAGGGCGATCGCTTCTACGTCGTGCTCAGCGGGATGTTCTCGGTGACGCAGGAGACCCGTGGCGCCCAGGGCGTCCTGCGTCCGGGCGACTACTTCGGCGAGGTCGCGCTCGCGATGCACATCCCGCGCACCGCGTCGGTGCGTGCGCTCACCCCCGCGACGGTCGCGAGCTGCGACGAGGCGACCTTCAACGAGTACATCCGGCCGCTGTTCGCCGACGACGGTTGACCGAACGCGTCTTCCTGCACGCGGGCATCGCCGATTCGCGGATGTACCGGCAGCAGGTCGAGACGCTCGCGCCGGCGCGTGCCTTCGACCTGCCCGGCTTCGGCCACGGGCCCGCCGAGCCCGACGTCCTCGACTTCCGCACCTTCGTCCGCGACCGACTTCCCGACGAGCCGGTCGCGCTCGTCGGCACGTCCCTCGGCGGGACGATCGCGCTCGAGCTCGCGCTCGAGTCGCCGCAGCGCGTCGCGGCGCTCGTACTCGTCGGCTCCGGCCTCCCCGGCCACGAGTGGTCCGACGAGGTGCGCGCGTTCGGCGCCGAGGAAGAGGAGGCCCTCGAGCGCGGCGACCTCGATGCCGCCGTCGAAGCGAACCTGAGGCTCTGGCTCTCGGACGGCGTCGACCCGGAGGTGCGCGTACTCGTCGCGGAGATGCAGCGGACCGCGTTCGAGCGCCAGATCGGACACGAGGTGGAGATGGCGCGGCTCGACCCGCCGGCTTCGACGCGGCTCGCGGACGTGCGCGTGCCGACGCTCGTCGTCACGGGCGACGAGGACGTGCAGGACATCCACGAGATCGCCGACAGGCTCGTCGCCGAGATCCCGGGCGCGGAGCGCGCGACGATCGCGGGCTCGGGGCACTTGCCGAGCCTCGAGCGGCCCGACGAGTTCGACCGCGTCGTCCTAGCGTTCTTCCGCAAGCACGGCGTCTGACAGGTTCGGCCAGGCTTCCTTCGCCCAGTCGCCGAAGTCGAGGTCCGTGAGGACGCCGAGCGAGACGTCGGCATCGGGATCGACCCAGAGGAAGGTTCCGCTGCCGCCGAAGTGACCGAACGTGCGCGGCGACGCTCGCGATCCGGTCCAGTGCGGCTCCTTCGCGTCGCGCAGCTCGAAGCCGAGGCCCCAGTCGAGCGGATCGAAGCGCCCGAAGTCCGGGAGCACGCCGGCGAGCCCGGGGAACTGCACGGTCGTCGCCTCGGCGAGCGTCTCCGGCGCGACAAGCGCCGGGCGTTGCAGCTCGCGCGCGAAGAGGAGCAGATCGTCGAGGCTGCCGTGCAGCTCCGAGGCGGGCGAGCCGCGGAGCTCCGCACTCATCCCCAGCGGCCGCAGCACGCCGGCCGCGAGGTACTCCCCGAAAGGCATCTCGGCGCGCTCGGCGACGTGCTCGGCAAGCGTCTCGAAGCCGACATTCGAGTAGATCCGCCGCTGCCCCGGCCGCCCTGTCGGCGCGCCCGGCTCGAACGGCAGCCCCGAGGCGTGCGCCAGCAGGTGGCGGACGGTGGACCCCTCGGGCCCGGCCGGCTCGTCGAGGTCGATCACTCCCTCCTCGGCCGCGACGAGCGCGGCGAGCGCCGTGACGAGCTTGGTCACGGACGCCCAGCGGAAAACGTGTTCACGCGGGCCGCGCATCTCGCCGAGGTCTTCGGCGCGCAGCACGAACGCCGCTTTCATGGTCGCCGGCCACTCGTCGATTTGCCGAAGCGCCTCCACCGGCGCGCGATACTACGTCGATGGAGCGCCGGCTCGTCTTCTCGGGCAACCCGTACGAGGGCATCTGGGGACACTCGCGGGCGGTACGCGTCGGCGATCACATATCCGTCTCCGGGACGGCTCCGATCCCCGCGGACGGCGCCGCTCCGCCGACCGACGCATACGGGCAGACGCGGCTCTGCCTGCAGATCATCCTCGAGGCGCTCGCCGAGCTCGGCGCGCACACGGAGGACGTCGTGCGCACGCGCGTGTACGGAACCCGCTCGGACATCTTCGACGACGTCGCGCGCGCCCACAGCGAGGTTTTCTCCGACATCCAGCCGGCAAGCGCCTTCGTCGTGATCAAGGAGCTCGCCAATCCGGCCTGGCTCGTGGAGATCGAGGCCGATGCGATCGTGACGGCATGAACGACAGGCAGATCTACCCGCCGTCGATCACCGGGAAGGGCGCGCGCTTCGCGCCCGGCGGCAGCGTCCTCGACCATGCCTTCGGCAAGAGCGATCCGTACACGCTCGGCGTCGAGGAGGAGTACATGCTCCTCGACGGCGAGACGTTCGACCTCGTTCAGCACATCGACACGGTGCTCGCCGCCGTCGCGGGACACGAGCTCGAGCCGGTCATCAACCCCGAGCTGATGCAGTCCGTGCTCGAGATCGCGACGCCGGTCTGCCACACGACCGGGGAGATCGCCGACCAGCTGCGGCGCATCCGCGGATACGTGATCGGCGTCGCGCGCGACCAGGGGATGCGCGTCGGCTCGGCCGGCACGCACCCGTTCAGCCTCTTCGAGCGCCAGCGGATCACCGCGAAAGACCGTTCCCGCGCGCTCGTCGACCAGATGCAGTACGTCGCGCGACGCGAGCTGATCTTCGGCCTCCACATCCACGTCGCCGTCGACGACGCCGAGAAGGCGATCAAGGTCGTCAACGGACTGCTGCCGCAACTCGGTCCGCTGCTCGCGCTGTCGGCGAGCTCCCCGTTCTGGCGCGGAGAGCCGACCGGGCTGCGCTCGAGCCGGCAGATGATCTTCGCCGCGTTCCCGCGCTCGGGCCCGCCGCCGCGGTTCGAGAGCTACAGCGACTACGCGGAGGTCGTCGGCCAGCTCGAGAAGACCGGCTGCATCGCCGACTACACGCACATCTGGTGGGACATCCGCCTGCACCCGCGGCTCGGGACGATCGAGATCCGCATCTGCGACGCCATCACCCGGCTCGAGGACGTCGTCGCCGTGGTCGCCGCGACGGGGCGCCGCAACCGCATTCCGATCATGCAGCTGATCCGGCGCACGCTGAAGGAGGTCGAGCCGCACGCGCGCGAGCTCGGTTCGGAGCGGGAGCTCGAGGGGATCGAGGAGATCCTCCGCGGCGGCAACGGCGCCGACCGTCAGCTCCGCGTCTTCAACGCGAACCGCGACATCGTCGAGGTCGTCAGCGAGATCGCGAACGCCACGGAAGTCGCTGCTGCGGCTGCCCCGGCCGCAGCGAAGTAGGCTGCGCGCATGCTGGGGTCAGGCGACCGAGTACCGGATGCGTCCGTGTGGACCGCGCCCAACGTGCGGCGCGAATTGTCAGAGGTGCTCGGCGACGGCCGGGCTCTCTTCGTCTTCTACCTCTTCGACTGGTCCTCGACCTGAACGAGCGAGCTGGAGCTCCTGCGTGACAGGAGCCCGCAGTTCGAGCAGGCCGGCGTGCGGCCGTTCGGCATCTCGCGCGACTCCGCGTGGACGCACATCGCCTGGGCGCAAACGCTCGACCTGAACTTCCCTCTCCTGTCCGACTGGAATGGCGAGGCGACGCGCGCGTTCGGCGTCGAGGGCGAGTTCCGCGGTCATCACGGCGTCAGCGAGAGGTCCGCGTTTCTCGTCGACTCGGACGGTACGGTCCGCGGCGCATGGCGCTACGACACGGCCGAGGTGCCGGACTTCGACGAGTTGCTTCGCGCCGCGCAGGCTTCGTAGCGCTCGCCGCGGCGCTCTACCTCGCCGGCGGGATTGCCGCGACGTGGCCCGCGGTGCTGCACTCACGCTCGCACTTCATGTCCGGCGGCGCGCCGGGGAACGGCGAGGCGTCGCCCGGAGACCACCTGCAGACGCTCTACCACTACTGGCTCGTCGGCCATCAGCTCGAGCATGGCCGCGCGCCGTGGCGCGATCCGTATACGTTCCGGCCCGAGGCGAAGGCGCAGCCGAACTACGCCGGCTGGCCGTTCGGCTTTCTGTTCTGGCCGGTCGGCGCCGCATTCGGCCTCGTCGCGGGCTGGAACCTGCTCCAGCTCGTCGTCTACGTGCTCGCGGGCCTGTTCACCTGCGCGTGGCTGCGCGAGCTCGGGCTGCCGCGTGGGCCGGCGCTCGCCGGGGGGCTCGTGTTCGCCATCGCTCCGTACCGCGTGCAGCAGAGCGTCGGCCATCTGCTCGGACCGATCTCGATCCTGCTGCCGCTCTCGCTGTGGGCTTTCGAGCGCGGCTGGTTCTGGCTGTCGGCGCTCGCCCTCGCTTCGATTCCGCTCTCGGGGCAGGTGCACCTCGCGCTCGGCGCGATCCCGTTCGTGCTCGCGTACATGCTCGTTCGCAGGCGCGACCGGCGCGCGGTGATCGGGGCAGTCGCAGGCGCGCTTGCGGCCGTCGGGGCGGGACTGCTCGTGCGCGAGACGCTGATCAGGGGGTCGAC
>MNJC01000013.1 GCA_001920085.1 Actinobacteria bacterium 13_1_20CM_4_69_9
ATGCCGAAGCCGGGCAGCATCATGATGTAGACCGCCGGGTGCGAGTAGAACCAGAAGATGTGCTGGTACCCGAGCGGATAGCCGCCGCCGCCCACGTCGAAGAAGTGCGTGTGCATGATGCGGTCGAACATCACGAAGAACTGTGAGCCGGCGATGAACGGCGTTGCGATCACGACGAGCAGCGACGTGGTGAAGTTCGCCCACACGAGCAGTGGCATGCGCCAGAACGTCATGCCCGGCGCGCGCATCGTGATGATGGTGACCAGGAAGTTGAGCGCGGTCATGATCGAGCTCGCGCCCGCCCACTGGACGCCCATGTTGAAGAAGATGGTTCCCAGGGGCTGGTGCACGGACAGCGGCGCGTAGCCGGTCCAGCCCGAGGCAAACGCTCCGCCCGGGACGAGGAAGCTCGAGACCATCATGATCCCGGCGATCGGCAGCAGCCAGTACGACAGTGCATTCAGCCGCGGGAACGCCATGTCGGGCGCGCCGAGCATCAGCGGCACGACGAAGTTCGCCAGGCCGGCGAACGCCGGGATGACGAACAGGAAGATCATCAGCGACGCGTGGACCGAGAACAGCCCGTTGTAGGTCTGGTTGTCGAAGAACTGCATCCCGGGCTTGGCCAGCTCCGCGCGCACGAGCATTGCGAGCAGCCCGCCGATCAGGAAGAACACGATCGTGGTGACCAGGTACTGCATCCCGATCACCTTGTGGTCGGTGTTGACGCGGAAGTAGTCGCGCCAGCTGTAGGCGCCGTGTCCCGAGTGATCCTCGGGCACCGTCGGCTCGCCGATCGAGTAGCGCACCCAGTAGTCGAACGCGCCGATGCCGGCGAGGAAGCCGAGGGGCGCGGCGATGAGAGCAGCGACGAGGACGATGACCGAGCCGAACCAGATCGGATGCCAGCCGCCCCACCAGCGGCAGAGCACGACGATGCCGCAGCCGATCCCGAAGAACAGGGGCGTCATCCACGCCGCGCGCAGGAACCCGGGATAGACGAGACGGCGCCAGCCGCCGGGCGGCGGCGGGAGGCCCTCGTGCGCCGGGTGCGCGTGCTCGGCGACGGCGGTTGTCACGCGCCTCCCTTCTGGTTCGCCCACTTCTGGAATGCCGCCGGCTGCATCACGATCACGCGCGAGCGCATGAGGGCGTGGCCGAGCCCGCAGAGCTCCGTGCAGATGACGGGGTAGGTCCCGACCTTGTCCGGGGTGATGTGCAGCGTCGGATGGATGCCCGGCACGACGTCCTGCTTCTGGCTGAACTCAGGGACCCAGAACGAATGGATGACGTCCTTGGACGTCATGCGCAGCACGATCGAGCGGTTGACGGGCAGGCGGAGGACGTCGGACTGCTTGTTGCCGAACCCGGGGTAGCTGTAGCTCCAGAAGAACTGCTGCGCAGTGACCTCTATACGCAAGGGGTTCGCTCCCTGCGCGTCGTCCTTCGCCAGCACGATCGCGCTCACGACGGCGATCGCCGTCACGAGCAGCGTCGGCACCGCCGTCCACGCGATCTCGAGGGTCGTGTTCCCGTGGATCGGGGGGCCGTCCGAGTCGTCGTCCGGAGGCGCCCGGAACTTCCAGACGGCGAAGGCGGTGACGGCGGCCACGATCGAGAAAACGAAGATGCAGATCCCCGTGACGAACCAGAACACGAAGTGGATCCGGCCGGCCTCGCGAGACGCCGGCTCCGGGAGCCAGCCGGGAATGAGGGCGAACGCGGACGCGATGGCGCCGGCCAAGACGCCGATCACGATCAGCTGGACGATCGAGCCCCTGCGCACGGACGCCGCGAGCCTACTTCAACGGCATCACCGGGTGCGGCGGTTTTCGACCTGCTCGCTGCGGGAATCGAGGCGGTACATCGAAGGAGGCTGAATGGGACTTGGAGTTGGCATCTTCCTGATCGCGGTTGGCGCAATCCTCACATTCGCCGTCAACGCGTCGTCGAGCTCGGTGAACATCGACGCGGTCGGCTGGATCCTGATGGGTGTCGGGCTGGTCAGCATCCTGCTCTCGCTGCTCTTCTGGCAGTCGTGGGCCGGCCCCGGCTACTGGAGCCGCCGTCGGACGACGTATGTCGACGACGGCCCGCCGCCGACGTACTAAGCGTCAGGCTCGCGGCCGGGCTCTTCGGGCTCGGCCGCGGGCTTTGGCTCCCCGCCGAACATCCCCTTGATCCAGCGCCGCAGGCGCCGCGCCGCGAAGGTCTCGTCGACGTCTCCGTGGGCTTCGGCGTCGGGCGCGTCCTCGCCGCCGTCGTCGTCGGGCGCCTCAGCCCACAGGAGAGAGCCGCTCATGCAACAACACTCTCACCTCTTGCCGGCGTTTTCTAGTGAGCGAGTGGAAGTTCCGCCACGAATGTGGAACCGTCCGCGCCGCTCGACTCGACCCAGATCCGGCCACCCATTCGCTCGAGCAGCTCTCGGCTGATGTAGAGGCCGAGCCCGGTGCCGCCGACGCCGCGGGTCAGGTCGGGGTCGAGCCGGTAGAACTTCTCGAAGATCCGCCGGTGCTCGGCCGGCGGGACGCCGAGCCCCTCGTCGCTCACCGAGAACCGCACGCGCGGACCGGCGACGGCGATGTCGACCCCCACGCGGCCGCCGTCGGGCGAGTACTTGACGGCGTTCTCGACGAGGTTCGTGAGGACCTGCCGGATCTTGTCGGCGTCGGCCGCGACCGGCGGGACGTGCGCCCCGGGAGTCGTCAGCTCGAGCCTGATGGTGGGCGGGATGTACTGCCGAGCCGCGTCGACGACGCCGCGCGCGAGCTCGACGGCGTCGCACGGCTCGATCGTCGTGCGCAGCCCGTTCGACTCGAGCCGGCTGACCCACAGGACGTCGTTGACGATGCGCGCGAGCCGGTCGGACTCGCTCGCGATCACCTCGAGCAGGCCGGTGCGCTGAGGCTCTCCGATGATCACGTCTTCACGCTGCAGCGTGAGCGCCGCACCGTAGATCGCGGCGAGCGGCGTGCGCAGCTCGTGCGAGATCGTGGACACGAAGTCGGACTTGAGCGTCTCGACCGCGCGCTCCTCGGTGAGATCGCGGAACGCGTAGACGCTCCCGTCGTCGAACCCCACTGCCGTGATCGAGAGCCACAGCTCTCGGCCGTTCACGTTCACGCGCTGCGTCAGGGGGCGGTGCTCGTCGCCCTCGGCCAGGCTCGCGATCGACTCCCAGTCGACGAAGAGCTCGGCGGCGGGCCTGCCGAGCGCCTCCGACGCCGCCACGCCGGTGATCTGCTCGGCGGCGGGGTTCCACAGACGAATCACGCCCTCGGTGTTCACCAGCAGCACGCCGTCGGCGACGTGTCGAACGACGAGAGCCGCGCGGGCGCGCCGCTCCGACTCGCGATACAGGCGCGCGTTGTCGACGGCGACGGCCGCCCGCCGGCCGAGGTGCTTCGCGAAGTCGAGGTCCTCCTCGTCGAACAGCCGCGTCGGATCGGCCGAGACGAGCATCAGTGCGCCGAACGTGCGGCCGCCCGCGGTCAGTGGCACGCACATCGCCGATTCCATTCCGAGCTGCCTCAGCACCTCGTGGTGTTCCTCGTTGAGCGTCGACGCCGAGAGCAGCTCGTCGCTGATCGTCCGGTAGAGGACGGCCTCGCCGGTGCGCGCGACCCGCGCCGTTCCCTCGAGCTCGTGCGGCTCGGGTGCGAAGAGCTCCATCGACTTCTGCGCCCACTCCTCCTTGGACGGGTCCTTGTGCACGACCGCGATGCGCCGGAAGCGGCCGCGGTCGGCGACGTCGACCGCGTACCAGTCTGCGAACCGCGGCACGAGCAGCTTCGACAGGCTCGTGAGCGTCGACTCGTAGTCCAGGCTGCCGGCGAGCTGCTGGCTGGCCTCGGCGAGGACGCTCAACCGGGCGCCCGCGGCCTCGGCGGCGGCGCGCGCGCGTTCGCGCTCGGTCACGTCGGTGATCACCACGCCGACGCCGATCACCTGGTCGGACGCTTCGCGAACCGGGTAGTAGCTGACGAGCCAGTCCCGCCTGTCGTCCGGTGCGGCCGCAGTGCGGCCCTCGACGGCGAGATCGAGGATCGCCTCACCCGTCTCGAGCACGTGGCGGTGGTACGGCTCGATCGTGCGCGCGAGCTCCTCGCCCAGAACGTCGCGCAGCGAGCGTCCGGCGTGCTGCTCGGCAGGAAGGCCGTTGATCCGGGCCAGTGCGGCGTTGACCCGGACGTAGCGGAAGTTGGTGTCCATGAAGGCGAGGCCGACCGGCGCGGCGGCGAAGACCGCATCGACGACGGCGAGCGAGTCGAGCGCCTCGCGGCGTGCGGTCTGGGTCTCGCGGAAGAGCAGCGCGTTGTCGACGGCCGTTGCTGCGCGACGAGCGAGATCTTCCGCCGTGACGAGGTCTCGCTCGTCGTAGCGGCGCCCGCTCTCGGCGGCGATGAAGGTGATCGCGCCGAGCACGCGCCCGCGCGCCACGAGCGGGACGCACATCGACGAGCGCAGGCCGAGCTGCCGGAGCAGATCGAGCAGCTCCGGGGTCTCGGCGGTCGCCTCGACGAGCAGCTCTTCGCTGATCTCGGAGAAGAGCTCCGCCTGTCGCGTTCGGATGACGTTCGGGACGCCGTACGGTGCCTCCGGATCCGGTGGGTACTTCTCCGCGAGCTCGTGGGCGAGCTGGACTTTCCCCGGATCGACGTGCGCGATCGCCAGCCGGCTCAGCGAGCCGTCGGGCTCGACCATGTCGATCGCGCACCAGTCGGCGAAGTGGGACACGGCGAGCGCCGCCACGTTCGACAGGGTGCGCTCGTACTCGAGCGACGACGCCAGGAGGTCGCTCGCCTCCGCGACAAAAGCATGGTCCTCTGCCGACCGGCGCTGCGCCTCGTAGAGCTCGGCGGTGCCGATCGCCGCGGCTGCGATGTTCGCGAGGAGCGAGGCGGCATTCTTCTCCGACTCGGAGAAGGTTCGCGTACGCCGGTAGTAGAAGACGAGCGTGCCCACGACGCGGTCGGCGTAGCGCAGGCCCGAGACGAGCATCGCGCGTGTCCCGGCCTCCTCGTGGGCACGCCGGTGCGCGGGGCCGATCCAGTCGGCGTTCGCGATGTCCTCTGCCACCAGGGGCTCTTCGAGCAAGACGGCGTCGCCTTGCCCCCGGATCGCCGCGGTTGCGCTCTCCACGTACGACTCGGCGAGGCCCGAATAGGCCGCGACTCTCCAGGACCCGTCCGTCGCGTCCTTGCGCCAGAGCGCGTACGCGTCGGCCGCCAGCGTGCGGCTCGCAAGCTCGAGGATCTCCGGGAGCATCGCCTCGACATCGAGCGAGCCGAGCAGCGTGGACGACGCTTCGACGATCTCGTCGCTGAAGAAACGGTCGTCCTCTAGAGCTCGGCGTTCGACATCTCGAGTCGCCAATGGAACCCCCCGGGTTGGGCGAACTGTCTGACTTTACTCGGCCCACGCCAAATTTCCTTACCTGGCGGTAGGTTTGCGGGCCGTGCGGCGCTGGTCTTTGCTGGGTCGGTGCTGCTCGCGCTACTCGGTTGGCTCGAGCGCCGCGGCGGCCTCGAGCGCTTCCGCGTCCCGGAGCTCCTCCGCGTCGACCGCCTGTAGCTCGCGGAGGCTCGGCGCGTCGCGGATCGAGCGGCTGAGCGTTCCCCAGAGCGCGAGGGCTAGACCTCCCGCAGCGAAGACGGCGACCGTGGGGCGGGGGCTCGTCGCCTGGAGGAGCCAGCCGGCGACGAGCGGCCCGAGCGGGCTGGCGACGAGCGAGATCGTCGTCCTGACGCTCTCGACGCGGCCGACCAGCCGGCCCGGCGTCATCGCGAGGCGGTAGCCGACGACGACCGAGTCGGTGACGGGCGCCGCAACGCCGAAGAGCAGCGCCCACGCGGCGAGCACGTACGCGTGCGGCCAGACGACGAACGCCCAGACGGCGAGCCATGTCCAGAGCTCCAGCAGCAGGATCGTGCGGACGGCGAGCAGCTTGCGAAACAGCGGTGAGGCGAGCGAGCCGACGAGCGTCCCGACGCCGACCGCGGCGCTCAGCAGGCCGATCTCTCCCGGCGTGAGCCCCTCGTCCTCGCCGATCAGGACGATCAGCAGGAACAGCGCGGTCGTCAGCAGGTTCCCGGCGCCGTAGACGAACGCGGTCGTCCGCAGGAAGGCGTGATCCCACATGTAGCGGAACCCCTCGGCGAATTGCGCGCGCAGAGGCGCGCGGTCGCGAACGCGGGCCTCCTCGAACGGCGTGCGCATGAGCAGCAGGGACAGCGTCGAGAAGAGATACGAGACGGCGTTGACCGCGAACGGGATCGCGCGGCTCAGCCCGTAGAGCGCGCCCCCGAGCGGCGCGCCGCTGAGGCGGACGATCGAGCGCCGCGCCTCCCGCGCTCCGGCGGCGGCTGGGAGCTGCGGCGCCGGCACCACCGCGCGTAGCGCCCCTGCGTCTGCGGCGATGAAGAACGTCGAGGCCGTGCCCTCCACGGCGGCGACGACGAGGATCGCCCAGAACGTCACGTCGCCGGCGACGAGCGCAAGCGCGAATGCGCCCATCGCGACGACGCGCACCGCGTCGGCGGCCATCATGAGTCGTTTCCGGCTCCAGCGGTCGGCCGCGAGCCCCGCGATCAGCGAGAGTCCGCCGAACGGCAGCAGGCGCGCGAACGTGACGAAGCCTGCCTTCGCGGGCGAGTGCGTGACGGCGAGCGTCAGGAGCGGATACGCGATCGTCGTGAGCGAGGTGCCGAACGACGACAGCAGCAGCCCGGACTCGAGCAGGACGAAATCGCGGTTACGCCACAGTGGCGCGGGGGTTCCAGATGACCTCCCAGAGGTGTCCATCGGGATCGCGGAAGTATCCCGAGTAGATCCCCCAGGGCCGGTCGTACGGCTCCTCCGTGAGCGTCGCGCCGGCTGCCTGTGCGAGGGCGAGGACGGCGTCGACCTCCTCGCGGCTGCGGACGAGGTGGCCGATGCTGAGCTCGCCCCGTCCCGGCGCGTCGAACGTCGCGTTCGCGTCGCGTTCGAGATCCTTCCGGCCGTACAGCGCGAGGATGAGGCCGCCCTCGAGCTCGAACATCGCCGCCGTGCCGCCCGGGAACTCGGTTCCGATGATCCCCTCGGACCGGAAGCCGAGCTCGCGGTAGAACGCGAGCGAGCGCTCGAGGTCGGCGACGCCGAGCGTGAGTACGTGGACGAGCGGGCGCATCACGCCGGGAGGTAGCGCTCGCGCAGCGTCTCGGCCGCCGGTAGCACACCGCTGTCGAGCAGTTCCTCGAGCGTCATCGTGGCGAACGTCGAGTCGTCCGCGAGCAGTTGGCGATAGCGCCCCGAGATGTCGACGACGTCGGAGTTGGCGGCCGGGTGGACGACGACGTAGCAGCCCCACCTCCAGATGCCGCTCGCGTGCTGGAGCATCGAGTGCAGAAGCAGGTGCTCGATCCACAGGACGGCGAGGTCCGACTTGCCTTTCAGTGCGTCGATCGCGCCGTCGGCGAACACACGCGACTTCTGTGCGACGTCGACGTAACGCCCGAGGTTCTCCGGCCGCGGGGTCTCCGCCTTCGCACGCTCGTGGTACTTGACGTCGATGGCGACGATGCCGCCCTCGAGCACGAAGGCGGCATCGAACGCACGGAGGCTGTTCAGGTATGCGGGGTCGAGCCAGCCGGGCGAGTGCGCGAAGCGCAGCGCCGTCACCTTGCCGGGGAGGTCAGGCCACCAGCTGTGAGCTGCGCGGCCGGCGAGGTCGAGGTCCGCCGCCAGGTCGCCGAAGAGGTTGAACGCGAGCGCGGGCGACCACAGGAGATCGGCCCAGATCCTCTGGTGGTCGACGCTCTGGTTCGGCTCGACCGCTGACATCCGCTGCCGCACGGCCGCGAGGGCGCCGGGAGTGACGAAGCTCGCTCCGGTCTCACGTGCGTAATCGAGTGGAAGGCGGCTGCCGACGGGCCGGGACGGCTTTCCCTTCGGTGCGATCGGCTGCGAGCCGATCGGGTGACCGTGCAGTTCGCGCCAGCGAGCCTGATGAAGGCGGTAGCGGCGACGGAACGCGGTCATCTCCGGTCGGCGCGGCACCTCGTCGTCGCGCTCCCAGCAGAACGCGGCCTCGAGCTCTTGCTGCGTGGGCACGGCGGGATCGTACGAGGAGGGCTGTGCAGACCAGCCGGGAAACCTCCCGGTTTCCCCAGACCCCTTCCACCGGTCCGCGCCCCGCGCGGATGACTGCGAAGCAGTGGGCCGTGCAGGGATCGAACCTGCGACCTTGGGATTAAGAGTCCGTCTGAACGAACCGCAGCGAACTGCACGAAACGGAACCCCCTGCTGAGAGGGGTTCCCGAACCGCAACGAACTACCTGCCGCGCAGCCTACGGAGCCAAGCCGGTACGCGCACTGGTACGCGCACCTCAGTGCGACCGCGGGCAACGACGTCCGTCGACACCGACGCCGACGCCGTGGAAGCTCGTGCCCTGTCGATGCCAGTACTGCGACAGATTCAGCTGGACGCACGCGTAGTTGATTTTGCCGTTCTCCTTCGCCTGGAACCGCCAGATGTGCGGCGCCACCTTGCCAAGCCAAACAAGGTGGTACTCGCGCCCGCTGCCGTTGAAGTTATACGCGCCAATCACCTCCTGGGCATCTGCTGCTGCAAGCTGGCGTTCGCCCCCGTCGCCGCGGTGGTGTCGGCCGGCCAGGTAGCCCGCGAGCGCGGCGACCACGGCCACGAGTACTAACGCGGCAGCGAGCCTCATACGCCGAACACCCCCGCCATCAGCTCGGCCTGCCTCTTCCGCTCGGCCCGCTCGAAGTGCCCATAGATGTCCGTTGTGACCTTAAGGCTCGAATGTCCGAGGTGCCGTGACAGTCAGGTGATCCGCCGGCCAATGACCAGTACAGCTGCTCCGATCCCCACAGCGCGATTGAGGGCCGTGAAGTGGCTTGGCTAGGCGATGGAGCCCGGGATCGAGGCAGGGAGCCCGGGATCGAGGCAGGGACCTCCCGCGTATGTATCAGGTGCGGGAGATAGGGAGGCCCGCCGGAGCGGGCATCCCCGGAAAGCCGA
>MNJC01000094.1 GCA_001920085.1 Actinobacteria bacterium 13_1_20CM_4_69_9
TCCACCTGCTCGCGCACCACCGGCCGCACGTCGAAGCCGGCGACCACCGCACCGAGGCGGCGCGCGGTGGCGATCGCCTGCAGGCCGGCAACGCCCGCGCCGAGCACCAGCACCTTTGCGGGTGCGACCGTTCCCGCTGCCGTCATCAGCATCGGAAAGAAGCGCGGCAGACGGTCGGCCGCGATCAACACGGCCTTGTAGCCGGAGACCGTCGCCTGCGACGAGAGGGCGTCCATCGGCTGTGCGCGCGTGATCCGCGGGATCGACTCCATCGCGAAAGCGTGCACGCCGCGCTCGGCGAGTCGCTCGATCCCGGCCTGATCCGTCAGCGGCTCGAGGAAGCCGATCAACACCTGACCGCTGCTCAGCCGACCGACCTCGTCGGGCGTCGGCTTGCGTACCTTCGCAACGGCTTCGGCCTCCCACACCGCGTCTGAGAGCGTCGCGCCGGCATCGCCGTACGCGGCGTCCGGGAACGACGCCTCCGCGCCCTCGCCCGGCTCGACGACCACGTCGAAGCCGGCGCCCGCGAGACGCGTAACCGCGTCAGGGACGAGTGCCACTCGGCGCTCGCCTGGCTCGAGCTCCCGCGGGACGCCGATGCGCACGCCGCGATCTTACGTACCCTCAACGACGGCGTGACCCACTTCATCGAGCACTACGGCCTCTGGTTCCTGTTCGCGATCGTCTGCCTCGAAAGCGCCGGTCTGTGGCTCCCCGGGGAGACCGCGCTGATCGCCGCCGCGGTCTATGCCGCGAAGGGGCACCTCTCGATCGCCGCCGTGATCACGGTCGCCGCGGTGGCGGCGATCATCGGCGACAACATCGGCTACTGGATCGGCCGGAAGGCCGCGCGCCCTCTGCTGCATCGTTATGCGCGCGTTCGCCGTTACGCCGACCGCGTGTTACCAGCTGCAGAGCGCTTCTTCCAACGACACGGCGGGAAGGCGGTCTTCCTCGCCCGCTTCTTCGGCGGGCTCCGCGTGACCGGAGCGTGGATGGCCGGCATCACGCGCATGCAGTGGTGGCGGTTCCTCTTCTGGAACGCCGCAGGCGGGGTCGTGTGGGCGATCGGGGCGGGCCTGCTTGCGTACTACGCGGGGAAGACCGCCGCCGACGCGCTTGCCCGGTACGGCGTCTACGCCGCGATCGCTGGTGGCCTGGCGCTCGTCGTCGTGATCGCGGCGTTGCACGTCTGGCGCCGGCGCGTCGTCGAGGAGAACGTCTGACGCGCCTCGTCGTCGCGCTCCTCGCCGTGGCCGCCCTGTGCCCCGCAGGCCACGCCGCGGAAGGCGTCCCCGACTTCGAGCACGTCGTCGTGATCGTCTTCGAGAACAAGGAGGAGTCACAGGTGATCGGCGCCAGCGCTGCGCCGACCTTCACGGCGCTCGCGCGGCGCTACGCACGGCTCACCGCGTACTACGCCGTCACGCACCCGAGCCTCCCGAACTACATCGCGCTCGTGTCGGGCGGGACACAGGGCATACACCACGACTGCACCGCGTGCATCGTCGCCGCGCCGACCCTCGCCGACTCGCTTGACGCGGCGGGCCGCAGCTGGAAGACGTACGCCGAGGGCCTGCCGCGCCCGGGCTTCACCGGTGCCTTCGCGGGCCGCTACGCCAAGAAGCACGTGCCGTTCCTCTACTTTCGCGACATCGCCTCGAGCCCGGTGCGGCGGCAGCGCGTCGTGCCCCTGACGCGGCTTCGCGCCGATCTGCAAGGCAACACGTTGCCCGACTTCGCGCTCGTCGTCCCGGACTTATGCCACTCGATGCACGATTGCTCCGTCGACGCCGGTGACCGTTGGCTCGCCCGCACGATCCCGCCGCTGCTGAAGCTGCCGAACACGGTCGTCTTCGTCATCTTCGACGAGGGCACCGTCCGCAACCACGTGCCGGCGTTAGCGGCCGGAACCGCCGTCCGCCCGGCGACCCGCCTGACGGTGCGCAGCGGCCATTACTCGCTGCTACGGACGATCGAGGATGCGTGGAGGCTCCCGCGCCTCGGCGCCTCCGCGCGCGCGCGTCCGATCACCGGCATCTGGCGGTAGCCCGGAGACGATCCGCGGCCGTGGAGGGTTTTCAACGCACGGCTGGAATGAAGCAGCCCCATGCTGGCCGCCCTCGCCTCAGCGCAAGCCGCCCGCGATCCCTCGACGGCCGCGCACTGCACCCGCGTCACCTGCCTGGCGACGCGCCTGGCTGCCTGGATCGGGTGGGACGAGACGCGCATCGAGCGGCTGCGCATCGGTGCGCGCGTGCACGACATCGGAAAGGTGATGGTCTCCGAGCGCATCCTCGGCAAGCGCGGCCCGCTCAGTCCTCGGGAGCTGGCGGAGATCCGCACCCACCCGATTGCCGGAGCCAGTCTGATCGCGCCGGTCGGGCCGGCTCGGGACGCGATCCCGTACGTGCTCTACCACCACGAGCGCTGGGACGGCGCCGGCTACCCGACGCGCCGGCGCGGAGCCGACGTTCCCGAAGGCGCCCGCCTGCTCGCGGTCGTCGACGCGTTCGACGCGATGACCTCGACGCGCCCGTATCGCCGTGCGCTGCCGACGGTTCACGCGCTCGCCGAGATCGAGCGCTATGCCGGGACGCAGTTCGACCCGCAGATTGCGCACGCGTTTCTCCAGGCGTGGAGCGCGGGCGAGTTCGCCCACGCGGCCGCGAGTTGACTACAGCGCCGCCCAGACCTCCAGCTTCGACTTCACGCGGCGGATCACCTCGTCCGTGAACTCCGTCGTTCCGGCATGCCCGCCGAGGTCGGCGGTCCGCACGCCCTGCGCGACGGCCTCGAGGCACGCCTCCCGGATCGCTCGCCCCGCCTGGCGTTCCCGCTCGTCGCCGTTCGCGAGCAGGGCTGCGCCGGCGAGGATCATCGCCATCGGGTTTGCCACGTTCTTGCCACGCAGCGACGGCGCGGTGCCGTGCGCCGCCTCCGCCATCAGCGCGCGCGTCTCGTAGTCCTCGTCGAACGCGACCAGCAGCGACTCGGAGCCCGCGATCGATCCGAAGAGCGGCAAGACGAGGTCCGAGAGGATGTCCCCGTCGCGATTCAGCGCAGGAATCACGAGCGGATCGCCGGTCGAGGCGATCAGCAGCGCGAACGTCGCGTCGATCAGCTGGGGCTCGTACGCGATGTCGGGGTGCCGCTCGGCGGCCGCATCCATCTCCTCCTTCAGCATCCCTTCGTAGGTGGGGCTGACCGTGTACTTGGGTCCGCCGAAGACCTTTGCGCCGACCTGCTCGGCGTGACGGAACGAGAACTCCGCCACCGAGCGGCAGATGCGACGCTCGATCCGCTCGGTCCGGAACGCGGCCTCGTCGTCACCTTCCCCCTCGCGCCACTCCGTCGCGCCGTACGCGTCGCCGACGGCCATCCGCACGATCGAGATCGGCGCGTGCACGCCGCCGAGCGGAATCACTCCCGGAATGCGGCGGCCGGTCCGGACGATGACTCGGCCGCCGATCTCCTCGCGGAGAATCCGGTTGGGCGACCCGACGTCTTCGCGTCCTTCCGGCGTGATCGTCGCCGCTTTCAGCCCGAGCCCGTGCTCGCGGATCGCCCGCGCAGCCTCGTGCACGACAGCGTTCTGGCTGTTTCGCCGTGACTCCAGAGAGAGATCGAAACGGAGGAAGTCGAGCTCGACTCCGGTCACCTCGGTAGCCAGCACGCGCAGGGATTCCTCCAGCAATTCCTGGCCGGTCTCGTCCCCCTCCAGCACCACGATCGTTTTGTCGTCCACCCGGGCGGACACTAGCGGTGGAGCATGCCGAGGAAAGGGGGTTGGAGGCGCTTGGGGTCGAGCGGACGATTCCGCTATGTCGACGCGCGCGGAAACGCGATCACGGACGAGGAGAAGCTCGAGCGCATCCGGGCGCTCGTCATCCCGCCCGCCTGGAAGGACGTCTGGATCTCGCCCAACGCGGCCGCCAAGCTCCAGGCGACCGGAGTCGACGCTGCGGGGCGCCGCCAGTACCTGTACCACACGAGCTTCCGCGCCCAGCAGGAGCAGGCGAAGTTCGCCAGGTTGATCCGCTTTGCCGAACTGCTGCCGGGGCTGCGCGCGGCGAATGCGCAGCACATGGACCACGACATGCTGGACCGGCTGCGCGTCTCCGCGATCGCAACCCGGCTGATCAACGCCGGGTGGTTCCGCGTCGGCTCGGAGCGTTACGCGAAGGAATCCCGCACCTACGGGATCACGACCCTCCGCAAGAGCCACGTGCACGTGCGCGGCAGCCGCATCGCGTTCGACTTCGTCAGCAAGCACCGCACCATCGTCCGCACGACCCTCGTCGACGATGAGCTCGCCGACAACGTCAAGGAACTGCTCGCGCTCCCGGGCGGGCGCCGGCTCTTCCGGTACGAGTGGGACGGCGGCATCAGCAGCCTGACCGGGGCGCGCCTGAACGACTACGTGCGCGACTATCTCGGCGACGAGTTCACGGCGAAGGACTTCCGCACGTGGGGCGGGACGCTGATCGCGGCGATCGCCTTCGCCGAGCACGGCCCGCCGGAAAGCGAGCGCGAGGCCAAGAAGGTGATCCCCGCCGTCATGCGCCGGGTCGGCAAGGAGCTCGGCAATACACCGGCCGTTGCGCGCAGCTCATACGTCAGCCCTGCCGTGATCGACCAGTATCTCGACGGTAGAACGATCGAGGATTTCCGCCCGCGACATTTGCGCGTCGTACGTGCCCGAGACATCGACCTCGATCCGGAAGAGCAAGCTCTCCTGAGCCTGCTTCGGTCGTGGAAAATTCGGCAGACGAGAGCCGCCGCCTGATTCCGGCCGCTTTCGTTAAGCTCATGCCCGAGGCAGCGCCGAATTGAGGAGGAAATCCGTGGCACGTGTTACGAGGCTCGTGTGCGACAACTGCGGCAAGGAAGTCGACGAGGCGAAAGGCGCGGTGATGCGCATCAATTTCACCGACGCACGCCGCGGTTCGAAGCAGGCCGATCTCTGCGACGCCTGCGCGGGCAAGATGCCCGGCCAGGCCGTCGCCCGCAGAGGGCGTCGACCGAAGTCCGCCGCCGCATAAGAAGTTTCACGCACGTAGCGCATCGGCGCGCAGGTGCTGTCCTGACCCGGAAGTAGCATGGGTCAGTTGTGGGTCTGAACCTGATCACCGGCCCGGCGAACGCCGGGAAGGTGGCGCTCCTGCTGCGCCGTTACCTCGCGGCTCTGGGCGATGAGCCGTGCCTGATCGTGCCGAACCGGTCGGACGTCGAGCGCGTCGAGCGCGATCTGCTCGAGCTGCAGCCGGCGCTCCTGGCCGGCTCGATCGGCACCTTCGACGACGTCTTCAAACGCGTCGCGCGACGCGGCGCCGAGTCGCGTCCCGTCGCCACAGACGCGCAGCGGACGCTGATCGTCCGCCGCGCGCTTGCGGGCCAGTCGCTGAACGGGCTCGGGCGCTCGGCCCGGTTCGGCGGCTTCGCGGACGCCCTGCTCGCAACGGTGGCCGAGCTCGAGTCTGGGCTGCTCGATCCGAACGACCTCGAGGGCGAGCTCGCGACGCTCTACGCTGCCTACCGCGCCGAGCTCGACCGGCTCAATCTCTGGGATCGCGATCTCCTCCGCCGGCGCGCCGCCGAGCGCGTCGCCAACGAGCTCGACGCCTGGGGCGGGGAGCCGGTCTTCGCGTACGGGTTCGAGGACCTGACCGGCGCGGAATGGGCGCTGCTGCAGGCTCTCGCCGGCCGGACCGAGGTCACCGTGTCGATGCCCTACGAGCCCGGCCGGCCCGCGTTCGCGTCGCTCGGTCGCACGATGGACGATCTCGCTGCGCTCGCCGACGGCCGCATCGAGGAGCTGCCGCCGGGCTTCGCGGAGGTCGCGGAGCCCGCGCTCGCGCACCTCGAGCGCGCGCTGTTCTCGGAGCGGCCTCCCTCGGATGCACCCCCGATCGACGGGGCCCTTCGCTTCTTCGAGGCGGCCGGGACGCGTGGCGTGCTCGAGCTCGTCGGCGAGGAGCTGCTGTCGCTCATTCGTGGAGGCACTCCGCCGGAGGAGATCGGCATCGTCTGTCCCACGCTCGACCGCTGGCAGGCGCCCGTGGAGACGGCGCTCGGCACGCTCGGCGTCCCCTACGCGCTCGAGTCGTATGTCCGGCTCGACAAGACGGCGTACGGCCAGGCGCTGCTGAGCGTGCTGCGCTTCGCGTGGCTCGGTGGCGGACGCGCGGAGCTGTACGCGTTCCTGCGCTCGCCGTACTCGGGCCTGCCGCGGCAGAACGCCGACTTCCTCGAGGGCCGGCTGCGCGGCCGGGCCGTCAACGACCCCGAGAAGGTCGAGACGGAGACCATCCGTCTGCGGGACGGGCAGCCGCTGCCCGTCCTGGAAGCGCTGCGCTCCGCGCCGACGCCGCTCGACGCGGTCGCGGCGCTCGCCGCATCGATGCTTCGTGCGGCGTACGGGCTCGAGTCGCCACCGGTGGGGGAGGTCTCGCGCCACGACATCCGCGCGCACGAAACCGTCATGCGCCTGCTCGGCGAGCTGCGCGGGTGGAGCGAGCTGGAAGGGTCGCTCTCGACCGAGGAGCTCGTGGCGGCGCTGGAGCGCGCCGAGGTCCGGCGCGCGTCGGCGGCCGAGCCGGGGCGCGTGGCCGTGCTCGATCTGCTGCGCGCGCGGACGCGCAGGTTCGACATCGTCTTCGTGCTCGGCCTCGAGGAGGGGCGGCTGCCGCGGCGCGGCCACGAGTCGCCCTTTCTCGCGGACGACGCGCGGCGCGAGCTCGACGAGCGCTCGCGCGCGCGGCTCTCGCGGCCCGACGCGGTCGCCCGCGACCGCTACCTGTTCTACACTGCCTGCACGCGCGCGACGAAGCGCGTCTACCTCGCGCGCGAAGCTGCGGGCGACGACGGCAGCCCGCGCTCGCCGAGCCCGTTCTGGGACGAGGTCGTGGCGCTGTTCCCGGCTGACGACGTGCAGCGTTGGACGCGCCGCCGCCCGCTCTCGCAGCTGACCTGGCCGGTCGAGGCGGCGCCGACGGAGCGCGAGCGGCTCCGAGCCGTTGCCATGCGCGTGCCCGACGATCGCGCCGCCGCCGAGGCGATCGCCGCGGCGAACGGCTGGGAGCGGCGCCTGACCCGCGCACTGCGGGCGTTCGAGCGGCCGACTCGCCTCACGCATCCGGCCGTCCTCGCGGAGTTGAGTCGGCGCACGACGTTCAACGTGACCGAGCTCGAGCGCTTCGTCGACTGCTCGTCGATGTGGTTCCTCGACCGGATGATCGATCCGAAGACGATGGACCGCGAGCCAGACGCGCGCATGCGCGGGTCGATCGCACACCAGGCCCTCTACCGGTTCTACTCGGGCCTGCCGAAGCAGCTGGGGATCGACCGCGTCGGGCCCGACGAGCTCGAGGCCGGGCTGGCCTTCCTGCGCCGTTGCCTCGACGAGGCCGTCGACGGCGTGCGGATGGAGCTGACCGAGTTGCAGCAGCGCGAGCTGCGTCACGGGCTGTGGCGCGACCTCGAGGCATTCGTGCGTGAGGACGCGGCGGCCGAGTCGCCGCTCGTCCCGCGCCGCTTCGAGGTGGCGTTCGGAACGGAGCGCGCCGCGACCGAGCTGCAGCGCGGCCTCGAGCTCGCGGACCGCGTGACCCTCTCGGGGAAGATCGACCGCATCGACGTCGACCCCTTCAGCGCGCGCGGGATCGTCCAGGACTACAAGGCGGGCAAGCGCGGGCACTCCGCCGCGCAGATCGAGTCGGAGCAGAAGCTGCAGATCCCCCTGTACATGCTCGTCCTGCGCGATCTCGTCGGGATCGAGCCGCTCGGCGGTCTCTACCGGCCGCTGGCGGGCGAGCGCAAGCCGCGCGGCCTGCTGCGCGCCGAGGCGCGCGACGACGGCGTGCCGGGCTACTCGTCCAAGGACTACCTCGACGAGGAGGCGTTCTGGAGCCAGGTCGAGCGTTCGCGCGAGCTCGCGGTCGGGATCGTCGAGCGCCTTCGCGGCGGCGACATCCGCCACGACCCGAAGGGCGGCGACTGCCCCGCGTGGTGCGAGCTCTGGCCGATGTGCCGGGTGAGGCGGCCCTGAACGTCGCTTCCCTGAACGCCGAACAGCGCGCGGCCGTCGACGCGCGCGGGCTCGTCTTCGTCTCGGCCGGTGCCGGGACCGGGAAGACGCGCGTGCTCGTCGAGCGCTTCGCGCGGGCGGTGTGCGACGAGGGCGTCGACGTCGAGTCGATCCTCGTGATCACGTACACCGAGAAGGCGGCCGGCGAGCTGCGCACGCGCATCCGCTCGGGCCTCGTGGAGCGAGGCCGGCCCGATCTGGCACGCGCGCTCGACGGCGCGTGGATCTCCACGATCCACGGCTTCTGCCACCGGCTGCTGCGCTCGCATCCGTTCGCTGCGGGTGTCGATCCGCGCTTCCGCGTGCTCGACGAGAGCCAGGGGCGCGTGCTGCGCGGCGAGGCGTTCGAGGCCGCGCTGACGGAGTTCTGCGCCGGCGACGACCCGGCACGTCTGCGCCTGCTCGCCGTCTACGGCGCCGACGGGCTACGCCGCATGCTCACCGGCGTCTACGAGACGCTCCGGTCGGCCGGGCGCGAGCTGGTGCTCGAGCTCGGCGAGCGCCGCAGCCTGCAGGAGTGCCTCGACGAGTTTCACGAGGCGGCCCGCTGCCTCGGCGAGGAGGTCTCGCTCGACGGCGAACCGCCGGACCGGCTGCTGGACCTGAGCGAGCTCCGCCTTCGCGGCGAGCGGGCCGCGAGCTACGAGGAGGCGCGCAGGAACGTCGAGCAGGCCGCACTCGACGAGCTCGCCGCCGCCGACCGCGACCTGCTGCAGGAGCTGCTCACCGGATTCGCCGCCGCCTACCAGGAGGCGAAGGACCACGAGTCGGCGCTCGACTTCGAGGATCTCCAGCTGCGTGCACGCGACCTCCTGCGCGACGACGCCGCGATCCGCGAGCGCGAGCAGCTGCGCTTCCGCGGGGTCATGGTCGACGAGTTCCAGGACACGAACCGCCTCCAGTGCGAGCTGA
>MNJC01000088.1 GCA_001920085.1 Actinobacteria bacterium 13_1_20CM_4_69_9
GAGAACGCGGTTGAACGGCACCTGCTTCGACGCCTGGATCGACTCGATCGCGTTCGACGCAGAGATCTCGCCGAAGCCCTCGACCTCGAGCAGCTGCTCCTTGGTCAGACGGTAGAGGTCGGGGACCGAGCGGACGAGGCCGATGTCCCAGAACTGCCGCACCGACTGCTCCCCGACGCCCTCGATGTCGGCCGCGGCCTGCACCCAGTTGATCAGCGACTCGAGCCCGCGCGAAGGACAGGCCTTGTTCGGGCAACGATGCATCGCCTCGCCTTCCGGCTTCACGATGTCCGCGCCGCAGAGCGGGCACTGCTTCGGCATCTTGAACGGCTTCGTCCCGGGCTGGTGCTCGCCGGCCGGCCCGACGATCTGCGGGATGACGTCGCCCGCGCGCTGCACGACGACGACGTCCCCCTCGCGGATGTCCTTGCGGTTGATGTCCTCCTCGTTGTGCAGCGTCGCGCCAGACGGTGACGCCGCCGACCTCGACGGGTTCGAGCATCGCCCACGGATTGAGCGCGCCGGTCCGCCCCACGCGGATCGCGATCTTCTCCAACTTGGTCGTCGCGGTCATCGGCGCCCACTTGAACGCACGGGCCCAGCGCGGCCGCTCGTGCAACGACCCAAGGCGGCGCTGCTGCTCGAACGAGTCGACCTTGATGACGATCCCGTCGATCTCGTAGTCGAGCTCGATGCGCCTCTTCTCCCATTCCGCGCACGCGCGCGCGACGGACTCGACGGAGTCGTGCAGCTCGGCGAAGGGATTGGTCCGGAAGCCGTGCGCGCGCAGCCACTCCAGCGACTCCCAGTGGCCGTCCGCCGGAAGACCGTCCTTGTGGCCGAGGCCGTGAATCCAGATCGAGAGCGGCCGCTGCGCCGTGATCGACGAGTCCTTCTGCCGCAGCGACCCGGCGGCCGCGTTGCGCGGGTTCGGCGTCGGCTTCTTCCCCTCTGCGATCAGCCGCTCGTTGAGCTCGTTGAAGCCGCTGATCGGCAGGTAGACCTCGCCACGCACCTCGAGCAGAGGCGGAGGCTCCTCGCCCTGCTTCAGCTGCATGCGCGTCGAGATCGCCCTGATCGTCTTCAGGTTCACCGTCACGTCCTCGCCGCGGTACCCGTCGCCCCGCGTGGCGCCGCGGGCGAAGGCTCCGTCCTCGTAGATGAGGTTGATCGAGAGCCCGTCGATCTTCGGCTCGGTGACGTACATGACGTCGGATGTGCCCAGGCGCTTGCAGACGTCCTGGTGCCACTTCTCGAGCGCCTCGGCCGTGGTGACCTTCTCGAGCGAGCCCATCGGGCTCGGGTGCTCGACCTTCCGGAACTTGTCCGACGGCGGTGCGCCGACACGTTGCGTCGGCGAGTCGGACGTGACGAGCTCCGGCTGCTCCTCCTCGATCCGGACCAGCTCGTCGTAGAGGGCGTCGTATTCCGCGTCGGTGATCTCCGGGTCGTCGACGACGTGGTAGCGGTAGAGGTGGTAGTCGAGGACCTCGCGGAGCTCCGCGGCGCGTTTTGCGGGCGACGTCGTCTTAGAGGACGCCATGCAGATCTTCCGCCGTGTCGACGATTGCGTCGGGCTCCTCGCGTTCGAGCTTCGCGCGGTCGTGGATGCCACCCCAGGTGACGGCGACGGCGAACATTCCCGCCGCCTTCGCGGCGCGCATGTCGAACGGCGAGTCGCCGACGTATGCGCAGTCGCCGGGATCGACCTCCATCCGCTTCGCGGCGAGCAGCAGCGGCTCGGGGTCGGGCTTGTGCCGCTTCGTCTCGTCGCCCCCGACGACGGCCTCGAAGAGGTGCTCGAGCGGCAGGACGTCGAACGCCAGCGTGACCGTGGCGCGCCGCTTCGCGGTGACGAGCCCGAGCCGCCGTCCCTCGTCCTTCAGCCGCACGAGCAGGTCGTCGATCCCCGCACAGCAGACGAGCTGCTCGTGCAGCGGCTCGTTGTGCGCGCGATAGACGGTGACGAGCTCCTCGACGCGGTCCGGCGCGAGCGCCTGCATCTGGGCCTCCAGCCCCGGCCCGCCGACGGCCGCCATCAGCAGCTCGTCGGGCGGCTCCGCGCCCAGGACTTCCTTCGCCGCGTGGCGCATCGACGCAAGGATGATCGCGCCGGAGTCGATCACCGTGCCGTCGAGGTCGAAGAGGACGACGGGGAACCGCATCGCGGCTGATGCTAGCCGCGGTCTACACGGTCTCAGTAGTCCACGCGCTCGAGGTAGAGGCCCCACGGCGGCGCGGTCGACCCGGCTTCGCTTCGCGGCCGTCCCTCGAGCAACAGCGCGATCTCCTCCGGCCGCAGCTCGACCATCGTCCCGACGAGCGTGCGCACCATGTGCCGCAGGAAGCCGTCGGCCGTGATCTCGAGCTCGAGCGCGTCGCCGCGGCGATGCCACTCCGCCCGCAGGACATTGCGCCTGAACACCTGGTGCTGCGTCTCCGCCGGGGTGAACGCACGGAAGTCGTGCTCGCCGAGCAGCAGATCGGCGGCGTCCTGCAAACGATCCTCGGCGAGCGGGCGCGGATACCACCACGAGCGCCTCTGCTCGAACGGCGACGGCGCACGGCGAAGCCAGATCCGGTAGCGGTAGCTGCGAGCGCTCGCCGAGTGACGCGCGTGGAAGTCCGGTGCCGCGTGCTCCGCCGCGATGACGGACACGTCGTCGGGCAGCGCGGTGTTGAGCGCCTCCGCTGCACGCTCCGCCGGCGGACCACCGCCCGCGTCGACGCTGACGACATTGCCGAGCGCATGCACCCCGGTGTCTGTGCGCCCCGCGACCGCGAGGTTCTCGAACATCGAGAACACCGATCCGAGCGCTCCGCGCAGCTCGCCCTCGACAGTGCGCAGGTCTGGCTGCGCGGCCCAGCCGCGGAACCCGGTGCCGTCGTATTCGACGGTTAGCTTCAACCGCACGTCAGGCACGCCTGACGTGGTTTGTCAGGATTGCCTTATGCTCTGTCAACTTGCGTATGGTTTGATACACTCTAACTGATGACCGAACAGCACGCCTTCCTTCTGCAGCGAGTGCAACCGGCGATGATCGGTCTGATCGACGGGTCGCTCTCGACGCTCGCGCCGATCTTCTCGGTCGCGATCGTCACGCACAAGCCTCACTTCGCGTTCATCGCCGGCGTTGCGACGGCGATCGGGGCCGGCATCTCGATGGGGTTCTCCGAGGGGCTGTCCGACACGGGCGAGCTCACGGGCCGCGGCAACCCGCTCGTCCGCGGAGCGATCACAGGCGTCGGCACGTTCGTCGGAGGCATCGTGCACACGCTGCCGTTCCTGATCCCGCACTACAAGACGGCGATCGTCTCGGCGATCATCGTCGTGGCGCTCGAGCTCGTCGTCCTCGCCTGGCTGCGCTGGCGCTTCTTCGAGGTCAACTTCGTGCGGGCGCTCGCGTCGGTCACGCTCGGCGGCGTGATCATCGCGGCCGTCAGCGCTGCGCTCGGCTCAGCCGGTTAGAAGCAGCGACTCGTTCGCGGCACTGGTCGACAGACCGGGCCACGGTCCGCCGCCGATGACGTGGATCGTCGCGCCCTCTCCGACGACGGCCAGGCCGTGCCGCGGCGTCGGCAGGTCCGGCAGGCGCCGCCAGCGCTCGGAACGCGGCGAGTACGCGTACACCGCCGCACTCGTCCCGGCAGCCGACTCGGCGCCGGCGCAGACGACGAGGCCGTTCACCGCCCCGGCGGCGGTCCCGCCGCGTGGTTCCGGCAGCGACGGCAGCAGCTGCCACCGCCGGCGCCGAGGCAGCCAGCGCTGCGCGGTGGCGAACTGCTGCCCGTTCGCACGGCCGCCGACGACGTACAGGCTGCCTTGAAGGGCCGTGACGCCGAGATGCTCGCGCAGTGGGCGCGGCGCCGGCAGCGTCCCCCAGCGCTTGCGGCGAACGTCGTAGGCGAACATGGAGCGTGCGAGGCCCGACCGTCCGATGCCGCCGACGACATAGACCGTGTTGTCGATGAACGCCGCGCCGCCCGCTGCACGGGCGAACGGCATCGGCCGTAGCCGGCGCCACCGCCCGTCGTAGACGAACCCGTCACGCCGCGCGCCGATACTGCTGTAGCCCCCGAGAACGTAGAGCCGAGCTCCGCCCGCCGCGGCCATCGCATGATTGACGGCGACGGGGAGGTCGGGCAGCCGCTCCCATTCCTCCACGCGCGCGTTGTAGAGGTCGACGCGTGCGCTCGACTCGCCGTCGCCGAGAAATCCGCCCGCGACAGCCACGTAGCCGCGCCACTGCGCGCCGGCAACCTCCGAGCGCGGCACCGGCATGGGCGCATCGCTCTGCCACATTGCCGCGGCGAAGAGGAGCTCCGCAATCACAGGGGGGTTGTACACCAGGAAAACCGCCCCTCTTTCCCTGCCGTATGGACCTCTTTCGGCATCGATACCGAAAGGGGAGAGATCATGCGCAAATCGCTGCTTCGGCTCGCGCTGGTAGCCGCGGTTTCAACTCTGACACTCGCCGCCGCAGCACCGCTGTCCGCCGCACCGCCGGGCGGTTCCTACACCGTCACACCGCTTGTCTCCGACGTTCCGGGAGCCGCCGCGGTGACCGATCCACACCTGGTCAACGGCTGGGGCCTGACCCGCAGCGGCACGAGTCCGTGGTGGGTTGCCGACAACGGCACGAATCTGTCCACGCTGTACAGCGCCGCGGGTGCGCCTCAGGCGCTCGTCGTCGGAGTCGACGGCGGGCCGACCGGCGCAGTCTTTGCGGGAATTCCAGGGCAGTTCCTCGTCGGGACAACCGCCGCCCCGACCACGCTCGGCCCGGCGAGCTTCATCTTCGCGAGCGAGGACGGGATGATCCGTGCTTGGCGGGGAGGTTCGACGGCCGCGCTCGTGACGGCGCACGGCGGGCCCTTCGCGAAATACAAAGGCCTCGCGATCGCGCAGCCGACAACCGGCAATCCGGTGCTGTACGCCGCCGACTTCCACAACGCACGCGTGGACGTGTTCAACGGGGCATGGCAGAACGTCACACCCGCGGGTTCCTTCGTCGACCCGATGCTGCCCGACGGATACGCACCGTTCGGCATCCAGACGATCGGCTCGCGTGTCTTCGTGTCGTATGCGAAGCAGGACGCGGACGCCGCAGACGAGATCGCGGGAGAAGGCCGCGGCTTCGTCGACGCCTATGACCTCGCCGGCAACCTGCTCGCCCGGGTCGCGCAGCACGGGCAGCTGAACGCGCCGTGGGGTCTCGCGGCGGCGCCGGCGTCGTTCGGCCGCTTCGCGGGCGATCTGCTCGTCGGCAACTTCGGCAACGGACAGATCAACGCCTACGAGGAAACGGCCGCCGGCTTCGAGCACCGCGGCACGCTGCGGGACTCCTCCGGCCAAAAGCTCGTGATCGACGGGCTGTGGGCGCTCGAGTTCGGGAACGCCGGCGCGAACGGCGACCCGGGCACGTTGTTCTTCACCGCCGGCCCCGACGACGAGTCGCACGGCCTCTTCGGGACGATCACGCCTGCCGGCTGAAGCGCTCAGGGACCTGCGCCGACGTGGCGCAGGTCCCTCACTCGCAGGGTGAGGCCCTCGACAGCAGTCACCTCGACCTCGCTGCCGACGCGCAACGGGTCGGCCGAGCGAGCCGCCCAGAGCTCACCGGCGACGCGAACCTGCGTTGGCGTCGCGACGACGGCCGTCTGACCGACGAGCGCCTCCGCCCCGACCGGCGACTTGCGCCGCCGCGACCATTTCAGGAAGGCGACGGACTCCCCGATGTCCAGCAGGCCCCCGGCCAGCACGGCGAGGACGCCCCACGGCCAGGGGACGACGAACACGGCGAGCAGGATCCCGCCGAGGAGCAACATGTCCCGAGACTACGGGGCGGCCGGTGCCGCGCCCGCGGGCTCGTAGTCGACGAGCTCGAGGTACACCATCTCGGCCGCGTCGCCATACCGCGGGCCGAGTTTCACGATCCGGGTGTAGCCGCCCGGACGGTCGGCGAAGCGGGGAGCGACGTCCGCGAACAGCTGGTGGACGACGTCCTGGGAGCGGAGCTCGGCGAGCGCGAGCCTCCGGGCATGGAGGTCACCGCGCTTGCCGAGCGTGATCATCTGTTCCGCAAACGGCTTCACCGCTTTGGCCTTGGCCTCGGTGGTCTTGATCCGACCGTGCTCGATCAGCGCGCCGGCCAGATTCGAGTACAGCGCCTTGCGGTGCGCCGAGTCGCGCCCGAGCTTCTTGCCTGCGCGACGGTGCCGCATGGCTACAGCGCGCCGCCGTTGCCGCTCTCGTCTCCGCGCAGCGTGAGGCCGTGCGCGGAAAGCGTCTCCTTGACCTCCTCGACCGACTTCTTGCCGAAGTTCGGGATCGCGGCGAGCTCGGCCTCGGTCTTCACGACGAGGTCGCCGATCGTCTCGATGCCGACGCGCTTGAGGCAGTTGTACGAGCGTACGCCGAGCTCGAGCTCTTCGATCGGGAAGTTCTCCATCCCGTGGGCGAGCGGCATCTCCGCCGGAGCGCCGTCGGTCTGGGCAGCCTCCCCGAAGCCCTCGATCCGATCGAGATCGGTGAAGATCGCGAGCTGCCTGATCAGGATCTCCGACGCCTGCGCGATCGCGTCCTTCGGCGACAGCGAGCCGTCGGTGGCCACATCGAGGCGCAGCTTGTCGTAGTCGGTGCGCTGGCCGACACGGGCCGCCTCGACGTCGTACGCGACGCGGCGGACAGGCGAGAAGATCGAGTCGATCGGGATGACCCCGATCGTGTGCTCGGGCCCGCGGTTCAGCTCGGCGGGCACGTAGCCGCGGCCGCGGCCGATCGTGACCGTCATCTCGAGCTTGCCCTTGGCAGACCAGACCCTTGAGGTTGAGGATGATGTCGGTGACGTCCTCGCGAACGCCCGTAAGCGTGGTGAACTCGTGCGAGATGCCCTCGATCTTGACCGAGGTGACCGCAGCGCCCTCGAGCGACGAGAGCAGCACGCGGCGCAGCGAGTTCCCGAACGTGTAACCGAAGCCGCGGTCGAGCGGCTCGATCTCGAAGACCCCGCGCTGCTCGTCCACTTCCTCGTGGACGATCCGGGGGATCTGGAATTCCATCAGGGATGTACGTGTTGCCAAAGCGTTCCTTTCTACTTCGAGTAGAGCTCGACGATGAGTGATTCCTGGACCGGGGTGTCGATCTCCGACCGCTCCGGCCATTTGAGGATCTTTCCGGTCAGCCCGTCGTGGTCGGCCTGCAGCCACGGCGCGACGGACGCCGTTAGGTCGGTCGCGTCACGGATCACCTGTTGCGCCGAGGAGTTCGGCGTCATCGTGATCACGTCGTCCGGCTTGACCTGGTAGCTCGGGATGTTCACGCGCCGGCCGTTGACGTGGAAGTGGCCGTGCCGCACGAGCTGCCGTGCCTGCGCACGCGAGGCCGCGAACCCGAGCCGGTAGACGACGTTGTCGAGGCGCGTCTCGAGCATGCGCAGCAGCGCCTCGCCCGTGACGCCCGTCGCCTTGGTCGCCTTCGCGTAGTACGTGCGGAACTGCTTCTCGAGCAGGCCGTAGTAGCGGCGCGCCTTCTGCTTCTCGCGCAGCTGCAACAGGTACTCGGACTGCTTGATCCGGCCGCGGCCGTGATCGCCCGGCGGATACGAGCGGCGCTCGATCGCGCACTTCTCGGTCAGGCAGCGCTCGCCCTTGAGGAACAGCTTCATGCCCTCGCGGCGGCACTGCCTGCACTTGGGGGAACGGTCGCGAGCCATCAGACCCTCCGCCTTTTGCGCGGGCGGACGCCGTTGTGGGCCTGCGGCGTCACGTCCTTGACGCCGAGGATCTCGAGACCCGCTGCCTGGAGCGAGCGGATCGCCGTCTCGCGCCCGGAGCCCGGCCCCTTGACGAACACCTCCACCTTCTGCAGCCCGTGCTCCATGCCCTTGCGCGCACACGAGTCGGCGGTGACCTGCGCCGCGAACGGCGTCGACTTGCGCGAGCCCTTGAAGCCGGCCGAGCCGGCGGACTCCCACGCGATCACGTTCCCGTCCTTGTCCGTCAGCGCGACGATCGTGTTGTTGAACGACGTCTTGATGTGCGCCTGGCCGATGGCGATGTTCTTCCGCACGCGGCGGCGCGTGCGGCCGCGGGCCGCTGTCTTCCGAGGAGGGGCCATTTAGGTTTTCGCCGTCGCTCTCTTACCGCGACTGACCGTCTTCGCCGGCCCCTTACGCGTTCGTGCATTGGTGCGCGTGCGCTGGCCGTTCACCGGGAGGCCGCGGCGGTGGCGGACGCCGCGATATGCGCCGATCTCCTGCAGGCGCTTGATCGCCTGTGAGCGCTCGCGCCGCAGGTCGCCCTCGACCTGAAGGTTCTCGTCGATGTACTGGCGCAGCTTCGTGACCTCGTCGTCGGTGAGGTCGCGGATCTTCGTGTCGGAATCGAGGCTGAGCGCGGCAGCGACCTTGCGCGCCGTCGGCTGGCCGATCCCGTAGATGTACGTCAGCCCGATCTCGAGCCGCTTTTGATTCGGGAGATTGACTCCTGCGATGCGTGCCAAGTGGCTACCCCTGCCTTTGCTTGTGTCGCGGGTTGGTGCAGATGACCATGGTCTTGCCGTGCCGCTTGATCACGCGGCAGCGCTCGCACATGGGCTTGACTGATGCTCTGACTTTCATCTGTGCCTGACTTTCATCGGTGTCTGTAGGTGATCCGGCCGCGGGTCAGGTCGTAGGGAGAGAGCTCCACCTTGACCTTGTCGCCCGGGAGGATGCGGATGTAGTGCTTGCGCATCTTCCCGGAGATGGTCGCGAGGACCGAATGCCCGCCGTCGATCTGGACGCGGAACATGGTGCTCGGGAGGGCCTCGGTGATCTCGCCTTCGACCTCGATCTTCTCTTCTTTATTCGCCAAATCGCCTTTCTTCTGTGCGCACGAAAACACGGCGGGACGTCCCGCCGCGAGCCGATTATGGTAGCAAACCGGCCTTTGCGGGCGTTTTCGCCCGGGTCAGCACCCGCGGGGCGCCGTCCTGGATGGCCACGGTGTGCTCGAAATGCGCAGCCATCGACGCGTCCGTGGTCGAGATCGACCACTCGTCGTCGTGGAGGTACACGTCCGGGCCGCCGGCCGTGATCATCGGCTCGATCGCCAGGGTCATGCCGGTCTGGAGCAGCGGGCCGCGGCCGGGATCGCCGAAGTTCGGGATCTGGGGCTCCTCGTGGTACGAGCGGCCCACGCCGTGGCCCACGAGCGAGCGGACGACCGAGAAGCCGGCTCCCTCCACCACTACCTGGATCGCGTGCGAGATGTCCCCCACGCGGTTGCCCGCCTGCGCCTGGGCGATGCCTGCCTCGAGCGCCTGCTTCGCCACGTCGACCAGCCGCGCGGTCTCGTCGTCGACGTCGCCCACCGCATAGGTGTAGGCGCTGTCGGCGACGAGGCCGTCGAGGGTGATGCCGACGTCCACGGAGATCAGGTCGCCCTCCTCGACGCGGTGCTCCCCGGGAATGCCGTGGACGACCATCGCGTTCGGCGAGATGCACGTCGCGGCGGGATAGCCGCGGTAGCCCTTCGAGGTCGGCACCGCGCCGTGGTCGCGAATGAACTCCTCCGCGATCCCGTCGAGCTCGCCGGTCGTGATCCCGGGCTGGAGGTGCTCGCCGAGGAGCGCGATCGTCTCCGCGACGAGCTCACCGGCCCGGGCCATGCCTTCGATCTCCTGGTTCGACTTTCTGATGATCACGCGGGCACCTGCTCCAAGGCTGACTGGATCTCGGCGAGCACCTCGTTCTCGGTGCGATCGCCGTGTATGGGGACCAAGTTACCGCGCGCGCGGTAGTACTCGATGAGCGGCTCCGTCTCGCGGTGGTAGTTCTCGAGGCGGCGGCGGATCGCCTCGTCGGTGTCGTCGGCTCGACCCTCGATCTCGGCTCGCTTGCGGAGCCGCTCGAAGGCAACCTCGTCGGGAATCTGCAACGCGAAGACGACGCTGAACGAGCGGCCGATGTCGCCGAACATCTCGTCGAGCGCCTCCGCCTGCACCGTCGTGCGCGGAAAGCCGTCGAGGATGAACCCCGCCTCGGTGTCGGGCTGTGCGAGCCGCGTCCGAATGAGCTCGATCATCAGGTCGTCCGAGACGAGGTCGCCCCGGTCGTAGACGTCCCTGACGCGCCGGCCGAGCTCGGTCCCCGCCTCCATCTCCGCGCGCAGGATCTCGCCGCTCGCGATGTGCGGGATGTCGTACTCGGCGGAGATGCGCTTGGCTTGCGTGCCCTTGCCCGCACCCTGCGGCCCGAGCAGCAGAACGTTCAGAGCCACGCTATTTCAGGAAGCCTTCGTAGGAGCGCGCCATCATCTGCGACTCCATCTGACGCATCGTGTCGAGCGCGACGCCGACCACGATCAGCACCGACGTGCCGCCGAGCGCTCGCGACGTCGCCTGCGAGAAGCCGCCGTACTTGATGAAGATGCTCGGCAGCACCGCGATCGACGCCAGGTAGAGCGAGCCGGGCAGCGTCAGGCGCGTCAGCACGCGGTCGAGGTATTGCGCGGTCGGCGCCCCGGGTCTGATGCCGGGGATGTAGCCACCGTAACGGCGCAGGTTGTCGGCCTGGTCGACCGGGTTGAACTGAACGGCCGTGTAGAAGTAGGTGAACACCACGATCAGCACGCCCTCCAGGCCGATGTACAGCAGCGAGCCGTACGAGAAGTGCGCGTTGATCCACGACTGCGTCGAGGGGAAGAACTGCGCGATCGTCGGCGGGAACGCCATCACGGCCGCGGCGAAGATGACCGGGATGACACCTGCCATGTTCACGCGCAGCGGCAGGTAGGTCGAGCCGCCGGCGGTCTGGCGACGGCCCACCATCCGCTTCGCGTACTGGATCGGGATGCGGCGCTGGCCCTCCTGGATGAAGACGACGGCGGCGATGATCCCGAGCGCGATGAGCGGGAAAAACAGCCGCTCCATCGTGCCGCCGTTGTACCAGGCGGCGATCCCGGTCGGCGCCGACGAGAGAATCGACGCGAAGATCAGCAGCGAGATGCCGTTGCCGACGCCGCGCTTGGTGATCAGCTCGCCCATCCACATCAGCAGGGTGCAGCCGGCGGTGAGCGTGACGACGATCAGGACGATGCGTCCCGTGTCGGCCTGCAGATTGCCCGCACGCTTGAACAGGTACGCATAGCCCGTCGACTGCGCAGCCGCGAGGGCGACGGTCAGGTAGCGCGTGTACTGGTTGATCTTGGCGTAGCCGGCCTCGCCCTCCTTCTGCAACTGCTCGAGCTTCGGCACGACGACCGTCATGAGCTGCAGGATGATCGAGGCGGTGACGTAGGGCATGATGCCGAGCGCGAACACGGCGAAGCGCGAAAGCGCGCCGCCCGAGAAGACGCTGAGCAGGCCGAGGATCGTGCCGCCGCGCCCGTTGAAATAGTCGTTGATCGTCTGCGAATCGACGCCCGGAGCCGGAACCCACGAGCCCAGGCGGTAGAGGGCAAGGATCGAGAACGTGAACAGGATCCGCTTCCGCAGCTCCGGCACACGCCACGCGTTGGTGAGCCAGCCCAACATCTACGACTCCTCTTTTGCTGCCCGCGCAGCCTTCGCGGGCTTGCGCCGCTTCGGCGGGGCATCCCGCAGGAGCTCGACCTTGCCTCCGGCCTTCTGAACCTTCTTGTAGGCGGTCTCCGAGATCGCGTGCACCCGCACGGTCAGGCTCTTCTTCAGCTCGCCGCCCCCGAGCAGCTTCACGTCCGTCTTCGTGTTCTTGATCAGGCCGGCCTCGACGAGCGACTCGGGCGTCACCTCCGCGCCGTCGTCGAAGCGGTCGAGCGCGCCGACGTTGACCGGCACGGTCGAGGTACGGAACGGCCCGATCGGCATCGCGTCCTTCGACGTCGCGCCGCGCTGCTTGCCGAGCCGCATGTAGATCGGCATCTGGCCGCCCGCGAAGCCGACCCGCATCTTGTGCGAGCCCGCGCGGGACTTTTGGCCCTTGATCCCGCGGCCGGAGTAGCGGCCCTTACCCGAGCCCAGCCCACGGCCGACGCGCTTGCGGTCCTTGCGCGCCTGGGCGGGCTTCAGCGACGACAGGTTGAGCTGCTCAGCCATTCTCGACCCTCACGAGGTGACGGACCTTGCGCAGCATGCCTGCCAGGACCGGGGTCTCGTCGTGCTCGACCGTCTGGCCGATCTTGCGCAGGCCGAGCGCGCGGAGCGTGCCGCGGTGCCTCTGCGTCTCGCCGATGACGCTACGCGTCTGGGTTATCCGAACCTTCGCCATTCTCCGACTCCTGCGACACGGGCTCCTCCGGAGCCTTGTAGGGCAACACCTTCGAGATCGAGAGGCCGCGCATCTTCGCCACCTCGTCGGGGCGGCGGAGGTTCTTGAGGCCGTTGACCGTCGCCTTCGCCATGTTGATCGGGTTCGTGGTGCCGAGGCTCTTCGCGAGGATGTCGCGGATTCCGGCCAGCTCGAGCACGGCGCGCACGCCGCCGCCCGCGATCACGCCCGTCCCCTCGCTCGCCGGCCGCAGCAGCACGCGCGCCGCGTCGGAGCGCCCGAGAATCTCGTGCGTGATCGTCGTACCGTGCTTCGGCACCGTGAAGAGGTTCTTCTTCGCGTCCTCGACGGCCTTCGTGATCGCAAGCGGCACCTCGCGGGCCTTGCCGTAGCCGACGCCGACGCGATCGACTTCGTCGCCGATCACGACGAGGGCCGTGAACGAGAAGCGCCGGCCGCCCTTGACGACCTTCGCAACGCGGTTGATCTCGACCACGCGCTCCTTGAGCTCGCGGCTTTCCTCGCGCTCGATCACCTGGCGCTCGACGGATGTGAATTCAGGACGGGTGCTCACTTAGAACTTCAAGCCTCCTTCGCGCGCCGCATCGGCCAGCGCCTTGACGCGTCCGTGGTAGAGGTAGCCGCCTCGGTCGAAGACCGCGGTCTTGACATCCGCCTGCCGCGCCTTGTCGGCGAGCAGCTTGCCGACCTCCGCGGCCTGCGCGGTCTTGTTCCCTTTGGAGGACTTGACCTGCAGCCAGCTGGCGGACACAACCGTGCGGCCGTTGGCGTCGTCGACGAGCTGGGCGACGATGCCTCGGTTCGAGCGCGAGACGACGAGGCGGGGCCGGTCGGCCGTGCCCGCGACCTTGCCGCGTACGCGGCGGTGGCGGCGCTGACGTGCTTCCCGAACGGTCAGGGTGGCCACTACGCGCGCTTCCCGACTTTGCGGCGGACGTACTCGCCCTGGTAGCGAATGCCCTTGCCCTTGTACGGCTCGGGCGGGCGAACCTTCCGGATCTCCGCGGCGAGCTGTCCGACTTGCTGCTTGTCGACGCCCTTCACGACGACTTCGGTCACGGCCGGCACTTCGAACGTGATGCCCTGCGGCGCCTTGATCACGACCGGGTGCGAGTAGCCGACGTCGAGCCGGAGGTCGGCGCCCTGCATCGCGGCGCGGTAGCCGACGCCCTGCAGCTCGAGCCGCTTCTCGAAGCCCTTGGTGACCCCTTCGACCATGTTCGCGATCAGCGTCCGCGTCAGGCCGTGCAGCGCGCGATCGTCGCCGCGCTCGGTCGGACGCGTCACGGTGATGACGCCGTCGGACTGCTCGATCTGCATCCGCTGCGGCACGTCCTGGGTCAGCTCGCCGAGTGGGCCGTTGACCATGACGCGCCCGGGCGAGAGCGACACGCTCACGCTCGCGGGGAGGTCGATGGGCTGTTTTCCGATTCGACTCATGTCACTACCAGACGAAGCACACGACTTCGCCGCCGATCCCCTTCTCTTCCGCGGTGCGCGACGTGACGAGCCCGTTCGACGTCGACATGATCGCGACGCCCATCCCGCCGAGCACGCGCGGCAGCCGATCCTTGCCGGCGTAGACACGGCGGCCGGGCTTCGACACCCGCTTGAGGTCGGTGATGATCCTCTCGCGGCTCCGGCCATACTTCAGCCGGATCACGAGGGTATCGAAGCTCTCGCCCTTCTTGACGTGAAAGTCCGAGATGTAGCCCTCTTCCTTGAGGATGCCCGCGATGCCCTCCTTCAGCCTGGAGGTCGGCATCTCCGTGCTCTCGTGCAGCGCCTTGTTGGCGTTGCGGATGCGGGCGAGCATGTCGGCGACGGGATCGGTGAGCATTGCTACCAGCTCGATTTGGTCATGCCCGGGATGACGCCCTGGTGCGCGAGCTCCCGCAGGCAGATCCGGCAGAGGCCGAACTTGCGGTAGACGGCGCGCGGGCGTCCACAGCGGTTGCAGCGCGTGTAGTTGCGCACCTTGTACCGCTGCGGGCGAGATTGCTTGATGCGAAGCGAGGTCTTTGCCATGCGGTGCTATTGCTCCCTTCCGTCCGCCGCGAACGGCATGCCGAGGCCGCGCAGCAGCGCGAGTGCATGCTCGTCGTTCTTGGCGGAGGTCGTTATCGCGACGTCCAGCCCGCGAACCTGCTGGATGTCGTCGTAGTTGATCTCCGGAAAGATGATCTGCTCGCGGATGCCGAGCGAGTAGTTGCCGCGGCCGTCGAACGAGCGCGGGCTCAGCCCACGGAAGTCGCGGATGCGCGGCAGCGCGATCGCGATCAGCCGGTCGAGGAACTCGTACATGCGCGCGCCGCGAAGCGTGACCTTCGCGCCGATCGGCATGCCCTCGCGGATCTTGAACTGCGCGATCGACTTGCGGGCGCGGCGCACCTGTGCACGCTGCCCGGCGATCGTCGTCAGCTCTTCGAGCGCCGAGTCGAGCTGCTTCGCGTCGGTCTTGGCCTCGCCGACGCCCATGTTGAGCGTGATCTTCTCGAGGTGCGGGACGTCCATCGTCGACGATGCGCCGAGCTCGTCCTTCAGCCGCGGGCGAAGCTCCCGCTCGTACAGGACCTTGAGGCGCGGCTCGTAGGATGCGCGCGCGGCTTCCTTCCGGACTTCGCGGACGGTGGTGCTCAACGGTCGATCTCCTCCCCGCAGTCGACGCGCTTGCAGACGCGCACCTTGACGTGCTCGCCGTGCGACTCCTTCTCCCTCATCCCGACGCGCGTCGGCCGGTTGCAGACCGGACAGACGACCATGACGTTGCCGACGTGCACCGGCGCGGGCCTTTCGATGACTCCGCCGGGCGTCATGCCGGCAGTGCCCATCCGGCTCGAGTTCTGGATCGGGCGCGGCTTCGTGTGCCGCTTGACGATGTTCAGGTTCTCGACGACGACCTTCTTGTCCTTGGGGTGAGCGTCGATGACCCGGCCCTGCTTGCCGCGGTCCTTGCCGCTCAGGATGTGGACGAGGTCGCCCTTCTTGATTCTCATGGTGTGTGCCACTTCAGAGCACCTCCGGCGCCAGCGAGACGATCTTCATGAAGTTCTTCTCGCGCAGCTCGCGCGCGACCGGACCGAAGATCCGGGTGCCGCGCGGGTTGCGCTGGTTGTCGATGATCACAGCGGCGTTCTCGTCGAACGCGATGGTCGTGCCATCTTCGCGGCCGTACGCCTTCTTCGTGCGCACGACGACCGCCTGGACGACCTCGCCCTTCTTGACCGCGCCTTGCGGGGCGGCGAGCTTGACCGTGCCGACGATGATGTCGCCGACGCGCGCGTAGCGGCGGTGCGACCCGCCCTTGACGCGGATGCACAGGATCTCGCGGGCGCCCGTGTTGTCGGCGACGCGCAGTCTGGACTCCTGCTGGATCATCGGGCCGCTTCCACCACCTCGACCAGCTTCCAGTGCTTGGTCTTCGACAACGGACGCGTCTCGACGATGCGGACGACGTCGCCGACGTTCGCGCTGTTCTGCTCGTCGTGCGCGTGGAATTTCGCGCTGCGGCGGACGACCT
>MNJC01000014.1 GCA_001920085.1 Actinobacteria bacterium 13_1_20CM_4_69_9
AAGGCATCCCGCGCGTGAAGATCAAGGTCGGCCGCTCGCCGGACGACGACCCGGACCGGCTCGACGCGGCGCGCGTCGCGATCGGCGACGAGACCCAGCTCTACGTCGACGCGAACGGCGCTTTCGACCGCGAGGACGCCGTCCGCTGGGCGAACCGCTACGCGAGCGACTGGGGCGTGACGTGGTTCGAGGAGCCGGTCAGCTCGGCGGACGCGGAAGGCTTGCGCCACGTGCGCGAGCACTCACCGGCGCAGCTCGACATCGCGGCCGGCGAGTACGCCTTCGTGCCCGCCGACTTCCTCAACCTGCTGCGCGCGAACGCGGTCGACTGCCTGCAGGTCGACGTCACGCGCTGCGGCGGGTACACGGGATTCCTCAACGCCGCCGGCCTTGCCGAGCAGTTCGGCCTCCAGATCTCGGCGCACTGCGCGCCGCAGGCGAGCGCCCACGTCTGCTGCGCGGTCCCGCACTTCCGCCACATCGAGTACTTCCACGACCACGTGCGCGTCGAGCGCGAGCTGTTCGACGGCGTCCTCGAGCCCGACGGCGGGGCGCTCCGCCCCGACCGGTCGCGTCCCGGCCACGGTTTGGAGCTCAAGGCGTGAAGGTCCCGACGAAGGCCGACCCGCGCGCCGCGACGCCTCCCGTCTCGACGGAGGAGGTCGACGTCCGCTCGCTCGAGCACGAGCTGCGCCGGTCCACCGAGGCCGAGGTGCGCTTCACCGCCGGCGACCGCGCCATCTACTCCACCGGCGGCTCGAACTACCGCATGCTGCCCATCGGCGTCGTCATCCCGCGCAGCGTCGACGACGTCGTCGAGACGGTCCGCGTCTGCCGCGAGCACCGCGCCCCGCTGCTGCCGCGCGGCGGCGGCACGAGCCTCGCCGGCCAGTGCTGCAACGTCGCAGTCGTCATGGACTTCTCGAAATACCTCAACCGCCTGATCGAGATCGACGCCGACGCGAGGCTCGCGCGAGTCCAGCCGGGGCTGATCCTCGACCACCTGCGCGATCCGGCGCAGGCGCAGCACCAGCTCACGTTCGGGCCGGACCCGTCTACACACGACCACTGCACGTTCGGCGGGATGATCGGAAACAACTCCTGCGGCGTCCGCTCGGTCATGGCGCAGTTCAACGGGCCCGGGTCGCGCATGTCCGACAACGTCCACGAGCTCGAGGTGCTGCTGTACGACGGACGCCGGCTGCGCGTCGGCAAGGGCTCGTCTGGCGACCCGGACATCGACCGGAAGCTGACGGAGCTGCGCGACCGCTACGCGGCCCTGGTCCGCGAGCGCTATCCCGACATCCCACGCCGGGTCTCGGGCTACAACCTCGACGACCTGCTGCCCGAGAACGACTTCGACTCATGACGGTGCTCGAGCACGAGCCGACGGGGCTGGAAGGCATCGACCACGTGCTGATCGAGGACATGAAGGCCGTCGGCATGCACCCGGCGGACGTCGAGCTCGTCCCCGAAGGACAGGGCTGGCTCGTCGTCGAGTTCGGCGGCGACACGAAGGAGGAGGCCGACGCGAAGGCGCACGATCTCGTCGCCGAGCTCAAGAAGGGCGACAATCCGCCGGAAGGGATCAAGCTCTACGACGACCCCGAGCTGGAGCAGCACATGTGGGACGTGCGCGAGGCCGGGCTCGGCGCGACCGCGTTCATCCCCGGCAAGCCCGACACGTACGAGGGCTGGGAGGACTCGGCCGTTCCGCCGGAGCAGCTCGGCACCTATCTGCGCCGCCTCCGCAAGATCGCGAAGAAGTACGACTACGACAGCGCGCTCTACGGCCACTACGGGCAAGGCTGCGTGCACGCGCGCTGGAACTTCGACCTGCGCAGCGCGCCGGGCATCAAGAAGTTCCGGTCGTTCCTGGACGAGGCCTCCGATCTCGTGCTCGAGCTCGGCGGCTCGATCTCCGGCGAGCACGGCGACGGCGAATCGAAGGCAGAGCTCCTCCCGAAGATGTTCGGGCCGGAGCTGATCGACGGGTTCCGCGAGTTCAAGTCCATCTGGGATCCCGAGTGGAAGATGAACCCCGGCAAGGTCGTCGACCCGTATCCGATCACGCAGAACCTGCGGCTCGGGCCGAACTACGCGCCGCCGCAGCTGAAGACTCACTTCGCGTACGCGAAGGACAACGGCAGCTTCGAGCACGCGGCGCTGCGCTGCGTCGGGATCGGCAAGTGCCGGCACACGAGCGGCGACGTGATGTGCCCGAGCTACATGGTCACGCGCGAGGAGAAGCACACGACGCGCGGCCGCGCGCGGATCCTCTGGGAGATGGTCAACCACGGCGAGCTCGACCTGTGGAAGTCCGACGAGGTGCTCGAGGCCCTCGACCTCTGCCTCTCGTGCAAGGGCTGCACGAAGGACTGCCCGGTCAGCGTCGACATGCCGACGCTCAAGTCGGAGTTCCTCTCCCACTACTACGACGGACGGCTGCGGCCGCGACACGCGTACGCATTCGGCTTGATCGACCAGGCCGCGCGCGTCGCCTCGAAGCTCCCTGCGGTTGCGAACGCGCTCGCGCCCGTCACGAAGCGCCTCGTCGGCGTGCATCCGAAACGGCACCTGCCGGAGTTCGCGCCGCTGACGCTGCAGGACTGGTATGCGAAGCGCGGCACGCACAACCCGTCCGGCAAGAAGGTGATCCTCTGGCCCGACACCTTCACGAATCACTTCCACACCGACGTCGGCGTCGCCGCCGTCGAGGCGCTCGAGGACGCCGGCTGCCGCGTCGTCATGCCTCAGGGACATCTCTGCTGCGGACGGCCGCTCTACGACTGTGGAATGCTCGACCTCGCGAAGCGCTACCTCGAGCGCGTGCTCGACGCGCTGCGCGACGACATCCGTGCGGGCACGCCGGTCGTGGGCGCCGAGCCGAGCTGTGTCGCGGTGCTCAAGGACGAGCTGCTGAAGATGCGGCCGAACGACCAGGACGCTCGGCGGCTGGCGCAGCAGACCTACCACCTGGCGGAGTTCCTCGAGCAGGAGGGTTACGGGCCGCCGCCGCTTCAGCGGAAGGCCATCCTCCACGAGCACTGCCACCAACATGCGACCGGCGGCATCGACCCTGACAAGAAGCTGCTCGAAGCGATGGGCGTCGAGGTCGAGAAGCCCGACAGCGGCTGCTGCGGGATGGCCGGCGCGTGGGGCTACGAGAAGTCGCACTACGACGTGTCGATCGCGTGCGGCGAGCGCGTGCTGCTCCCGAAGGTCCGCGAGGCGTCGCCGGACGCCCTCGTCGTGACCGCGGGGTTCTCGTGCCGGTCGCAGATCGAGCAGGAGACACCGCGCCGCGCGTTGCACATCGCGCAGGTGATCCAGCTCGCGCGCGACCACGGTGCGGGCGGCCCGCGCGGGCCATACCCGGAACGCGCCGCCTCGCCGAAGCCGCAAGGCGGAAAGTCGCGAGGCGACAAGGTCATTGCAGCGGCCGTGGGAGTTGGCCTGGCGGCGCTGGCGGCTTACGCGAGCCGGCCGAGCAGGAAGCCGAAGAGGGCGTGGCGGTAGACGCCCTGCGCGAACGCGCGCGGGCTTCTGACGACGCTGCGGTCGAAGAGGCCGATCAGCGGCCAGAGCGCGGTGTGCTCGGCGACGGCGAGTGCGACGGCGAGGCGTGTCTGGTCGACCCGCGTGCGCCGGCGAATGACGTCGAACGCCAGCCCGAACAGCGCGCCGTTCAGCGCGTGCACCGGTAGTCCGCCGACGAGGCGGACGTCCGAGTAGTCGCAGCGGAAGACGCGACGGTCGAGCGGCTCCTGCAGTCCCCAGACCGTCGCGGCGACCGCTCCTGCGAGCGCGGCGCGCATACGCTGTCAGCATGCCTGAAGGCGACGCGATCCATCGCGCGGCGCGCCGGCTGCAGGTCCTCGTCGGACAGGAGCTCGAGGTCGAGGCGCCGCATCCGCGCGCGGCGGTGAAGCAGCTCGCCCCGAAGCTCGACGGGCGGCGCCTCGAGAGCGTCGAGGCGATCGGCAAGAACATCCTCTTCCGTTTCGAGGGCGGCCTCGTACTGCGCAGCCATCTGCGCATGAGCGGACGCTGGCGCGTCCTCGACCGCGATGCGCCCGTCTTCGGTACGCCGTGGCTCGTGCTCAAGGGTGAGGACCACGCCGGGGTGCTCTGGAACGGCCCGGTGCTGGAGCTCGACCGCGGCGTTGCGCGGCGCCTCGGGCCGGACATCCTCGCCGAGCCGCCCGACTACGACGGGATGGTCGAGCGCATCCGCCGCGAAGACTCGAGGCGCCAGATCGGCGACGCGCTGCTCGACCAGCGGCTCGTCTCCGGCATCGGGAACATCTGGAAGGTCGAGTCGCTCTGGACGCAGCGCATCTCGCCGTGGCGGCGCCTCGGCGACGTGTCGGAGGAGGAGCTTCGCGCAGTCCTCTCGACCGCGCACGACGTGATGCGCGCGCGTGTCGAAGGCGTTCCGTTCCGCGCTGCCATCTACCGCCGCAAGGGTCACATGTGCCCGCGCTGCGGCACGCCCGTCGAGGCATGGCCGCAGGGCGACGACGCGCGCATGACGTACTGGTGCCCGACGTGTCAGAAAGGAGAGGGTCCCGCAACGGCGTAAGCGGAGTCGTGGTCGTGCGCGCTCCGCAGCTATACGAAACGCTGAGAGCTTTCTGCCTCGGCACGTTCCGCGCGCTGCTCTCCGACATCGAGCGGGGCGCAGAGCTTCCGTTCGCGTTCGAGGAGCACACTTCGTACGCCAAGCCGGCGCTGTACGAGTACCGGCCCCTCGTGAAGCCGTACATCGAGCACCGTGCTCATACGCTGCGCACTCGGCCCGACGCCCGGCTCGCCGTCGAGGAGCTCATGCGCCAGCCGGCCGCGACGATCTTCGCGCGCGCCCATGCAGGTCCTCGCGCGCGTGAAGATGAGGCGCTGTTCGGCAGCGTGCTGCTCCCGCTGCTCATGGACACCGCGGAGATCTGCGGAGGCTTCGACTGGGACGACGACGCGTTCGCGCGCGCCTATGCGGAGCTCGAGCGGTCGATCTTCGGCGAGCGGCACCAGTACGGCGCGGTCGCACCGGTGATCGGGCTGACCACCGGCGGGACGACGATCGAGCTGGGACGCGGTCTCCGACGCGATCACGGCGATCCGCCTGGCGACGTCTGCACCGGTCGCGGCCGGCCCGGTCCTGTTCGAGCGCCTTGACTGGCGTCCCTACGGCATCCGTCCGGCCGTCCCGATCGCGGCGACGCAGCCGGCCGGCGAGCCCGGGCGACTCGACTCGTTCCGTGCGACGCTCGCGACCGACGTGTTGCTCAAGCTCGACGAGGTCGACGACGATCCGGAGCTCGGCGAGGCGATCGACCGCTGGGAGCTCTCGTTGTTCCAGGACGGGCCGTTCCGGGCGGAGCAGCTGCGCGAGTCGCTCGCCGCTCTGCTAGGAGGCAGCGACGGCCTATGGGCTGCGGCCGTGCGCGGCGCGATCCTGCTCGGCGAGACGGGGCGCGCACGCGCGGAGCTGCAGGAGCGACTCTGCGGCGATCCCGATCCGGACGTGGTCCGTCGCGCGCTCGTCGAGTCGATCCTGCACGGCGACCGCGCCGCGCTGGTCAGGGAGCTCGACGAATCGATCCTCGGGCTGCGACCGGCACCAATTCGTCACGTACCCGTCACAGACACGCGCGCACTCGCCGGTTAGTTTCGTTCACATGGACGATGCCCGCGCAGTGCTGGCCCGGCTCGACCGGATCGAGGCGCTCGAGCGCGAGGGCGCACCCCCCGGCGTCCTGCTCGAAGAGCTGCGCGGGCTCGTCCACGAGGCGGAGGCATGGGCACGACGAGAAGGAGGTGAGCGAGCCAAGGACGCAGTCGAACGTTGCGCATCGGCTCTTGGAACTCCGGTTGCATAGAGTCGCGCGCGTGGGCATCGCGCACTGGGACGAGGTCGAGAAGCGGCGCCTCGAGCGAGGCCAGATGGCCGGCACCTGGTCGAATCTCGGCACGCCCGCCGGCAGCTACCGCTGCGGCGTAACGCGCATTGAGCTCGCTCCCGGCGAGATGCCGACGCCCGCACACGTGCACGGCGAGGCGGAGGAGACGTTCTGGGTGCTGTCCGGCTCCGGGCTCACGTGGCTCGACGGCAAGGCCTACGAGGTGCGCGCCGGCGACTGCATCGTCTACAAGAACTTCCACGAGGCGCACACGATTCGGGCCGGTGACGAAGGGCTTGACGTGCTCGCGTTCGGCGCGCGCGAGTACCTGCCGAGCGGCGAGCTCCCTCGCGGCGGGTCGATGTGGTCGATCACCGGGTACATCGAGATCCAAAGCGGTCATCCGTGGGACCGGGAGCCCGAGCTCGAGTGGCCGGAGCCGGAGGCCGAGCGTCCGTCGAACATCGTCAACGTCGCCGACGTCGAGGACGACGTCTTCGGCGGCTGCACTCGGCGCTATGTCGCTGACGCTGCCGGGTCGCGCTGGTCCGGGATGACGTACATCGCCTGTGATCTCGGCGTGTCGTCCGGGCCGCCCCATGCGCACTCCGCGGAGGAGGAGATCTTCGTCGTGCTCGAGGGAACGGGCACGTTCGAGATCTGGCCCGACGAGGAGCATCCCGTGCGTGCGGGCTCCGTCGTCGCCGTGCCGCCGGGAAGCCGTTACGCGCACAGGTTCCGCGGCGGCGACGATGGGCTGACGTTCCTCGCGTGGGGCACGCGCGAGCCGAACGACATCTGCTGGTATCCGCGCTCGCGGAAGATGATGTGGCGCGGCGTCGGTGTCATCGGCCGCATCGAGCAGCTCGACTACTGGGACGGCGAAGAGCCGGATTGATCGCGCACTGGGATGACGTTCCGCGCGACTCCGACCTCGCGCAGGCGGCCGGTGCCGTCGCCGTCAGCCTCCGCCGCATCCAGCTCGCGCCCGGCGAGCAGGTCGAGTTGCCGCATCGCCAGACCGAGGACGTTCTCTACGTCGTCGCCGGTAGTGGCGACGGCCTGCGGGCGGGCGACTGCGTCGTCTATCGCGTGCCGCACGACACGCCGACGGTCCGCGCCGAGGACGACGGGCTGACCGCGCTGCTCTTCGCAACGCCGGCCGAGCCGCCGCCGTTCCACTCTGGGCAGCCGGAGGAGCCGCGCACGATCAATGTGGCGGACGCGGAGCCCGCGTACGAGGGTAAGGCGGGACGCTGGGTCCTGCCCGCCCGCCAGGCCGGGGCGCAGCACGCGGGCGTGAACTACGGGCGGCTCGAGAGGTCCGCGCCGGGCATGTCGTGTCGCGGCCGCCGAGCACCGGGGTGTCCCATTCGCTCCGTGCAGGTGACGCAGGTGCGTCATTTCTCGTCTACGGCACCCGGCGGGCCAACGACGTTTGCTATTACCCACGGTCGAATAAGATCTATTGGCGGGGTCTTGGCCTCATCGCCCGGTTGGAGCCGCTCAGCTACGACGACGGCGAGCCCGAGGACTGACGCCTCTCCCGACGAAGCAGTCAGTCCCGGACCCAAAAAACGCAGAAAGGCGTAGAGCGCTGTCCCTCGATCGGATCTCCAGGCTCCTCGAAGACTTCCCGATATCGAGTCGCATGGGGAGAGCACGTCGTCTCGCCGGCTCGCGCCGCGTCCGGATCGCCGTCAACGCCGTGTTCGTGACCGGCGCCCTGGCGGCCGCGGTGCTGACGATGCTCCACTTCCTCGACTCGGGCTGGCCGCTCGCGAGCGCCGACCCGCTTCTGGTCGTCGCCGCGGGAATCCTCTTTCTCTTCGCCTACGCCTTCAAGGCGTGGGGCTGGCAGCGGCTCTTCCGTGAGGAGGAGCGGCCTCAGGCCCTCACCCTCGCTGCCGCTGGCGGCGCGGCCTCGGTAGGCGGAGTCGCCCTGCCGGGCCGCTTCGACGAGGCGATTCGCATTGCGGTCGTCCGCCGACTCCCCGGGAAGAAGACCGCGGGCCTCGGCGCGATCTGCCTGACCCTGATCGTCGTCGGCCTGCTCGACAGCGCGGCCCTCGCGCCGATGGCCTCGGTCGCAGCCGCCGCGTCGCACTCCGGCGGCGTCCAGGTCGGCTTCGCGCTCGTCGCCGCCGCCGGCGTCGCTGCCGCGGCACTCGTGCTCTGCCTGCCACGCATCGCCCGACTGGGGTTCGTCGGCCGCTGGAAGGTCGGCCGCTGGCTGCGCGAGCACACCGCCTGCCGGCGCTCGGCGTCCCAGGCTTGGGTTCTCATCTCGGTTTCGTGGGCGCTGCGCGGCGTCGCCGTGTTCGTGCTCCTGAACGCGCTCGCGGTCGGCGGCTCGTTCACGCTGGCGCTCGCCTTCCTCTGCGCGTCCGCGGCTTCCGCATCGCTCCCGATCGCGCCTGCCGGCGCCGCCACCCAGGCGGGGGCAGGCGCCGCGATCCTGATCGTGGGCGGCATCCCGAAGGGCGAGGCGCTTGCGTTTGCCGTCGCCGCGCAGGGCCTCGTCATCCTCGTCGGCGCTGTCCTCGTCGCGGCCGCGGGCATCTGGGCTTTGATCGGCCGCTTCCGGCCGGCGCGACCGGCCATTCTTACGTAGTTCTTAGATCCGGGGTCAGCACGCTCCAGGTAACTGTGCTTCGATGAGCCGCGCCGCCATGAAGCCCCTCGTCGCCGTCCTCGCGCTCGTGCTCACGCTCGCCCTCGCGGGCGGTGCGGGCGCGGCGATCGTCACGTCGAGCGATCTGCAGGGACGACGCATCACGTTGGATGTGCGCGCGAACGCGGTCGACACCGACTGGTATGCGGGCGTCCTGCGCGCGACCGTGCACGGCAACGAGATCAGCAACGTCACCGTCCGGATCGTCCCCGACATATCGATCGAAGGGCTCTGCGGCTCCGAGGCCGCCGCCTGCTACACCCGCGCCGGCGGCCGCCCGACGATCATCATCCCCGCCGGCCTTCGCCAGCCGCAAGGTCGCATTCGACTATTCGATGGGCTGGGATCACAGCATCGCGGAGATCTTCGCCGAGGACTATGCGTACATCCATGTCGGCCCGACCTACCGGTACGCGATCACCTGGCTGAGCCCGCCGGACGACAAGCTCAGGTCGGACATGTTCGCCGCCCTCGGCGGGACGCCGACGACGCCGCTGCCAGCCGCGCCGAACGCGCCGCTCGTGGTCCACCGCGTCGGGACGCTCGGCCCGCGCAAGACGAAGATCGTCCCGTTCGGCCTGCTCGGCCCCGGCCGCCACGTGACCTTCACCGCCATCGTCTCGCGTGCGACGCGCAAGGGCGTCCGCGCCCGCATCCAGGTTCTCTGCAACGGCGCAGTCGCCGGAACGCAGACGGTCGGCAAGGGCCAGAAGGTCCGCACGCTCGACCTGCCGAACATGGGCCCGGGCGACTGCGACGCCCGCCTCGTCAGCTCGGCGCCGGTCTCCCTGAAGTACAACCTCCGGCTGCAGCTCGCGGTCGAAGGCGAAGCCTTCCTGCGGTAGCGCCGTCCGAGACCCGCATGATTATGCGGGACATCGGCAGGAACGGGCTATCCTGGGACGAAAGAGCGCCGCATGGGCCTCTCCCGTTTGCTTCCGCGTCCCAACACACGCTCAACGTCCACTGAGAAGGGAACTTCTTTGGCACGGGTCATCGCGTTCGCCAACCAAAAGGGCGGCGTGGCCAAAACCACCACCACGCTGAACCTCGGCGTCGCCCTGAAGGAGGCGGGCCACTCGGTGCTGCTCGTCGACCTGGACCCGCAGGGCAACCTGACGATGAGCCAGGGCTGGAACCCCGACGAGATCGAGCGCTCGATGTTCGACGTGCTCGTCCACAAGCTGCCGGTCGAGGAGATCATCCGCGAGAACGAGGTAGACGTCGCAGTCAGCTCGATCGACCTCGCCGGCGCGGAGCTCGCGCTCTCGTCCATGATCGGCCGCGAGCGCGCGCTCGAGAAAGCGCTCGTCTCGGTGAAGTCGAAGTACGACTACATCCTGATCGACACGCCGCCGTCGCTCGGCCTGCTGACGATCAACGCGCTCGTCGCTTCGAACGGCGTGATCGTCCCGGTGCAGTGCGAGTACCTCTCGCTGCGCGGTCTCGTCCAGCTGGAGAACACGCTCTCGATGATCCGTGAGAACCTCAACCCGGACGTCGAGATCCAGGGAATCCTCCCGACCATGTACGACAAGCGCCTGCTGCACTCGCGCGAGGCCATCGACATCCTCAGGGAGAACTTCGGCGAGCTCGTCTTCAACACCAAGATTCGCAAGACCGTGCGCTATGCGGAGGCACCCGTGAAGGGCCAGTCGGTGCTCGGGTACGAGCCGGGCGGCGACGCGGCCGCTCTCTACCGTGATCTCGCCAGGGAGGTGCTCAATGGCGCGCAAGCGCGCGAGCATGCGTGAGGGCCCGCTCGCCGAGCTCTTCAAGGCAACCGAGGCAGCGCAGCGACAGCAGGAGCGGGAGACCGCCGG
>MNJC01000038.1 GCA_001920085.1 Actinobacteria bacterium 13_1_20CM_4_69_9
CGATCGCCCCTAACGGCTCCTGCACGGGGAACGCCTGCACCGCGACAGCGGCCGGCGCGCACACGGTGACGGGGACCGATGCCGGCAAGACGAGCACTTCCTCGCTGAGCGTGAACGCAGGGCCGCTCGACCACCTCGCCCTGTCGCCCGCGTCGAGCACGATCGCGTCGGGCGGGTCGCAGGCCTACACGGCGCAGGGCCGCGACTCCTTCGACAACAGTCTCGGCGACGCGACCGGCACGACGACGTTCTCGATCGGGCCGAACGGCTCCTGCACGGGTGCGACCTGCACCGCCACGAGCTCGGGTGCCCATACCGTCACCGGCACGAGCGGCGGCAAGACGGGCACCGCGTCGCTACAGGTCGGCGCGGGCGCCCTCGATCACATCGTGATCAGCCCTGCCAGCGCGACGATCGCCGCAGGCGGCACGCGGACGTACACGGCACAGGGCTTCGACGCCGCGAACAACTCGCTCGGCGACGTCACCGCCTTCACGACCTTCTCGATCGCGCCTGAAGGCGTGTGCACCGGCGCCGTCTGCACCGCGAACGCCGGCGGCGCGCACACGGTCACCGGAAACGACGGGGGGAAGACGAGCACCGCTTCGCTCGCCGTCAACTACGTGAAGAACTCCGGGTTCGAGACGGATCTCTCGGGCTGGAACACGTCGGGGTCCGGCACGGGCGTGACGCTGGCCCGGGTCGCGGGCGGCCACAGCGGCGCGTGGGCGGCGCTGCTGACCAACGGCGGCACGTCAGCCACGACATGTGCGATCAACGACTCGCCCGACTGGGTGAAGCCGACCGCTGCGGGCACTTACACAGGCACGATCTGGGCCCGCGCGGACACGGCAGGAAAGCCGCTCAAGCTCCGGTTCCGCGAGTACTCGATCAGCTCCGGCGCGCTCCTCGGAACGACGACGAACCAGATCACCCTGTCGACCTCGTGGCAACAGGTCAGCGTCAGCTACACCGTCACGACGCCCGGCTCGAGCTCCCTCGACTTCAACGCATACCTGTCGAGCGCGGACGCTCCGCCCGGGGCGTGCTTCTACGCGGACGACGCGTCCGTCACCGTGCCGTAGCATCGCTTCGCGCTCCGAAGCGCGCCGCGGCTAATACCACCGTCCCCTGACGAAGCCGCCAAAGGCGATCAGCCCGATCAGAACGATGATGAGCCCCAGCCAGAGGCTCCAGATGAGCGCGACGATGATCCCGATGATGACGAGGATCCCGCCCAGGCTGATTCCGCCGATCCCTCCGCGCCGACCGCGATCAACTGCCACAACGTCTCCTTTCGCCGGGGTCGCAGGCCAGGCACGTTGTTACCCGGCCGGTCCTTCGCAAACGCCGTTCGACCGGCGGTAGGGTCGACGGACATGGCGCAGGCAATCGCCGTCCTGCGAAACGGCGTTGCGATCGCCGATCCGCTCGGCGTCGCGCTCGGCTTCCTCGACGCCTACTCGCAGTACGACGCGATCGAGGCCTCCCCTCCGATGTCGTTCGCCGAGCCCGACCTCAGGCTCGCGAACCGCGGAGGAGCTCGGATCTCGGCAGCGCAGATCGCAGCGATCCTCGAACGACGCCGGGCGATCGAGCGAGCGCTCCGCAGCATCGCTCCCGACAGCTCGCTCGCCGGGCCTATGAGCGCGGTGCCGTGGCTGCAGCTGGGACGGCTGTTCGAGGCCTTCGCGGACATCCGAGGAGTCGGCGTCTCGAAGATGACGAAGGCGCTGTATCCAAAGCGCCCCGCGCTGATCCCCATGCTCGACAGCGTCGTCCAGGCGTATCTGGAGGAAGACGACCTCGGACCCCGTGCTCCATTCGGCGAGCGCGCGCTCGGGCTCGTTCGGGCCTACAAGCGCGATCTCGACCGCAACCGAGCGGCGCTGCGAAGGGTCCGGCGCGACCTCGCGCGACGCGGCTACGGGCTCAGCGAGGTCCGGATCCTCGACCTCCTGATCTGGTCGATCGAGACCGGGGCCTGAGCCCACCAGCCGGAGGCAGGACGCGCGTCAGCCGGTCGGCGCGGGCTGGGCCGGTGTTTGCGCCAAGCTCCAGGGATCCGAGCCTGAGCATCGTCAGAAAGGACGGCCATGAAAGGTGACTTCAGCCGCCTGCTGTTCGCCCCCCGCAAGCACTACTCGAGCGTTCGCTTACAGCAAGGCCGCGTGACGCTGGATCGCGACTGGAACGAGCAGGCCTCGATTCGCGAGCAGCACGAACGCACGGTCTTCGAGGAGCTCGTCGGAGCCTGCGGCAGTCCTTCGGCCGGGGGCTTCGCGCTGATCCGCGAGGGGACGACTCTGCACGTCACGGCGGGTCGGAGCTACGTGGGCGGCTTCTGCTGCGAGTTGGAGCACGATGTACCGCTCGACCAACTTCTCGCTCGGGCGATCACGCCGTCCCGAGGCCGGACAGATCTCGTCTACCTCGATGTCTGGGAACGACACATGACCGCGATCGACGACCCCGGACTGCTCGAGGTTGCGCTCAACGGCGCCGACACGACGACGCGCCTCCGCGTGGCGTGGAAGCTCGCCGTCCGCGAGGACGTTGGAACCGTATCCATCAGCGAAACAGCCGCTCTCTTGCCGCGCGGGCCAGACGGGATCATGTATGCGCGCGCGCCGAATGGTTACTCCGGGCCCGACAATCAGCTGTACCGCGTCGAGATCCATGCCGGCGGTGACGCCGACACGGCAACCTTCAAGTGGTCGCGCAACAACGGTTCGACGGTATTTGCGATAGAGCAATTCATCGCCCCTACGAGCGTTTCCGTCGTCGTCCGCCCGGGCGCGCAGAGGTCCCTGGCAGTTGATGACTGGGTCGAGGTGAGTGGAGACGAGTCCGAGTCGGCGGACGTCGGAGGCACGCTTGCTCGCGTCACGGAAGTCGGGGACGACGCGACCGTCGGGCTCGACCGGGCCGTGTCACGCCACAGCAGCGAAGGACACCCTCGCCTCCGGCGGTGGGATCAACGCAACGGCCCCGCTCTGCCGCTCTCCACGGTATGGACCGAGCTCGAGGCGGGCATCGAGGTGCGTTTCTCAGATGGTGAATACCGCTCGGGCGACTACTGGACGATCCCGGCGCGGCCCGCGATCGACTCGATCGAATGGCCCGGGGACCGGGGTCCGGACGGGATCGAGCATCGCTACGCCCCGGTCGCTCTCGTCACCTGGAATCAGACGTCGCACAGGTGGGACGCCCAGATTGACGATTGCCGGCGCGTCTTCACTCCGCTGACGGACGTCCACGCTGAGCTTGCACAGCTCAGGCAGGAGGTCGCAGAGCTCCGAAAGCATCGCGCCGAGACCTAGGTGCCGGTGGGCAGACGACTCAGCGCACGAGGATCGCTCGGCTCGGCGCGCCGTCGGAGCCTTCGAGGCGGAGCGGGAGACAGACGAGCTGGTACGTCCCAGGGTCGGCCGCGCGGAGATCGAGACCTTCGAGGGCTACGACACCGGCGCCGAGGAGCTCTCGATGCGCCTCGGCGTCGCCGATCGAGAGGTAGTCGATCCCGATGAGGCGGACGCCTCGCGCGATCAGATAGCGCGCGCCCGAGCCGGTCAGCCGGATGAAGTCCGGCGTGAACTCGGGGAGCTCCCAGAGCCTGGAGTTCCTCGTCTTCAGCAGCACGCGCTCCGAGTCGCCGAGCGGCAGCGACTGGAGGGCAGCCTCGTCGATGTCCGTCTCGACCGACGTCGCATCGATCACCTCGGCAGGGCCGACGAAGGCCTCGAGAGGCAGAGCCTCAGTCCCGGCGGCCCCGTCGATGAAATGGAGAGCACCGTCGACGTGCGTGCCGTTGTGCACGCCGAGCTCCAGGTTGCTGACGTTCGCCTGCGCGCCGTCGGCAATCGACTCGTGACGCTCGAGCCTGAAGCCGGGGTTGCCGGGGTACACGTGCATGCCGGCCCGAATCGGAACCGAGATGTCGAGGATGACGCGCGCGACGGACTCCTTTCGACAGACGACGCTCATCCTCTCAGCCGGCGCTCGTTTTCGTGCCTTGCGCCAGCAGCCCGGCAACCGGCTCGCCGGCCTCGAGACGGAGCTCCGCAGAGACGATCTCCGGATGGAGGCTCGCCTCGGCCAGCACGGCCCGAACGTACTCGGGCGCGTGCCGGTAACGGCCGCTCGTCCCGAGTGAGTACCCGGCGTCGTTCTGGCCGACGGGCAATTCCTCGACCGTGAAGATGACCCGCCCACCCGGCCGCAGGGCTCTTTCGGAGGCCGCGGCGACAGGGTCGAGCGGCCCGAAGTAGACGAGGGTGTCGGCCGACACGATCACGTCGAACGCCTTATTGCGGTCGGCCAGGTAAGCGGTCAATTCGCCTTTGACGAGCTCGTCGTAGACATTCCTCTCGCGGGCCTGCGCGAGCATGCGCTCGGAAAGATCGACTCCGACCAAACGGCGCGCGTACGGCGCGAGCAGGGGACCGCACAACCCCGTGCCGCAGCCGGCATCGAGAACGTCGAGACTCTGCGCCGGAGCGGCGCCGGATCGTTTCAGCATCTCGGTCACGAGCGCCGGCGCGCGGTACGAGAGCTTCGTGAGCTTCGAGTCGAAGCTGGCGGCGAAGCTGTCGAACGTCTTCTCGACGTACGCATCCGATGCCCGCGCCGGGACGTCGCGACCCGAACACGCGGCGAGCATGTGCCGGGCAACGGGATCGTCCGGGTCGTCTTCCAGCCACTCCTCGAAGATCTCCACGGCCTTTTCGACCTCCCCGAGCGTGCAGTGCGCGAGCGCGAGCAGTCGCCGAGCTTCTGGATCCTTCGGCCTCAGCGTGATGACCCTGGAGAAGCAGAGAGCAGCCTCGCGCGGCCGCTTCTGCGCGTTCAGCAGCACACCGAGGTTGTGGTACGCGTCCGAGTGCTCGGGGTCGATGCGAACGGCGGCGCGATAAGCCTTTTCGGCTTCGGCGAGCTCGCCTTTCGCTCGGAGCACCACGCCGAGATTGCTGTGCGCGTTCGCGTGGCTCGGATCGAGCGCGATCGCGCGCCGGTAGGCGGCGATCGCATCGTCCAAGCGCAGCCGCTCCTGCTGCACGATTCCGAGATTGCTGTACCAGTCGGCCCGCTCGGGCTCGAGCTCGAGGCTCCGTTCGATCAGAGCGACAGCGTCTTCGGCTCGGCCGCGCTGGTGTGCTAGCACGCCTGAGAAGTGCAGCGCGTCGGCATGGTTCGGCGCGGCTTCGAGGATCGTGCGATAGATGTCCTCCGCAGCCGCCCATTGCTCTGCCTGCTGCAATGCGAGGGCGACAGCCACCGCCTCGTCCAGCGTGAGCGCGCGGTCGGTGGTAAGCCGCGGAACCGTTCGGTCTACGCCTCTTTGTTGGCCTTGAGGTCGTACTTGAAGTGAATCCCGGCGTCGAGCGAGCCGTCGGCCTTTGCCGGTCTGTAGGCGACATCGATCTTGGCAAAGGCCAAGCTCACGCTCTCTGCGCTGTCACCCTCTCTGCTCTCGGCGTCCATGATCGCCGTGACGATCACGTCGTTCATCTTGATGACGAGGAACTCCTGTTGACCCTTCCCGGCCTTGCGGTGCGTGATGGTCGCTTCCTTCAGATGCACGCCGGTCGCGCACGCCTGCATCAATACGGGCGATGCCTTGTCGATCTTGTGCGTGAACGAAAGGTCGTGGAAGCTCGCCCTGCCCTGCCCCGCCCCGCTCCCTGCGAGCGTTACCGCGTTCGTCACACCCCACGACCAGCTCAGGACCTCGATCTCGTCCTTGTGCTTGCTGTCCAGCGACTCGCCCTTGATGTCGCCGAGCTTGGCGAAGATGTCTATTGCCACTGCGCGACCCCCTGCATCCCCGGAACTCTTACTACAGGAGCCCTGGACTAGCAAACGCGGGCCCGCGCTAGGCTCGTTGTCATCCTCGAGATCGACACTCCTCACGGGCTCGCGCGAGTGCATCTCCATCCGGTGGGCTCGCCGGCCGGCGCACTGGTGATGGGCCATGGAGCAGGCGGCGGCGTCGATTCTGCGGACCTCGTCGGGGCGGCCGAAGCCGGGCGCTCCGCGGGCCTCAGCGTCGCCTTGGTGGAGCAGCCTTACCGAGTGGCGGGTCGGCGCAGCCCGGCACCGGCGAACCAGCTCGACGCGGCCTGGCGCGCCGTCGTCTCGAACTTGCGGGCTGGTCCCTTCCGTGACGTCCCGGCTCTGCTGAGCGGAGGGCGCTCGTCGGGCGCACGGGTCGCGTGCCGCACGGCAGCCGACACCGGCTCGAGCGCCGTCCTGTGCCTCGCCTTCCCGCTCCATCCCCCTGGCCGGCCTGAGAAGAGCCGCCTCGAGGAGCTCGATGGCGTCACCGTCCCGACGCTCGTCGTCCAGGGCGAGAACGACCCGTTCGGGACACCACCGGACGGTCCGAATCGCACCATCGCCCGCATCCCCGGCACGCACTCGCTCAGGAACGGCGCCGCCGTAGCGGCGGCGGTCTCAGCGTGGCTTGCCGGGCTGCACGAAAGCTAGGCGGGCGTCATCGCGGCCGGCGAGGCCGAGCTTGGCGAGCCGGCGGCGGCGCGGTCAGCCGCGCGAAGGCAATCGCCGCAAGCTGGCCGACGCGGACGGCGGCGACTCCGACCGCTCGCGCGAGCGTGACGAGCGCCGCGGCGATGAACAGCGCGAGCGTGAGCACGACGTCCCGCAGGAGCCGTGCAAGCGGCGGTGCCTTGTCAGCGAACGTCGCCGCGACAGCGCCGGCCGCGTGCGAGCTTGCAGCAGCGACTGCGCGGGTGCGTTCGTACGGCTGCGCGGCCGCGGCCTCGCCGCTGTCGTCGTCGACCACGATCAACCGAGCGGCGGGCACGACCGCGTCGACGGCGTCGACGGGGATGTTGTGACGCCGCCATGCCGTGCGCACGACGAGCGACTCGGCGCTCTGTTGGTCGACCGCTCCGACCACCTTCTCGACGGTTCCGTTCAACGGCCCCTTGACGCGAAAGCCCTCGCATTGCGCGAGCCAGTACCGCGCCACAGGGCTCGATCTGTCGAACCGTCTCTCAGTCCGCGCCTGGACCGTCATCGCCACCCCCGGGACGTCGTGCATTCAGCGGCACGTGCAGCGACTGCTTCGGTGGAGCTTAGCCGCCACGTTCCGTGGCCTGGAGGAGGTGCAGCTAGGCTTCGCCGCCGTGGAGGCACCGACAGCCAGCTTCGTCGACACGCTCGCACGGTTGAGCCTGTTCGCCGACCTGACGCACCCGCAGCTCGAAGCGGTCGCGCACTCGTTCGGCGAGGAGGTCTTCGCCGAGGGACAGCGCGTCATCCGCCAGGACGTGACCGGCGGCGGCTTCCACGTCATCCTCGACGGCGAGGCGCAGGTCGTGATCGACGGCCAGGAACGTGCCCGGCTTACCCGCGGTGACTTCTTCGGAGAGATCGCGCTCCTGACCGACGAGGTGCCGACCGCCGATGTGATCGCGACCTCCCTGCTGCGCTGCATGATCATTCCCGACCACGAGCTGAAGGCGTTTCTGCTCAAGCAGCCGAGCGTGATGTATCGAATGCTGCAGATCGAAGCGCGGCGGTTACGAGCCGCGAACGTTTGGAACAGCTAGACGAGCGTCCCTTTCCGCCCGGCGACTACGACGTCGTGCTGGTCGGAAGCGGGCCCGGAGGACTGCAGACTGCATACAGCCTCGCACGCACGGGGATTCCGCGCTGTGCGGTGATCTCGCGCGACTCGGCGCCGGGCGGGATGTTCCGGCGCTTCCCGCTCTACCAACGCCTGATCAGCTGGACGAAGCCGGACGCCCCGTTCGACCGAGGCACGCGCGAGTACGAGTGGTATGACCACAACAGCCTCGTAGGCGACGAGCGTGCGCATCAGGCGCTCGCCCCCGAGTTCATGGACCGCGCGTTCGACGTTCCGGCCCGCCGCGAGATGGAGGCGGCGCTCGTCGAGTTCGCAATGCGCGGAGGCGTACGGGTTCGCTACGGCTGCGAGTGGCTGTCGACACGCCGCGACGATGCGGGCTTCGTGCTGGAGACGTCCGACGGCGAGTACCGCTGCCGGGTCTGCGTGTTCGCGATCGGCGTGACCGACCCGTGGGTCGCTCCGATTCCCGGCCTCGAAGCGGCGCCGCACTACGTCGCGGCGAACGCGCCCGAGCGGTATCAGGGCAAGAGCGTCTTCATCGTCGGCAAGCGCAACTCTGGGTTCGAGCTCGCCCAGGGACTCCTGCCCTGGGCGCGACGCATCGTCCTCGGCTCGCCGCGTCCGGTGGACACCACGATCCTGGCCTTCTCGCCCCTCAGCATCCGCTACCTCTCGCCGTATACCGAGCACATCCGCGGCGGCAGCGGGAGCTATGTCGTCGACGCGGCGATCGAGCGCGTTGAACGCCACACAGACGGCTATCGCATCCATGCGAGCGGGACGACGTGGGAAGGCGAGCTCGAGCTCGACAGCGACGAGGTGATCGCGGCCACCGGCTTTCGTGCACCCGTTCGCGACCTGCCGAGCCTGGGCGTGGCCATGGTCAACGACGGGCGGATGCCGGCGCAGACCCCGTACTGGGAGAGCATCTCGACCCCCGGGATCTACTTCGCCGGCAACGTGATGCAGGCTTCGCCGGGCCTACGCAAGCACGGTGCGACGAGCAGCTCCGGATCCGTCAACGGGTTCCGGTACAACGCTCGCGTCCTCGCGCGGCACATCGCAGAGAAGCACTTTTCCGCTCGCGGATTTCGTGGATCGTGACGGCGGCGACGCGTGCGCGGTCGCAGTCGAGTACGACGCCGACGGGACGATCATCCCCGTCGTGTATGTCCGGCGGCGCGGGCACATGGCGGAGCACGCGTTGCCTCCCCATCCGCTGCACACGTTCGACACCGACGAGCATCGCCGGCAGCTCGCGGAGTGCCTGGCGCCGCTGATGTCCCGAAAGGCGGACGCGTCGCGGGTGTGACGAGTCGCATCCTCACCCGTCTTGCCGGGATCGGCGCCGATCCACGCGACGATGAAGACACGCGCGCGAGCAAGGCGCTGCTCGTGCTCATCTCCGTCCTGATCTTGCCGGTGTCGCTGCTCTGGTCGGCGCTGTACCTCGCGTTCGGGTCGCCGGTTGGATGGGTTCCGCTCGCGTACTTCGCGATCCTGCTCGCCTCGATCGTCGTCTTCTCGCGCACGCGGGACTTCGGCACGTTCCTGCTCGTGGGCCAGATCGCGATCCTGCTGGCCCCGACCCTTTCGATGGTTCCGCTGGGCGGTTTTCTCGACTCCGGCGGCGTCGGCCTGTGGGGGATCCTCGCCCCGCTCGGCGCGCTCGTCTTCGACGACGTTCGAACCGCAGCGCGCTGGTACGTCGCCTACCTCGTGGTGTTCCTCGGCTCGGGCATCGCCGGAGAGCTGCTGGGAGGAGTGTCGCCGGCCGTCCCGCAGTGGTTCACGAGCACGATGCTCGCGGCCAACGTCGCGGTCGGCGGCACGATCGTCTTCACGCTCCTGGCCGTGTTCGCTCGCCAGCGGCGGGACGCGCTCGCCGCGCTCCGACTCGAGCAGGCAAAGGCAGAGAGCCTGCTGCTCAACATCCTGCCGAGGTCGATCGCCGACAGGCTCAAGGCCGAGACGCGCACGATCGCGGACCAGTT
>MNJC01000040.1 GCA_001920085.1 Actinobacteria bacterium 13_1_20CM_4_69_9
TCCGGCGGGGAGAACATCCACCCACTCGAGGTGGAAGACGTGCTTGCGCGTCATCCCGGCGTAGCGGAGGTCGCAGTGATCGGAGCGCCGGACGATCGCCTCGGCCACCGGGTGGTCGCCGTCGTCGTCGGCACCGCGACCGAGCAGGAGCTCGACGCGCACTGCCTGACGGCGGACAGCCTCGCCCGCTTCAAGCGGCCGCGCGAGTATCGCTTCGTGGCCTCCCTGCCGAGGAGCCCGTCGGGGAAGATTCTCCGGCGTGTCCTGCGCGAGGAGGGTGTGACGGCATGACGGAGCTGGACGGCCTGCGGCTCGACCGCGACGGCGACGTGGCGACAATCACGCTCGACGTCGCCGAGAAGCTGAACCGGGTCTCGATGGCGGCACGCGACCAGCTCGCGACGCTGTTCGCAGAGCTCGGACGCGACGAGAGCGTGCGCGCGATCGTGCTGACGGGCGCGGGTGAGAAGGCGTTCACCGCCGGCGGCGACATCGCGGGCTTCCTCGAGCGGGAGCCGGAGGAGCTCTCCCGCCTGGCCTGGAACGTGGCCGCTCCCGAGCGGTGCCCAAAGCCCGTGATCGCAAAGCTCCGCGGCTACGCGTTCGGCGTGGGGCTCGAGCTCGCGCTCGCCTGCGACTTCCGCATCGCCTCCGACGACGTCGAGCTGGGTTTGCCCGAGGTGAAGATCGGGATGATCCCCGGCAGCGGAGGAACGCAGAGGCTCGCTCGCATGGTCGGGCTCGGCCGCGCGAAGGACATGGTCATGCGCGGACGGCGGATCGACGCGGAGGAGGCCCGCGCGATCGGGCTGGTCACAGAGGTTGTCGCTCCGGCCGAGCTCGACGCGGCCGTGACGCGCCTCGTCGACGAGCTACGTGCGTTGTCCCCGCTCGCGCTCGGACTCGCGAAGCGCGTGCTCAACCACGCGTCCGACGGCCCGCTCGCACTCGGCCTCGAGGTCGAAGGGCTCGCCTACGGCTTGCTCCGTTCGACCGAGGACTTCCGCGAGGGTGTGGAGGCGTTCGGGGAGAAGCGCCCGCCGAACTTCCAAGGCCGCTAGCCGCGCTCCCAAGCGAGGCCGGCGGCGAGAACGGTCTCGTCGGCCGGAGCAATCAGCTGCAGGTCGCCGATCGCGAGTCCCGCCCAGCCGAGCAGGTTGATCGGGCGCGTGAACGCGGTCAGCGGGATCCTGACTTCGAGCTCGTCGCAATCCTCGGGCGGCAGTTCGATCCCGACGGTCGGCGCGACGAAGACGTCGACCTCGGGCTCGTAACGGCGCCACGCGTCGATCGCCTTGTATCCGGCCGCGACGTCGTCGGATCCGACGGACTCGGCGAGCTCGAGCTTGCGCCTGACGTTGTCGCCGTACTCGTCGGCACGGGCCGGGAACGTCGCCCGGTGCGCCTGCGTCGCTTCGTGGAAGAAGACGGGCCACGTGTTCGCTTGCGGCTCGGGAATCTCGGCGCGGACGCAACGCGCACCGAGCGCTTCGAGCCGCTCGACGTACTGCTCGGCGGCGAGGTTCTCGCCCGGTCATCGGGCCGACCGTGTCGAGGGTCGGCGCGAGCGGAAAGACGCCCGCCGTCGAGATGCCGCCCCAGCGAGGCTTCAGTCCGACCGTTCCGCAGCAGGCCGACGGCAGTCGAATCGAGCAACCCGTGTCCGTGCCGAGCCCGAGGTCGCAGAGACCTGCCGCGAGCGCCGCTGCGTTGCCGCCGCTCGAGCCTCCGGTTGTCCGGCCCGGATGCAGAGGGGTCCTGACGGTGCCGTACCACGGGGTCTGACTCGTCACACCCCACGCGAACTCGTGCAGATTCGCCTTGCCGACGATTACTGCGCCTGCGTCGACGAGCCGCTCGACGCTCGGCGCCGTCCGCTCGGGAACGTGATTCGCGTAGAGCTTCGAGCCGTACGTCGTGCGCACCCCGGCCGTGTCGAACAGGTCCTTGACGAGGAGGGTCTTGCCCGAGAGCGGCCCGGGCTTCGCCTCCGCCGAGCCGTCGAGCCAGGTTATGACGGCGTTGTGCGGGTCAGGCGCCGACGACGGCAATTGCTTCGACCTCGATCTTCGCGCCCGGGATCGCCAGCCTGCTCACCTCGACGAGCGTGCTCGCAGGACGTGCGTCCCCGAACACTTCTTGACGCACGGGGTTGATCTTTGCCCGGTCGTCGACGTCGGTCAGGAAGATCGTCACCTTCGCGACGTCGGCGAACGACGAGCCGGCAGCCGCCAACACGGCACCGACGTTCGCGAACGTCTGCCGTGCCTGCTCGACGACGTCGTCCCGGCCGACGAGCGCGCCGCCCACGTCGAGCGGCACGCAGCCCGAGACGAACAGCAGGTCGCCGACACGGACCGCATCCGTGTAGTGGGAGATCGGCTCGGGCATACCCGGCACCCTGATCTCCTCACGCGCGGCCACGCTGCCGAGGATAATCAGCCAGTGGTGAAGCCGCAGTTCGTGCACTTCGACGAGGTCCGCGCGTTCGAGCTCGCAGCAGGCGTCAGCGGGCGGCCCCTGTTCGGCGAGGGCGCGATGCTGAACCTGATCGAGTTCGAGCCGGGCGCGACGGTGGCCTTGCACAGCCACGAGCACGAACAACTCGGAATCATCCTGCGCGGAATGCAGGCGCTGGTCGTCGACGGCGTCCCGCACGAGCTGGGGCCGCTCGAGGGGTACGTCCTACCGGGCGGAGTGGAGCATTCGGCCTACTGCGGCCCCGAGGGCGCCCTCGTACTGGACGTCTTCCGTCCCGTGCGCGAGGACTATCGCGAGCGCTGGCAGTCGCTCACGTGAGAGCGGCGCGAACGCCCTCGGGCAGCGGCGAGGCACGGCCCGGCTCGTCGACGTGCACGACGGTGTGCCTGCCCTGCACGTAGACGTCGCCGGCCTTGGCGATGTCCCACGCATACGTGATCGACGTTCCGCCGACATGCTCGACCCGCAGACGCACCTCAACTTCGTCCTCGAAGACCAGCACGTTCAAGTAGTCGGCCTCGACGTGCCGCCGCGGATAGCTTCCCCAGCCTTCGAGCAGGCCGAGGCGGCGCATCAGCGCAGTCTCCGCCGCCTCGACCCAGCGGAACACGGCGGTGAAGTGGATGCGCCCGCCCGCGTCCGTGTCGACCCAGGCAACCCGCCTGCGTTCGGTCTGCTCGATCAGGGCTGAACCACCACGCGTCCCGCCGAGCCGGCGAGACTCGCCTCGATCGCGTCGTTCACGTCGTCGAGCCCGAACGTCGGGCCGAGCAGCGGGCGCAGTTGCAACCTTTCTGCACGCACGTGCTCGAGGAGGATCGGCAGCGCGACGGCCGGGTCCTCGGACCCGTACATCGTCCCGGTCAGCCATTTCTCCCGGCGATTGAACTCCCCCGGGTCGAGATCGAACCTCGCTCCGGCGGCGGGCAGCCCGACCACGACGCAGGTGCCGCCGCTGCGTGTCCAGCGCAGCGCGAGCTCGGTGGTCTCCGGATTGCCGACTGCGTCGAAGCCGTAGTCGACCCCCTCCGGCAGGAGCCGCCGCATCGTCTGCTTCAGCTCATCCGGCGCAACCGCCGCCGTCGCGCCGAGCTCGAGCGCTTGCTCGCGCCGGCCCGCGACGGGGTCGACCGACACGACCGTTTTCGCACCGGCGAGCTTCGTCCCCTGCAGCACGAACTGCCCCACTCCTCCCGCGCCGACGATCACCGCGGACGCACCTGCCTCGAGATGCGCCGCGAACAGCACCGCCCCCACTCCGGTGAGCGCGGCGCAGCCGAGCAGGGCCGCCTCCTCGAGTGGAACGTCGTCCCCCAGAGGGAGCGCAACGCGCTCGGCGACGACGAGCCGTTCGACGAGGGCGCCGGTCGCCGTCCCGCGGTGCACGGTCTCCCCGTTCTGCGACATCCCTGTTCGCCCGTCGACGAGAGTCCCAGCGGCAATCGCGCGGTGCAGCGGAACGCAGGCCGCAGGCCGGCCGCGCGCGCAGTCGGCACATTTGCCGCACGAGGGTGCCCACGACAGGACGACTCGGTCGCCGGGCCGAAGAGACGAAACGCTGTTGCCGATCGCCTCGACGGTGCCCGCACCTTCGTGGCCCAGCACCATCGGCGTCGGCCGTTGCCACTCTCCTCTGATGCTGTGCAGGTCGGTCCCGCAGACGCCGACGGCGCCCATGCGAACGACGACTTCGTCGTCGCGCGGCTCCTCGAGCTCGATCTCGCACACCTCGAGCGGCCGCCCAGCACCGTGAAAGACGGCGGCGCGAGTCTTCACTTCGCGGGGGCTACGCGGGCGCTGCCGCGCCGATCGCCTCGAGCACGGCGGCGCAGGTCGTGACCGTCGAGACGTTCTGCAGGGCGAAGTTGATCGACGCGTTGTGCCACTCCGCGCTCATCGTCGAGCAACCGTCTTCGGGGACGATCACGAAGAAGCCCTTGTCGGCACCAGTTCGGGCCGTGTGCTCGACAGACATGTTGGTCCAGGCGCCCGTGACGACCACCGTGTCACGCCCAAGGCCCGCCAGGAGCAGCTCGAGGTTCGTTCCCTGCCAGCCGTTCATGCGCATCTTCTCGACGACGAAGTCCCCTTCCTGCGGTTCCAACCCGTCGACCGGCGCGGCGCCCCAGGTTCCCCGCACAAGCGCATTCGCTTCCTTGACGCCCTGGAAGAGCGGCGCGTTGAGCTTGAGCCCCGGCGCACCCTCCTCGACGATGTAGTGCACGTGGATCACAGGGATACCTGCTGCGCGGCACGCTTCCGCGAGCTGCTTCACATTCTCGACGACGTTCTGCTCCTTGGCGTGCTGTGGGGCCCCCGAATCCGCGAACGCGCCGCCGTCGGCCATCACGTCGTTCTGCAGGTCCTGGATGATCAGGGCTGCACGCCCCGGGTCGACGTCGATGCGTTCGGCCTCGCCCACCGTCTCCTCCTTAGGTCATGTAGCTGAGTCGATTGCCCGACACCTTCAGCGAGATGCGATAGAGCGACGTCGTGCTCGGCATGTACAGGTCGCTCCAGTCGTCGCCACCCCAGTTCAGGTTGCCGACGTTCTCCGGAACCTCGATCACGCCGAGCAACTCCGCCTTGGGGCTGATCACCCAGACGCCGCCCGGCCCGGTGACGTAGACGTTGCCCCGCTCGTCGACCTTCATCCCGTCGGGAATGCCTTCCTCGATCACGCCAGAGCCGATGTTGTCGAAGAACATCCGCCCGTTTCCGATCGTCCCGTCCGGCTGGCGGTCGAACACGCGGATGTGCGCGCGAGGCGTGTCGTTGATGTAGAGCAGCGACTCGTCGGGTGAGAAGCAAAGTCCGTTCGGCTGCTCGAAGTCGTCGACGAGGAGCTGTGGATCGCCGCCACCGGGCGCGATCCGGTAGACGCCCTGGAAGCCGAGCTCGCGTTCGCGCTCGATGCCGAAGACCGGCATACGGCCGTACCAGGGATCGCTGAAGTAGATCGACCCGTCGTCGGCGACGATCACGTCGTTCGGGCTGTTCAGCTCCTTGCCCTCGTAGTGCGAGGCGAGCGTCTTCCGGTTTGTGCCCACTCCGTCCGGGTCCATCCGCACCAGCGAGCTCGTGACGTGCTCGCAGACGAGCAGGCGGCCGTGCGCGTCGTAGGTCATCCCGTTGCCCTTGTTGCTCGGGTTCGCGACCTCGGTGACACCGTCCGCCTCGCTCCAGCGCCGCCGGATGTCAGCCGGCATGTCGCTGAAGAGCAGGTAGCCCTCCGACTTGTTCCAGAGCGGCCCTTCGGTGAACGTAAAGCCCGTCGCGAGCTTCTCGACCTGCGCCTGCGAGTCGACGAGCTCGTGGAGCTTCTCCGACTTGACGTCAACGGCCATCTCGGCTCCTTTGTGCGCTGTGGAAGCCCGCCGAACCTAACAGCTCCGCGCGAAAGCTGCGCTTTTGCGCGGATTGAGGCACGGCGCTTCGCGCGAGACGTGCGCGGGCAAGGCCCGCGCACTCTTCTCGTGTTGACGCTGGCCGGTTGTTCTCTTCCGTGCGGGCACGGGCGCTTCGCGGCCGCGTCCGCATCAGTTCGCCTTCGGTCAGTACGGCTACGCTCGCACTAACCTCTTGCTTTTTGGAGATTTGCTAGGCGACCGTTCAGCCTGCTGAATCACGCGCAAGCGCCTCGGCTTTCTCTTGCGGCTCTTCTACGTGAATACGGGTTTTCGAGTCGCGTAGGAAACCGCCGTCGCGGCCTGCGCGCGTGGCGAGGATCTCGCCGAGGATCGAAAGCGCCGTCTCGGCCGGTGTGTCCGCGCCGATGTCGAGCCCCGTCGGCCCCGAGACCCGTGCGAGCGCCTGCTCCTCGACTCCGGCTTCGAGCAGACGCTCGCGCCTTCGCTCCTGGTTTCGCCGCGACCCGAGCGCACCGATGTAGAACGCCTCCGTCACGAGCGAGCCCTGGATCGCGGGCACGTCGAACTTGTCGTCGTGTGTCAACACGACGACCGCGGTCTGGTAATCGGGCTGCACCTGCTCGATCGCGTCCTGCGGCCAGGCAACCAGGAGCTCGTCGGCGCTCGGGATCCGCTCCTTCGTCGCGAACTTCCCGCGCGCATCGGCGACGATCGTGTGCCAGCCCAGCTGCTTCGCCGCCGCGCAGAGCGCCTCCGCCGTGTCGACGGCGCCGATGACCAGCAACCGCGGAGCCGGCCCATGGATCTCGGCGAACACCTTTTGCCCATCGTCGAGCTCGAGCAGCGTGTTGCGGCTTTTGCGCAGCAGCTCGTCGACCCGTCCAGCCAGCTCGGCCGGGCCCGGCCCGAAGGTCTCACCGGCCTCGGTCACGAGCAGCTCGGCTCCGAGGGGCTCGCCTTCGACCACGGTGAACAGCACGGCGCGCTCCTCGCTCTCGATGATGGCGAGCAATCGCTCCACGAGCTCCTCAGGCGCGGGCTCGACGAAGACGTCGATCTCGCCGCCGCAGGGCAGCCCGACCGAGAAGGCGAGGTCGTCCGAGATCCCGTACGAGAGCAGCTGCGGCTTGGAGCCATCGAGCACCTCGCACGCGTGCTCGTAGACGTCGCTCTCGACGCAGCCTCCCGAGACCGACCCGGCCATCTCGCCGCTTTCCGAGATCGCCAGCTTCGCCCCGATGGGCCTCGGCGCCGAGCGTCGCGTCGCGATCACGGTGGCGAGCGCGAACTTCTCGCCGCGTGCGCGCCAACGCTCGATGTCAGACAGCACCTCCTTCAAGCCGCGTGCCTCCTTTCGATGCCGGCAAGCAGGCCGGCCAACTCTTCGAGACTCGCCAGATTATGTCCGGCCACGAACCGGTCAACGAACGGCAGCGCCGCCCGCATTCCGGCGGCGAGCGGCTGGTACTCCGGGCTTCCCTTCAGCGGGTTCACCCAGACGACGGCGTACGCGGCGCGCTGCAGCCGCGCCATCTCCTGCGCGACGAGGGTCGCGTCTTCGCATTCCCACCCGTCAGAGACGATCACGACCGCAGCGCCGCGCGTGAGCGCACGTCGGCCCCAGACGTCGTTGAACGTTCGCAGCGACGTGCCGATCCGTGTTCCGGAGGCCCAGTCGCCGACCCGCTTCGCGGCGGCTGCGAGCGCCTGCTCGGGATCGCGGGTGCGGAACTGATCGGTCAGGCGGATCAGCCTCGTGCCGAAGACGAACACCTCGACGCCGCGCCCGGAGCCGACCGCGGCGTGCAGGAACAGGAGCAGCGCGCGCGTGTACGCCTCCATCGACCCGGATACGTCGCACAGCACGACCAGCTTGCGCGGGACGTCGATTCGCCGCCGGAAAGTCCGCTCGATGGGATCGCCGCCCCGCGCGAGCGAGCGGCGCGCAAGCCGGCGCAGGTCGAGCTTGCGACCGTGAGTGTGCGGTCGCAGCCGGCGCGACCGGCGCAGCGGACGCACTGCTGCGACGTCGGCGATCGCCTTCGACACCTGCGTGAACTCTTCCGGCGTCATCGCGGCGAAGTCCTTCTGCCGCAGCACCTCGTGCAGGCTCCAGCCGACCTCCGCCGCCTCGCCCCCGGGCTCCCTCTCGCCGCCGGCCCGATCGGTGCGCGTCCGCTCGGAGAGCCGCGGCGGACGGTCGGCAGGAGCGGCTCCGCGATACGGCGGACGCGAAGGCGAGCGCAGGAACCATGCGGCAAACGCACGATCGAAGCTCTCGAGATCCTCGGCGCGCGAGACGAGCGTCGTGCGCAGCGCCCAGTAGACGTCCTCGCGGTTCCGGATGTCGAGGCAGTCGAGCCCGGTCAGCGCGTCGGAGATGCGACCCGGCCCGACCTCGAGCCCCGCCTCGCGCAGGATCCGACCGAACGTGACGACGTGGCGGACGAAGCCGCCCTCAAGCTGCGCCGGCTGCGACAGTGCGCGCCTCCTCGACGAGCGCGACGAGGGCCTCGTCGCGCACCGCGGCGAAGTCCTCGTGGTACTTCAGCACCGACCCGAGCGTCTCCTCGACCGTACGTGCGTCGAGGTCCTCCCGCCCGAGCGCGGCGAGCGCCTGCGCCCAGTCGATCGTCTCGGCGACGCCCGGCGGCTTCGCCAGGTCCAGCTGCCGTAGCCCTTGCACGAACGCCGCGGCCTGCGCCGCGAGCCGGTCGGGGATGCCGGGTACGCGCAGGGCGACGATCTCGATCTCCCGCTCCAGCGTCGGATGTCCGATCCAGTGGAACAGACAGCGACGCTTCAGCGCATCGTGCAGCTCCCGCGTCCGGTTCGAGGTCAGGATCACCGCGGGGTGCCCGCGAGCCGTCACAGTCCCGATCTCCGGGATCGTGATCTGGAAGTCCGACAGCATCTCGAGCAGGAAGGCCTCGAACTCGTCGTCGGCGCGGTCGATCTCGTCGATCAGCAGCACGACCGGCTCGGTGCTCTCGATCGCCTCGAGAAGTGGCCGGCGGATCAGGAACCCCGGCCCGAACAGCTCCTCCTCCGACACGGTTCCTTCCTGCGCCGCGCGAATATGCAGCAGCTGGCGCGAGTAGTTCCACTCGTACACCGCGTGCGCGACGTCGAGCCCTTCGTAGCACTGGAGCCGGATCAGCCGCGACGACGTCGCGGTGGCGAGCGCTTTCGCGGCCTCCGTCTTGCCCACTCCTGCCTCCCCCTCGAGCAGGAGTGGCTTCTGGAGTGAGAGCGACAGGTAGAGCGCGGTCGAAAGGCCGCGCTCCGGCAGGTACTGCGCGCCCTCGAGGCCGGCCTCGAGCTCGTCGATCGTCGCGAACGCCATGGCTCTCACGATAACTCGCTGTGTTGCGCGTTCCGCGTGGGCGGTGACAGAATCGGCTCAGTTATTGCCTTCGAAGAGGAGCGGGGAGTGGCGTCGACATCTCTGGAAGCAGCTGAGCTCGTCGTCCCGGCGTCCCGGGACGAGGCCGTCAAGGCGTTCGGAGACGGTTCCGGCGTCACCGTGTTCGGCGGCGGCACGATCCTGATGGCCGAGATCAACTACGGGCGCCTGCGGCCGGCGCGCGTCCTGATGCTTCGCGACGCGGGGCTGTCGGGGATCGGGAGCAACGGTTCCGGCCTGACGATCGGCGCCATGACAACGGTCACGGAGCTCGAGGATGCAGTCGAGCCGCTCGGCTCCGCGGCGCGTAACGTCGCCGATCACGAGATCCGCGCGCAGGCGACACTGGGCGGAAACCTCTGTGCACGTTCCGGCGGCGGAACGCCCCGCGGGGACCTGCAGGCTGCGCTGATCGCACTCGCGGCGACCGTCAAGAGCGCGGGCAATGGCGGCGAGCGCGCCGAGCCGGTCGAAGACTTCCTCGCTGCCGGTGCGGACGGGAGACTGGTGCTCGAAGTCGAGCTCCAGGAGCCGAAGCGTTCCGGCTACGCCGCAGCCCGCAGGCCCCATGCGCACGCGTACACGATCCTCGCCGTCTGCGCGGCAGAAACGTCCGCGGGCGTTCGCGTCGGCATCAGCGGCGCGGGAGCGAACGCCCTGCGCGCGCGTCACGTGGAGGACGCGCTGGCCGGTGGCGCCTCCATCGAAGACGCCGCGCAAAAGGCGCTCGACGACGGGCAGCCACACGACGACGCACTGGCGTCCGCGTGGTACCGGGAGCGACTCCTGCCCGTGCTCGTCCGGCGGGCCC
>MNJC01000111.1 GCA_001920085.1 Actinobacteria bacterium 13_1_20CM_4_69_9
GTCGGCGAGCCGCGTGTGCAGCGCGCCCGAGTCGGCCGTCGAATAGACGGCAACCGCTTCGATGCCGAGCTCGTGCAGGGCGCGGATGACCCGGACCGCAATCTCGCCGCGGTTTGCGACCAGCACGCGCGAGAACATCGCTAGAGCGCGTCGCCGGACATCGCTTGCGATGTCCGCACTAGAGCGCGCACCGGCTTCGCCGGTGGGCGCGATTTCATCACGCTGGCCAAGAGCTGAACATACGGACCTTCCACCTAGAGGGCGTCCATCGGTCTGCCGCTTACCGGCTCGAGCTCGAACAGAAGCTGGCCGAACTCGACAGGCTGCGCGTTCTCGACGAGGATCGACCGGACGATTCCGTCGACGTCGGCCTTCACCTCGTTCATCAGCTTCATCGCCTCGAGGATGCAAAGCGTCTGGCCCGTGCCGACGGCCTGACCCTCTTCGACGAACGGCGGCGCGCCCGGCTGGGCAGCGCGGTAGAACGTCCCGACCATCGGGGCCTCGACACGGACGAGGCCATTCGATGACGGCACAGTCGCCGGCAGCTCGGTGTCGTCCGGCGGCGCGAGCGATGCGGCCTCCCGAGCCGGCTGAACCGGTGCGCGGTCGTCGGTACGCCGCACCGACACGCGCATCCCGGACTCCTCGATCGTGACCTCGCCGATGCCGGTCTCCTGGACGATGCGAACGAGCTCGCGGATCCGCTCCGCACGCGCCTGATCGACGCCGCCCGTGGCGAGCGTCTCGTCGCCGGCCGAGCGGCCGCGGATCGTGTGCAGCAGCGGCTCGGCGTCGTCGCCGAAGAGCCCGAGCAACAGCAGCTCTTCCTCGCTCGACGCGAGGCCTTCGGCCTGTGCGCGAACTTCCTGGAGGCCGAGCGGTGCTGCGTTCTCGGCCGACTCGGGGTCGGCCGTCAGCGCGACGGCGCGGCGCACGTTCTTGTCGATCGGCGCCGGCGGCGTGCCGAGCCTGCCCTCGACGAGGCGCCGCACGTCGTCGACCACCACCGAGTAACGGTTTGCCGAGAGCACGTTGAGCAGCGCCTGCGATCCCAGGACGTGGCCGATCGGCGACGCGAGGGGCGGGTAGCCCACCTCGGCCCGGATGCGCACGAGCTCTTCGATCGCCTCGTCGAGGCGGTCCGCAGCGCCCTGCGTGCGGAGGCTCGACTCGAGCGTCGTGACGAGGCTGGCCGGCAGGTCGTGCTGCGCGGCTCGGACCGCGATGCGCGGAGCGAGCGGCGTGACCGGCTCGTCGCCGATGTACTCGTCGACGACGTCGGATGCCTCCCAGAGAGCGGACACGTCGACGTCGCACTCGAGGCCGAGACCGATGAGCGCTTCGGCGATCGCCTCACCGGACACCCGGTGCAGCGACAGGGCGATCGGATAGACGGCACAGGCGATCAGCTCGGCGCCCGCGCGCGCAGCCTCGAGCGCGGCCGCGAGCGCATTCCCCGCGGAGCCCTGGCAGTAGATCCCGATCGGGAGCTTCGTCGTCTCGCGCAGGCCGGTCACGAGCTCGCGGGCTCGATGCGGCTGCAGCGATCCGGTCGGGTCGTGCAGGAGGATGCGCGCCGCGCCGAGGTTCGGCAGCTCGCGTGCCTGCTCCATGAGCGGATCGGTCTCACCCGTGCGCCCCGGGCTGTAGACGAGGCCGGCCTCGAACTCGCCGCCCGCCTTCGCGACCGCGTCGGCCGCCTCCCGCAGGTTCGACACGTCGTTGAGCGGATCGTGAAGGCGGAAGACGTCGATGCCGTTCGCGGCGGCGGACGCGATGAAGCGGCGGATGAAGTCGTCGTCGACCGGACGGGAGCCCACGAGGAAACGACCGCGCAGCGCGAGGCCGAGCGGCGTCTCGACGCGCGACTTCAATGCACGGATCCGTTCCCACGGGCTCTCGACCCCACGCCGGACGGCACTCTCGAAACAGCCGCCGCCGGAGACCTCGAGGTAGGCGAAGCCGGCTCTGTCGAGGATCTCCGCGATGCGCAGCTGCTCGGCGGTGGGCAGGCGTCCGGCGAGGGGCTCCTGCCCGAGCAGCCGGACGGTCGTGTCCGCCAGGCCGGGCATGCGGGGAGCCTAACGCCGAGGCGCCGACAGAGGACGTTAGGTTTTACGGATGGACGTGCAGGAGCTGCGGCCGGGGCTCTGGCGCTGGACGGGAATGCATCCGCAGTGGGACCACGCCGAGCACTGGGGGCCGGAGGTCGCCTCGGTCTACGCCGAGCTCGACGACGCCGTCGTCGTCGTCGATCCGCTCGTGCCGGAAGACGAGGAGGACCGCTTCTGGGCCGCGCTCGACCGCGACGTCGAGCGGAGCGCCCGGCCGCTCCACGTGCTGCTCACGGTGCACTGGCATGAGCGGAGCGTCGCGGCGGTGCTCGATCGCTATCACGCCCGGCTGTGGCGACCCGAGGACAAAGGCGAGCTCCCGATCGGGGTGCGCGCAGAAACGGTGACGGGCAGCGATTGGGTCGAGGCGCTCTTCTTCCTCGAGCCGCACCGCGCGCTCGTCGCCGGCGACCTGCTGATCGGGACCGCCGGCGGCGTCGAGCTGCCGCTCGACTGGTTCCCGAAGGACGAGCGCGTCTGGGCCGAGAACGAGCTGAAGCCCGAGCTACGGGAGCGGCTCGGCGCGCTGCCGATCGAGCTCGTGCTCGTCTCCCATGGCGATCCCGTGCTCTCGGACGGCGCCGAGGCCGTCCGCGCGGCGCTGTCATGAGGACGCGCACCGTCGACTTCGACACCGTGCGCGAGCAGCTCGCGGGTCGCTGCTTCATCTGTGAGCTGCTCGCCGGCAACCCCGAGTTCCCGCACCACGTCGTCTACGAGGACGACCATGCGATCGCGTTCCTCAACCGCTACCCGGCGCTCTACGGCTACGTCCTCGTCGCGCCACGGGAGCACCGGGAGGAGGTGACGGGCGACTTCACGCGCGCCGAGTACCTGCGCTTGCAGGCACTCGTTCATCGCGTCGGCGAGGCGATCCGCCGGGTCGTTCCGACGGAACGGCTGTACGTCCTGAGCCTCGGCAGCCGGCAGGGAAACCGGCACGTCCATTGGCACCTCGCTCCGTTGCCGCCCGGCATCCCGTTCGACCGGCAGCAGCTCGCGGCGCTCGACACGAACGTCTGCCTCGATCTGTCCGATGCGGAGCTCAACGAGCTCGCGTCAAAGATTCGCGACGCGATCTCGGCCTCAGCCGAAGAGCCGTATCCGATCGACGACCAGCCACGGTTCGAAGAACCGTGACTTCGCGACCGGGACGTCGCAGACGACCACCTCTTCGACCAGCCCGCTGCCGAGCTCGACGTCACGGTGCGGAAGGAGCGCATCGCGCAACGCATCGGGCCGTTCCGCCCGGCGGAAGTAACCGATGCTCAGGTGCGGCAGGAACGGCGAGGGCGGGAACGGCGCGTCAGGCTCCGGATGCGCCTCCACGATCGCAGCGTCGTGGAAGCAATTCACGCCGCGGTAGATGATCGTGAACGGCGCGACGTCACGCCATTCCTCCGCGCGCGGTGGCGCGCTGACGTGCAGGAAGTGCCCGGGCACCGCCGCGACCCATTCGAGACCAGCGAGGGACTGCTGCACGCTGCGCACGGCCTCCTTCACCTGAGGCGGCGGCACGACGAGCCAGCACCGTGCGGTCTCGTCCGGGACGTTCGACAGGGAGTCCCAGAACGACTCGAGCGGTTCCCGGCGCCCGAGGAAGTGCGCCCACGCCTCCTCGAAGCTGTTGAAGAAGCGGCCTATGCCCGCGAGATATACCGCTTCTCGCGCGGGTCGACCTTGATGCGGTCGCCCGTGTTCACGAAGAGCGGGACCTGCACGACGGCGCCGGTCTCGAGCGTCGCCGCCTTCGTGACGTTCGAGACGGTGTCGCCCTTCACGCCCGGCTCCGTCTCCGACACGGCCAGCTCGACGGAGGCCGGCAGCTGCACGCCGGACGGCTCGCCGTTCACGAGGAGCATCTGGATCGATCCCGACGGGAGCATGAACTCGAGCGCGTCCTCGACGACGCTGTGCGGCAGCGACGTCTGCTCGTACGTGTCCTGGTCCATGAAGACGACCTCATCCCCGGCGTCGTAGAGGTACTGCATGTCCTTCGTCTCCGTGCGGACGCGCGAGAACTTCTCGCCGGCGCGGAAGGTGCGGTCGACGACCGCGCCGCTGCCGAGCGACTTCAGCTTCGTCCTGACGAAGGCGCCGCCTTTACCCGGCTTGACGTGCTGGAAGTCGACAATGCGCCAGACGCCGCCCTCGAGCTCGATGTGCATCCCGTTCTTGAACTGGTTCGTGTTGACGGTCTCCGCCATCTGGCAGGAGGCTAGCCGACGGTGATCAGGTCCTTGCGGAAGCCGGTGAAGTTCTCGACGCCGGCGTTGGTGACGACGACGTTGTCCTCGATGCGGATCCCGGCGCGGCCCTCCAGATAGACGCCCGGCTCGACGGTGACGACGTTCCCGCGTGCGAGCGTGTCCGTCGACTCGGTCGACATCCGCGGCGCCTCGTGGATCTCGAGCCCGAGACCGTGCCCCAGCCCGTGGCCGAACATCCCGGCAAACGGCGTGGCATCGATGACGCCCCGCGCCGCGGCGTCCGCGTCGACTCCCGCGATGCCCGCGCGGATTGCCTCCAACCCCGCCTCCTGCGCCGCCAGCACGACCGCGTAGGCCTCCTTGACCACCCCGTCTGTCGATCCGGTCATGAAGGTTCGCGTGTAGTCGGAGCTGTACGCGTCGACAGTGCAGCCCGTGTCGATCACCAGCGTCTCGCCCGCGCGGATCTCGCGGGCGGTCGCGCGGGCATGCGGCCGGGCGGAGTTGGGGCCGGACGCGACGATGCTCTCGAAGGCGACCCGGTCGGCGCCTTCCTCGCGGAAGAGCTGCTCGATCGTCCACGCAACCTCCCGCTCGCTGCGCCCGACGAAGCGCTCCTCCGTCAGGCGCTCGAACATGCGGTCGGTGATCTCGCACGCCCGCCTGATCGCCGCCAGCTCGTGCTCTTCCTTGACGGCGCGCAGACGCTCGACGAGACCGCGCCTCGGCACCGGCTCCACCGACCCCGAGCCGAGCGTCTCCCAGGCCGAGTACGACATGTAGTCCGCCTCGAAACCGATACGCCCGGACAGCCGCTCGGCGAGATCCCAGAGCAGGGCGCGCCTCGTCTCCTCGAAGCGGACCCCGTCGACGGCACGCGCGGCCTCGGCGTACCTGAAGTCGGCGAACAACCGCACGCCGTCGGGCTCCACGAGCAACGCGGCGTTCGAGCTCTTGAATCCGAACAGGTAGTAGACGTTCGTCGGGTTCGTGACGAGCAGCGGCTCCTCGAGCGAGACACGCAGCCGGTCGATGCGCGCGGTCACGGCTTCTTCCCTGTCTGCGCGACGAGGAACTCGAGCGCCTCGCGATATCCGTCGGGGCCTTTCCCGATCACGCGCTTCGCCGCGAGATCCGCGAGCACGGACTGCCTACGCCAGTCCTCGCGAGCTTCGATGTCGGAGAGGTGAACCTCGACGATCGGCGCCGGCACGAGCTCCAGGGCGTCGCGGATCGCATAGGAGTAGTGCGACCACGCGCCGGGGTTGACGATGATGCCGTCGGCCTCCATCGCGTCGTGGCACCAGCCGACGTACTCGCCCTCGTGATTGGTCTGCCGGCAGCGCACGTGGCAGCCCAGCTCGGATGCCCACTCATAGATGCGCGTCTCGAGCTCGGACAGGGACAGGCCGCCGTAAACGGCCGGGTCGCGCCGTGCGAGCACGTCGAGATTGACGCCGTTCAGGACGACCACCTGCATGGCGCGGGACTCTACTCGGCGATCAGCTCGTCGAGCGCCGAGCGAATCTCGGCGTCGGGCCGCCCCTCGACAACCGGCCCGTGCTCGCTCAGCAAGACGAGGCGGACCTCCCCCCGGCGGGCCTTCTTGTCGCGCCGCAGCGCCTCCCATGCTCGCTCGCGGTCGACGCGGACGGGCTTCGGCTGGAGCAGCTGCTCGACGACGTCGACCGGCCGGCCCGACAGGCGCAGGGCGGCGAGCAGGCCGAGTGCGACGGCTCGGCCGTGCGTCAAGCCTTCGTAACCGGCCGCGGCTTCGAGCGCGTGCGCAAAGGTGTGGCCGAGGTTCAAGACGGCGCGGTCGCCCCGGTCGGCCGGGTCGCGCAGGCAGACGGCCGCCTTGTAGGCCGCGCAGCGCTGGACCAGCTGCGGCGCCGGCAGGTCCCACAGCGGCTCGCCCGCAAGCAATCCGGTCTTCACGACCTCCGCCATCCCCTCGAGCCGCTGGTCCTCGGGCAGCGTCTCGAGCGTTGAGGGGTCGATCACGGCGCGCACCGGCCAGTGAAACGCGCCGACGAGGTTCTTGCCCTGTGGAAGGTCGATCGCGGTCTTGCCGCCGATCGCGGCGTCGACTTGTCCGACGAGGGTGGTCGGCGCTGCAACCCACGCGACGCTGCGGAGGTACGTCGCCGCGACGAAGCCCGCGACGTCAGTCGTGCTCCCTCCGCCGAGCGCAACGACGACGCCGTCGCGGTCGAGGCGGAGCTCGCTCCACAGGCGCTCGGCCACCGCTGCGGTCTTCGCGTCCTCGCCCTGCGGCACCTCGTGCACCGACGCCAGTCGCGAACCGAGCGCGACCTGTGCCGCGGCGCCGTAGATGCCGCCGACGTGTGGATCCGAGACGAGCGCCACGGGGCCGTCGCCGGGGACGAGCGAGCCGAGCGACTCGAGCGCGCCCACGTGGACGTGCACGCCCGCCGCCGCGAGCAGGACGTCGTCCAGGTCGTGGACATGCGCATCCGCGATCTCGTCGTACAGCCGGCGCCGCCGCTCGTAGAGCGCATGGAACTCCGATTCGTCCTGCGCGAGCGGACGGCCGCTGCCGGCGCTGCGCCTCCATGCCGTCTCCGCGTCGACCTCGAGCAGCACGGTGAACGCGCGATCGCGGAGCTCGTGCCGGATCGAGGGCGTCTGCACCGCGCCGCCGCCGAGCGCGATCACGGCGGGGTCGGGTAGCCGCAGCGCAGCGATCGCATGACCCTCCTCCTGCATCCGGAATGCCGTCTCCCCGCGCCGCTCGAAGAACTCCGGGATCGTCGTGCCGAGGTCCTGCTCGAGGTCGCGGTCGAGGTCGATGAACGGACGGCCGAGCAGCTCCGCAACCCGGGGCCCTAGTGTGGACTTGCCGGCGCCCATGAAGCCGACGAGCGCGAGATGCCTGTCTAACGCGTTCTGGGCTGCCAGTCGATCCGCTCCAGGTATGCGTGATGGGCGGCGACGAAGTCGACGAGCGCGTCGCCCCCGAACTTGTCGCGCGCCGCAGCGGCGAGCTCCCACGCAACACATGCCTCCGCGACGACCGCGAGCGCCTCGACCGCGGCCGTGTCGCTGCGCTCGACGAGCGCCTCGCCGGTCTCGCCGGTGTGCAGGTCGACGGAGGCGAGCGGGCGCATCAGCGTGGGCAGCGGCTTCATCGCGGCGCGCACGACGATCTCCTCGCCGTTCGAGACGCCGCCCTCGATGCCGCCTGCATGGTTCGTCTCTCGGTACAGCCCTCGCTCGTCGCGATGGATCTCGTCGTGCGCCTCCGACCCGCGCTGCTCCGCCAGCGCGAAGCCGTCGCCGATCTCCACGCCCTTCACCGCCTGCGTCCCCATCAGGGTCGCGGCCAGACGCGCATCGAGCCGATCGTCCTTCGTCGCGTACGAGCCGAGGCCCGGCGGCACGCCGCGAGCGCGAACCTCGACGACGCCGCCCACGGTGTCGCGGTTCGCGCGTGCGTCGTCGACGCGCTGCTCGAGATCGTCGCCGAGCACGCGGCCCTCCACGCTCACGCCGAGCTCACGCAGCAGGGCCTTCGCGACGGCGCCTGCGGCGACGATCGCCGCCGTGTGACGCGCGCTCGCGCGCTCGAGCGCGTCGCGCACGTCGGTGAGCCCGTACTTCAACGCCCCCGCGAGATCGGCGTGGCCCGGGCGCGGCAACGTGACCGGCCTCGAGCCCTTTCCCGCGGGCTCGCCTTCCGGCGGCCAGGGGCTCATCCCCCACTTCCAGTTCTCGTGGTCGCGGTTGCCCACGACGAGCGCGAGCGGTGTCCCGAGCGTGCGGCCGTGCCGGAGGCCGGCGAGCACCTCGACGGCGTCCGACTCGATGCGCTGGCGCGGACTCCGCCCGTAGCCTTCCTGCCGGCGTCGCAGGTCGGCGTCGACCGCATCGCGGTCGAGCAGGAGACCGGCGGGCAGACCGCTCACGATCGCGACGAGCGCCGGGCCGTGGGACTCGCCCGCAGTGACCAACCTCAGCGCCACGTGCCAAGCCTACGACAGCACGCAGTCTCTCAATGCGGCACGAGAGCCTCACGGAACGCGACCGCCACGGCTTGTGCCCGAGTATGGACGCCCAGCTTCCGCAGCAGATTCTCACAGTGGGTGTTCACAGTCTTCGGGCTGAGAAAGAGCCGCTCGGCGATGTCGCGTGCCTCCAGGCCGTCCGCGAGGAACGCGAGTACCTCGCGCTCGCGCGGCGTGAGCCGCACCGCGACGTTCGTCGCGATCGGGCTCGTGCGACGAACGAGGCGGTCGACTCGGATCAGCAGCTCGTCGGGCGCTATCGGCTTGGTCAGGTACTCGTCGCCGCCGACCAACAGGCCTGCGACGCGGTCGTACGACTCCGTCCGAGCGCCCGACAGAAAGACGATGGGGAGCGCGTCGCCGAACCGCTCACGCAGAGTGCGACAGACTTGATAGCCGCAGATGCCC
>MNJC01000115.1 GCA_001920085.1 Actinobacteria bacterium 13_1_20CM_4_69_9
CGCCGATGTACGGGTCGTCGGGCCGCGCCGGGACCTCGCCGAGCGCGTCGGTGGACGTCATGGCGCGCAGGAACCACTCCTTGTCGAGCTCCTCGCGCTTCGGCGCGCCCATGCTCGTCAAACCGAGCCCGTAGAACGTCACGAGCCCGGTGCGCCGGCGGATCGCGACGTGGAGCGCGGTCACGTCCTTCGCCCGGGCCTGCGCGTCGCCGGCGACGTAGTCGTCGCGCGCATGCACGCCGGGCGCGAGCTTGACGCGGTAGCCGCGCTGCTCGTACCAGCGGACGCCGCGGTCGATCTCCGAGCGGTTCTCGAAGGGGCTCGACGCCGCGGCGACGCCGATCGTCCCGCCTTCGGGCAATGGAGCAGCCTTGATCACAGACGCGATCCTAGAGCCACCGCCAAGGGCCGGAGATTAGTGCAGGCGCAGCCGCACTAATCGGAGGCCGGACTCACGCGTGCGGGGATGGCGAAGCCACCACCTCCGCACGCGGACCCACTGCAGTCCGCCGATCGACCACCCAATAAGAGTGCGCGGGCTTTGCCCGCGCACGTTTACCGCGAAGCGGCGTACACCTGGTGACGGGAAAGCGCAGCTTTCGCGTCAGTCGATCTTGGCCATCACGTGCTTGATCTGCGTGTAGTCCTCGAGCGAGTACGTCGACAGGTCCTTGCCGTAGCCCGACTGCTTGTAGCCGCCGTGCGGCATCTCGCTGACCAGCGGGATGTGGTCGTTGATCCAGACTGTGCCGAACTGCAGCTTCCGCGAGGCGTTCAGCGCCCGCCCGACGTCTCGCGTCCAGACCGACGCCGCAAGCCCGTAGTTCACGTCGTTCGCCCACTCGATCGCCTCGTCGTCGTCGGCGAAGCGCTGCACCGTGACGACCGGGCCGAAGACCTCGCGCTGCACGATCTCGTCGGTCTGGCCGACGTCGGTGACCACGGTCGGCTTGACGAAGAACCCGCGGCTGCCATTCGTGTCGCCGCCCGTGAGGACGGTCGCCCCCTTCGCACGCTCGAGGAAGCCGAGCACCCGGTCCTGCTGCGCCTTCGAGATCACGGGCCCCATCTCGATCTCGTCACCCTCCGCGGGATCGCCGACGTGCAGCGACTCGACTGCGGGCACGAGCTGCTCGAGCAGCCTGTCGTAGATCTTCGGGCCGGCGACGACGCGCGACGCCGCCGTGCAGTCCTGACCGGAGTTCCAGTAGCCGCCGATCTTGATCCCCTCGGCAACGGCAGCCGGATCGGCGTCGTCGAACACGAGCACGGGAGCCTTGCCGCCGAGCTCGAGGTGCACGCGCTTGAGGTTGTCCGCCGCGGTGCGGGCGATGATCTTGCCGGTCTCGACGTCACCGGTGAGCGACACGAGCCGCACCTCGGGATGCTTCACGATCGCCTCGCCCGCAGGCACCCCGTCGCCGGTGATGACGTTGAGCACGCCTGCCGGCAACACGTCCGCCGCGAGTTGCGCGAACCGGAGCGTCGTGAGTGGCGTCTGCTCCGAGGGCTTGAGGACCTGGACGTTGCCCGCGGCGAGCGCCGGCGCCATCTTCCAGACGGCCATCATCAACGGGTAGTTCCACGGCGCGATCCCGCCGACGATCCCGATCGGCTCGCGGCGCAGCCACGAGGTGTAGCCCTTCATGTACTCCCCGGCCGACTTGCCCTCGAGCACGCGCCCTGCGCCGGCGAAGAAGCGGAAGTTGTCGGAGCACACCGGCATCTCGTCCTTGGCGTACGAGAGCGGCTTGCCGACGTTGCGAGACTCGAGCTCGGCGAGCTCGTCGGCGTGCTCGTCGATGACGTCCGCGAGCTTGAGCAGCGCCTCGGCGCGCTCGGCCGGGGTCGTCTCGCGCCATTCGACCAGGGCCTTCTTCGCAGCCTGCACGGCGCGGTCGACGTCCTCCGCGTTCGCGCTCGGCACCTCGGCGATCACCTCGCCGGTCGCCGGATTGAGGACTTCCATGGTCTCGCCCCCGGCGGAGTCGACCCATTCGCCGCCGACGAGGTTCTGATGCTTCGACACGGTGGTGCTCACGGACTACCTCCTTCTCAGGATCCCGGTGTCGCGCGTCAGGCGCGCGGCGATGGCCACGGGAATCACGGTCATGACTATGACGAAAAAGACCATTACGTTCATTTGTGGCAGCTGCTGTTTGAGCCGCAGGTTGCCGAGGATCCAGATCGGCAGCGTGTTCTCGGCGCTGGTGGTGAACGTGGTGACGATCACCTCGTCGAACGACAGGGCGAATGCGAGGAGCGCTTCTGCCACGAGGGCTGTCGAGACGACCGGCAGCGTCACGAAGCGGAACGTCTGCCAGCCGTCGGCGCCGAGATCCATCGACGCTTCCGTCAGTGACGTCTGCGTTCGGCGCAGGCGCGCGACAACGTTGTTGTAGACGATGACGATGCAGAACGTCGCGTGGCCGATCACGATCGTCATCAGTCCGGGATTGAAGTGATGGACGGGGTTGTTGCCGAAGAACGAGTTGAGCGCGATGCCGGTGACTACGCCGGGCAGTGCAATGGGGAGGACGAGCAGGAACGTGATCGCGTCACGGCCGAAGAACCGGAACCGCGCGACCGCCGTCGCCGCCGCAGTCCCGAGCAGGAGCGCGACGGACGTCGCGAGGACGGCCGCCTTCAGCGAGAGGACGAGCGCGTCGCGTGCCTCCTGGTCGTGCCAGGCCGAGCTGAACCACTTCGTCGTGAAGCCGGCGATCGGCCAGCTCTGGATGTTCGAGGAATTGAACGCGTACACGCAGATCAGCACCAGCGGCAGCCAGAGGAAGAGCACGACGGCGACGGTCCACACGCTCAGCGAGATCCGGGCCGCGCGCGTCTCCATCACAACGCCTCGAATGCGCCGAGCCGCTTCGCGACGATCAGATACAGCCCCATCACGGCCAGCGGAATCGTTGCGTACGCCGCCGCGAACGGAAGGTTGTTCGTCAGCCCGAGGACGTTGCGGTAGATGACGTTCCCGATGAAGTCGACGTTGCCGACGAGCGACGGGGTGATGTAGTCGCCGAGCGTCAGCGAGAACGTGAAGATGGAGCCGGCGACGATGCCGGGGAGTGCGAGCGGGACGATCACACGGCGGAACGTCGTCCAGTTTCGTGCACCGAGATCGCGCGAGGCCTCGAGGTACGAGTCCGGGATCCGCTCGAGCGCGGCGTAGACGGGGAGGATCATGAACGGCAGCCAGATGTACGAGAACACGATCCACATCGCCGTGTTCGTGAACGCCCAGCCCTGGGCCGGAAGCCCGAGCTTCCCGAGCGTCCAGTTGAGCGCGCCGTCGTGGTTGAGGATGAGGCGCCAGGCGTAGATCCGCGCGAGATAGCTCGACCAGAGCGGCAGCAGGACGAGCACGAACAGGAGCGTGCGCTGCCGCGGGCCGGCGATGCGCGCCATGTAGTACGCGAACGGGAATGCGACGATCGCGTCGGTCACCGTGACCGCGGCCGCCATCCAGATCGTGCGGAAGGCGATCTGGCGGTACGTCGGGTCGCTGAAGATCGTGTGGAAGTTGTCCCACGTCCACGTGTGGGTCAGCTTTCCGGTGAACGAGTCGATGCTCCAGAACGCCGACGCGAACAGCACGGCGAGCGCGGCGAGGTAAAAGACGGCCATCCAGCCGAGCGGCGGCAGCAGCAGCGCGACCGCGCGCAGCCACGGCCGACGCCACAACGCCGCCGACAAGCGACGGCGAGCCGACCCTTCGGGCCGGCCCGCCTCGTACGCCTGCGTTGCCACTAGCTCTTGATGTCAGTCCAGGCTTGCTGCCACTTCCCGTAGTCCATGCAGTTGCTCTTGCCGTTGCCGCAGTCCTTCGACGGCGTCTTCCAGAACTTGATGGAACGGAAGTAAGCGGCCGAGGCATTTGCGTGGTACTGCGCGCACGAGCCCTTGGACAGCTTGTCCATGATCGCGCACGCCTTCGTGTTCGCGGGTGTCTCGCCGAAGTAGATCGCCTGCTGCGCCTGCACCTTCGGGGTGGAGACCCACTTGATCCACGACACGGCGCAGTTGGTACGGGCGCCTTCGCCGCCCGGAGCGTGTTGGTCTGGTACGGCCATGACGCGCCCACGGTCGCGCTGCCGTTCTTGAACAGGTCGATCTCGTCACCGGCGGTCACCCAGTACTTCTTGACGAGCCCGTGCTGTTTCTTCAGCAGGTCGACGGCCGCGTTGAACTGCGGCTCCGTCAGCTCGTACGGGTCCTTGATCCCGAGCGACGGCTTCGCCTTCGACAGGTAGAGGGCGGCGTCCGCGATCTGGATGGGGTTGTCCGGAATCGTGACCTTGCCCTTGAACTTCGAGCTGTAGAGGACGGCCCACGACTTCGGCGCGGGCTTCACCTTCTTGGTGTTGTAGAGGAGCGTGTTCGGCCCCCACTGCAGCGAGATCCCGTAGTGCACGCCCTTGACGGTGTTGTGCGGCGGAGACCTGAGCGCCGGGATGAAGTTCTTGTAGTCCGGAATCAGCTTGGGGTCGATCGAACGCACGTCCTTCCCGAAGATCAGCCGCAGGCTCGCGTCGCCCGACGCAGACACCGCGTCGTACTGGCCGGTGCGCATCAGCGTCACCATCTCGTCCGACGAGCCGCCGTACTTCGGCTTCACCTTGCAGCCCGTCGCCTTCGTGAACGGTTTCACCCACTGAGGCTGCGTGTAGCCCTCCCAGGCGATCAGGTTGAGCTGGCCCTCGGTCTTGCCGACCTTCGTGATCGTCGAGTCGTCGCTCGACGAGCCGACTCCCGAAGCCGGCACGCACAGCGCTGCCGCCGCAGCCGCGAGCAGCACGTGCCCTCTGCGAATCCTCCTCATTCGTGCCCTCCTGGTCGTTCCATGTCGAAGGTGTGCTCGGGACGCCACTCGAGGCGCACCCGTCTGCCTCTGGACTCGAGCGCGTCGGCCGACGACGTCTCGAGGTTCTGCCTGACCACCGTGAGCTCGCCCCCGGACTCGAGCTCGACGATGTACCGCGTGAACATGCCGACGTAGACGACGTCCCGGATCCGGCCCGGCTCGCCGCCGCCGTCGCCGTCGCCGTCGAAGTGCATCTGGATCTTTTCGGGTCGAACCGTGAAGCGGCGCCCGTCGCGCTCGAGGACGTTCGAGATGCCGACGAAGCCGGCGACGAACTCCGTCGCCGGATGCTCATACACCTCGGCCGGTGTGCCGAGCTGCTCGATGCGCCCGTCGTTGAAGACGGCGAGGCGGTCGCTCATCGTCAGCGCCTCCTCCTGATCGTGCGTGACGTAGACGAACGTGATGCCGACCTCACTCACGTCTCGCTGGATGCGCTTCAGCTCGATCTGCATCTCCTGGCGCAGCTTCAGGTCGAGCGCGCCGAGCGGCTCGTCGAGGAGCAGGACCTTCGGCGCGTTCACGAGCGCACGCGCGAGCGCGATGCGCTGCCGCTGGCCGCCGGAGAGCTGGTCGGGCTTGCGCTCGGCGACGGTCATGTGCGGGAAGAGGGCGTAGTCCTGGAAGACGGTGTTCACGTCGCGCTCGTACGGCGCGCGTGCGGTCACGTCGACCCCGCTCAACTCGATGCGTCCGACGTCCGGCCGTTCGAACCCGGCGATCAGCCTCAGCGTCGTCGTCTTGCCCGATCCGGAAGGGCCGAGCAGCGTGAAGAACTCGCCGGGGGCGATCTCGAGGTCGACGCCGTCGACGGCGACGACGTCGCCGTAGCTCTTGCGCAGCCCGAGGAGCCGGACGTCCACCGCGGTTGGGATTGTCGCCGAGGCGGCCTTCGCCTCAGGCAGCGTCTGCGTCGCCAAGCGCCTCCTCCAGCAGGCCGAGACCCCGTTCGAGCAGCTCGTCGTCGATCGTGAGCGGAACGAGGACGCGGATCACGTTGCCGTACATGCCGCAGGAGAGGAGGACGAGCCCGCGCTCGCGCGCGGCGGCGGTGACGCGCGACGCGCGCTCCGGCGTCTGCTCGGAAAGCTCGACGGCGAGCATCGGCCCGAGTCCGCGCACCTCGCCGGCGTTCAAGGCCTCGAGCCGCGCGCGGATGCGCCGCCCGAGCTCCTCCGACCGCACGCGGAACTCGGGGGTGCGTACCTCGTTCAGGACGGCGATCGCGGCGGCGCACGCGAGCGGGTTGCCGCCGAAGGTCCCGCCGAGCCCGCCGGGGGGAACCGCGTCCACGAGCTCTGCCTTGCCGGTCACGCCCGCGAGCGGGAGGCCTCCCCCGAGCGACTTGCCGCTGACGAGCAGGTCCGGCTCGACGCCGTAGTGCTCGATCGCCCACACGGGACCTGTGCGCCCGACCCCCGACTGCACCTCGTCGTCGACATAGAGGATCCCGTGGCGCTCGCAGAGCTCCTTCAGCCGCCGAGGGAAGTCTTCGGCCATCGGGATGAAGCCGCCTTCGCCCTGCACCGGCTCGAGCACGACGCAGGCGACGCGTTCGGGATTGACGTCCTGCTTGAACACGCGTTCGACGTCCTCGAGCTCGAGCGCTGCGCGGTAGACCTCCGGCGCCAGCGGGCCGAAGCCGTCCTTGTACGGGACGACCTTTGCGGTCAGCGCCATCGTCAGGTTCGTGCGGCCGTGGAACGCGTGGTCGAACGCGATCACCGCGGAGCGGCCCGTCGCGACCCGCGCGATCTTCACCGCGTTCTCGACCGCCTCTGCGCCCGAGTTGACGAGCAGCGACTTCGTCGCCGTCTTTCCCGGCCACGTCTCGTCGAGGAGGCGGCACACGTCGACGTACGGCTCGTACAACCCGACCATCACGCACTGGTGCAGGAAGCGGTCGACCTGCTCGTGGATCGCCGCGGCGGCGAAGCCGTGGCCGGTGTTCTGGCAGCCGAGGCCGCCCGCGAAGTCGACGTACTCGCGGCCGTCGACGTCCCAGAGGCGCGCGCCCTCGGCCCGCGCGACGACGAGCGGCGTCGTCGCGACGCCGCGAGCGACGTACCGCTCGCGCTCGGCGATGATCCGGTCAGACGCCGTGCGCTCGCCGATCGCCATCAGGCGTGCCTGAGGTCGTCGAGGATCTCGCTCGCCGCCCGCTCGCCGGTCTCGACGGCGCCGTTGAGGTAGCCCTGGAAGTCCTGTGACGTGTGCTCGCCGGCGAAGTGGCAGTTGCCCTGCCGCAGCTTTTCCATGCCGGAGAATTTCGTGTACTGGCCGACCTTCCAGTACGAGTACGACCCCTTCGTCCACTGGTAGCCGGTCCAGAAGTCGA
>MNJC01000118.1 GCA_001920085.1 Actinobacteria bacterium 13_1_20CM_4_69_9
CGACCTTCGACGCCGGGCCCTCCCCGACGACGTGGCCGCCGTGCTCGCCGGCGCCCGGGCCCATGTCGACGAGCCAGTCCGCCGAGCGCATCATCTGCTCGTCGTGCTCGACGACGAGCACCGTGTTCCCGAGCTCGCGCAACCGCTCGAGCGTCCCGATGAGCTTGTCGTTGTCGCGCTGGTGAAGGCCGATCGACGGCTCGTCGAGGATGTAGAGCACGCCGACGAGCTGGGAGCCGATCTGCGTCGCGAGCCGCAGCCGCTGCGCCTCGCCGCCCGAGAGCGTGGCCGACGCGCGGTCGAGCTGCAGGTAGCCGACGCCGACGTTGTCGAGGAAGGTCAGGCGCTCGCGGATCTCCTTGACGATTCGCGCGCCGATCAGCTGCTCGGTTTCCGTCAGCTCGAGCTCGGCGAGGAACAGGAGCGCGCGCGTGACGGACATCTGCGTGAACTCGTGGATGTTCCTCTCCCCCACCGTGACGGCGAGGACTTCCGGCTTGAGCCGGGCGCCCTTGCAGACCGGGCACGGACGGAAGGACATGTACTCCTCGATCCGCTCGCGCTGCGTCGCGGAGTCGGTCTCGCGATAGCGCCGCTCGAGGCTCGGGACGATGCCTTCGAACGCGAGCATGTACGAGCGCCGGCGTCCCATCCGGTTGCGGTAGCTGACGTAGACGCGCTCGCCTTCGGTCCCGTACAGGAAGAGGTCCTGCTCCTCGTCGGTGAGGCTCTCCCACGGCTCGTCGAGCGCGATCTCATAACGGTCGGCGATGGCCTGGATGACCGACTCGTAGAAGCCGGAGTTGCCCACGGCCCAGGGCACGAGGGCGCCCTCCTCGATCGAGAGCGCCGGGTCGGGGACCAGCAGGTCCGGGTCGATCTCCTGTTGCGCGCCGAGCCCCGTGCAGCGCGGGCACGCGCCGTGCGGCGAGTTGAACGAGAAGATGCGCGGCTGCAGCTCCGGCAGCGACACGCCGTGGTCGGGACACGCGAACCGCTCGCTGAACAACAGCGAGCGCGGGCTCTCCTCGTCCATGACGTCGATCGCGACGAGGCCTTCCGCGAGCTGCGCGGCCGTCTCGACCGACTGCGCGAGGCGGGTACGCAGATCGGGCTTCATCGTCAGGCGGTCGACGACCACCTCGATCGTGTGCTTGAACTTCTTGTCGAGTGGGATGTCCTCTTCGAGCAGACGCTGCTCGCCGTCGACCTTCACACGCGTGAAGCCTTCGCCCCGAAGCTCCTCGAAGACGTCCTTGTACTCACCCTTGCGATCGCGCACGACCGGTGCGTTGACGGTGAAGCGGGTGCGCTCCGGCAGCTGCAGGATCTGGTCGACGATCGACTCCTGGCTCTGGCCCGAGATGGGCTTGCCGCAGACGGGGCAGTGAGGCCGCCCCACCCGCGCGTACAGGAGGCGCAGGTAGTCGTAGATCTCGGTGACCGTTCCGACGGTCGAGCGCGGGTTGCGGGACGTCGTCTTCTGGTCGATCGAGATCGCCGGCGAGAGCCCGTCGATCGAGTCGACGTCGGGCTTCTCCATCATCTGGAGGAACTGACGTGCGTACGCGGAGAGGCTCTCCACGTAGCGCCGCTGGCCCTCCGCGTAGATCGTGTCGAAGGCGAGCGACGACTTTCCCGAGCCCGACAGCCCGGTGATGCAGATCAGCTTGTTCCGCGGCAACCGGACGGTGACGTCCTTGAGATTGTGCTCCCGGGCGCCGTGGACGACGAGCTCTTCAGAGGCCATAACCGACCCAGTGTATCCAGGCCCGTCGGATCGAACAAGTGTTCGCTCGGGGAGGCCGAAAGCCGCTTCGGCAGGGCGAATTAGGACAATTCTCTAACCGCTGAGGCGCTCGACGAGACCGTAGACGCGGCGCGGCTCCGGGACGTAGTCGATCTCGAGATCGCCGGCGACGATCGTCCCGTAGCCGAGCACCCGGGCGAGCAAGCCCTGCTCGATCTCGACGGCGCCGATGCGGGCGAGGCGAACGGCCGCCGCCCGCTTGCGGAGCGTCCCGTGCACCACGAACAGCTTGTCGGTGGTCAGCACGACGCGCGTCTGCTCCCAGTTCCATACCGCCCGCACGGCGACCGCAGCGCCGACGACCTGCAGGGCCACGCCGGCAATCGACGCCGGCCAGCCGATGGCCATCAGCCCGATTCCGACTGCCGCGAGGCCGAGCGCGCGCGCGAACGGGAGCGCGAGCACGACGGGGTGCCGCCGCTCGTCGAGGCAGATGCGTTCCCAGCCTGAGGTCACCATGCGTTTGCGGCTTTCGGCGACGGGCGAAAAATCCCTGGTTATGGCCGAAACAGCTAAGCGCGTCGCGCTCGGAACGCTGATCGTCATCGGGCTGGTCGCGGCCACGCTCGCGCTCTGGAAGCTGAAGCTCGTGATCGCGCTCCTCTTCTTCGGCGTCATCCTCGCCGCTGCGATGCGGCCGGGGATCGATGCGCTCGCGCGCCGACGGATCCCACGCGGGCTCGGTCTCGCGCTCCACTACGCGGTGTTCGCGGCGCTCGTCGGGCTGCTGCTGTGGATCGCCGTGCCGCGCGCCGTCCAGCAGGTGCAGAACGCCCTCGGCGGCACGACGAAGGCGCAGATTCACCAGGAGGCGAAGCACTCGAAGGGCATCAAGCACGAGGTGTTGACGGCGATCGACAAGCGCCTCCGCGAGCTCCCGAAAGCGAGCGAGGTGTTCCACCCCGCCCTCGAGGTGACGCTCAAGGCGTTCGAGGTCCTGATCGGGATCTTCTTCGTGTTCGCAACCGCGGCCTACTGGATCTTCGAGCGCGACCGCGCTGTCGATTTCGTCGCGTCGCTGTTACCCAGGCCGAAGCGCAAGCGGCTGCGCGACACGTGGGACCTGATCGACCTGAAGCTCGGGGCGTTCGTGCGCGGCGAGGCGCTGCTCGTCTTGCTCGTCGGCACGCTGTTGACGTTCGCGTTCTGGGCGATCGGCCTGCCCTACTTCATCCTCATCGGCGCCTTCGCCGGGCTCGTCGAGATCATCCCGGTGATCGGCCCGCTCGTGGCCGGCGCGCTCGCCGTCGGCGTGGGCTTGACCGTGTCGTGGCACACCGGCGTCGCCGCCGGTATCTGCGTCCTCGTGGTGCGCCTGCTGGAGGACTACCTGATCGTCCCGCGCGTGCTCGGCGACGCCACGGGGACGTCCCCGCTGCTGGTGCTCGTCTCCGTCACGGCGGTGGGGATCCTGTTCGGCGGGTTCGCGGTCATCCTCGCCGTGCCGCTCATCGCCGTCCTCGTGACGGTGGTCGACGTCGTAGTCCGCGACAAGGACCCGGCGGAGGAGGACGTGCCCACCGTCCTGTTCCCCGCGAAAGAGCTGGAGAACTAGGCCGGCTGCGCAGCGAGCGCCGAGGCGATTGCCGCCTCGAGCTCGCCCAGCCTGAACGGCTTCACGAGATGTGCCACGGGATGGAGCGCCTTCGTCGCCAGGCTCGGCGGCTCGATGCTCGTGCAGATGATGGGGAGATCTTCGAGCCGGCGTCGTAGCCTGGCCGCCGCAGCCAGGCCGTCCGCAGAAGCCGGCTCGAGGATCATCAGCTCGGGCGTTTCGTCGTTGGTCAGCTCGCCATGACCGACCGGGTCGTGCCCGGCCCTCCTGACGACCGCCGCGAGGAGGATCCTGACGTCCGGATGAGGCTCGTGGATCAGGATCCGTGCCATGCGCGTAGCTTCGGCGCTACGGGTAGAAAACGCGGCCACGGCCCGGTATGAAAGCGGTATGAACGCGACGCGCGTCCTGGTCATCGACGACGACGACGACATTCGTGGGCTCGTGACCGAGCTCCTGCAGCGTGCCGGGCTCGAGGTCGATCAGGCTTCCGACGGACGAACCGGGCTGCGCGCCTTCCACCAGTCTCCCGCCGACCTCGTCGTGCTCGACGTCTCGATGCCGGAGCTCGACGGCTGGGAGACGCTGGACCGCATCCGGGACCTCTCGGACGTGCCTGTGCTGATGCTGACGGCGCGCGGTGCGGAGCTCGAGCGGGTGCGCGGCCTGCAGGCCGGCGCCGACGACTACATGGTCAAGCCGTTCGGCCGGCAGGAGCTGATCGCGCGCGTCCAGGCGCTGCTCCGACGCGCCCGCTCGACGAGCGAGGACCGGCAGGAGACCTACGCCGACGACCGCCTGACGATCGACTACGCGCAGCGCGCCGTGACGTACGAGGGCCGCGGCGTGTCGCTCACCCCGCTCGAGTTCAAGCTGCTCTCCGCGTTCGTGCGCCATCCGCGGCAGGTCCTCTCGCGCGACCAGTTGCTCGAGCTCGTGTGGGGCGACGCGTACGGTGTCTCCGGCGACCAGGCGAAGCTGTACGTTGGCTACCTCCGCCGCAAGCTCGACCCGGAGGCTCCCGACTCGGTACCGATCGAGACGGTCCGCGGCTTCGGTTACCGGTACGACCCTCCGCGCTGACGCGGGCCGCTACTTCGTGTCGTTGACGTTGAGCGTGGTCGCGGCGCTCGTGTTGCCCGCGGCGTCGGTCGCCGTGACCGTGTACGTCAACGCAATCGGTCCATTCGGCTTGCCGGGCGCCGCCGCGACGTTCACGGAGTACGCGCCTGACCCGTTTGCGGTCGTCGAATACGTTCCGCCGGATGCCGACGTCACGCCGATGGAGGCATTTGCCTCTGCCGAGCCGAAGACGACGTCGGCGTTCGCGTTGCTGTTGTCCGTGTAGCTCGCCGACGGAGCGGCGGGGCCGGCGCCGTTCGCCCCCGCATGCGTCGTGGTGACACTGTTGCCGCCGTTCGAGACCGTCAGCTTGACCGTGTCGCTGGTGAGCGAGTTGGCCGCCAGCGAGACCGACACCGAGATGCTCGACGCATTGCCGGCGTTGACGTAGGCGTTGCCCGCGCCGCCGCCGTTGGCGAGCGAGAGCGCCGTCGGGGCTCCGGGAGGAGTTGCATCCGCGGTCGCCGTCACCGTCGGGCTGTCGACGCTCGTGAGCAGAGGCGAGCCGCTCGACACCGCGGTGAGCTTGTAGGTGTACGTCGTGCCGTCGGTCGTCGCCGTGTCGCTGTAGGTCGTGCCGGTCAGAGGCGTCGGGTTCAGCTTGCTGTACGCGCCTCCCCCGTTCGAGCGGTAGACGTCGTAGCCGGCGAGATTCGTCGTCGTGGTCGACGCGGTCCACGAGAGGTCGAGGCGCCCTCCGGGCTTCTGCGCGACTGCGGGAGCCGTCGGCGCCTCCGGAGCCTCGTCGATCTTCACGGAGTAGTCGCGGTACATCCAGCCGAGGCCCGACAGGCCGAGGCGCAGCGTGCCCGAGCCGCGGCCGGCGACCGTCGACGAGGTCGTGACGTTTACCGTCGCCGAGGCGCCGGCCGCGAGGGTGGCCGACGTGCCGCCTCCCGAGAAGGCGACCGCCGAGGTCTGACTGGGGATGCCGGAGACCGTGAGAACGGCCGTGCGCGACGCGCCGCTGACGTTCGTCACCCGGAAGACCGAGGTGAACGTGCGCGCTGACGCGACGGTGCCGAAGTCGAGGGCGAGGTTGTCGACGCCGCCGCTCGCAACCGTGCCGTTCAGCGGGGTCGCCGAGAAGTAGTTCGCGAGCTTGTCGACCGTGACCGGGCTCGAGGCGATCGACGTCGTCGCCGTGAAGGCGGCGGAGCTCAGCCGCGCGCACAGGCCGGCGGCCGCGAGGCCGAGGCAGGCGATGGCGACCAGGCGCTTCACCGGGTCAGGCCTCCGCCGGCCGTGCCGGCTCATTCCGCCAGATCCGCCGGAGGGCGGCGACCAGCACGAACGCGGCGAACACGGCGAGGAGCAGCGCGCGGATCTCGCGCGTGTGCGCATACCAGAGGACGTAGCCCGCCAGCGGCACGTCGAACGCCACGCGCCCGACCTTGTCGTCCAGCCGGATCGCCCAGGGGTCGCGCGTCGTGTTGGCGTCCCCCTTCGTCCGGTAGGCGAGGCCGTGCTCGGTCGGCACGATCCGGGCCACCCGGTGCGTGACGAGCCGGCCCGTGACGTAGGGGTCGTTGAAGGTGATGACGTCGCGGACGCGCACGCTGCGCGCCGGAGCGACGCGGTCGACTGCGAGCGAGCCGACGCCGAGGGTCGGCCGCATCGAGCCCGAGTAGACGACGACCGGCCTGAAGCCGGCCGCCAGGAGGGCGGCGTAGCCCACGACGAACGCGACGACCGCCCCTGCCACCAGGGCGGTCGCCACGCGCGCGATCGTTCGGAGGGAGTGCCGCATCGTCCGTTCTACGCCTGAACCGCCGACCAGGTGAAGCTCTCGTCCGCCGACAGGCCCTGGAGGGCGTTGTCGCCGGCGTTCGAGCCGGTCGTGGGCAGGCTGACGTGGAAGTAGAAGGTGTGCGCGTCGCCGTTCGCAGAGAACGTTCCGAGCGACACCGAGGAGAAGCCGCCGAGCGAGCCGTCGTAGATGGCTGTGCCGCCGTCGACGTCCTTGTACAACGTGAGGTGCAGCTGGTTCGCGAGCGCCGCGGTGCCGGAGCTGGAGCCCGTGAGGCTGTAGGCGCCGGCGAGGGAGCCCGTGTTCGTGATTGTGACCGAGCCGGTCGCGGTGTCGCCGATCTTCATCGCCGCAGAGGTGAAGATCGCCCCGGAGCCGGACCGGCTCATCGTGAGCGAGCCCGAGGCGAACGCGTTGGACGAGATCGTCGTCGGGGTCGCAGTGAAGTTGGCGAAGGTCCCTCCCACCGCCGCCACTGCGACGACCGAGATCGCCGCGAGGCTGAGGAGGATCTTCGTCAGTGGGAGGTTCTTGCTCATGGTGCGTGTCAGTCCTTTCTCTCCGTTGACACGCACACCATCGGGCCCGCACGCATGGAGACGAGGGGCCGCGCGGGATGAATCCCGTATGAGTGGCTAGGCCCTAGGCCTTGCGCCAGCGCCCGAACACGAGCCCACCGAGGGTGAAGCCGAGCCCGAACGTGCCCAGGGCGAAGCCGCCGATTGCGAGCGACTTACGCCAGGTCGAGAGCCGCTGCCAGCGGCCGAGCGCCTCGCGCTCCTCCTGCGTGAGCGGCTCGCCGCGACGCTGTTTGCGAATGGCGCCGCCGGCTCGCAAACCAAGATAGAGGTCGTCGAAGATCTCGGCGGACTCTTCGGTCACTGAAACCAGTCTATAGCCTGATTCGGCCGTGCTCACACGTGTTCTCCACCTGTCCGACCTGCATTTCGGCGCAGGTGACGACGAAGCGATCGAGCGCGGGGCGCCCGTCCTGATCGAGCGCTTCGAGCCCGAGCTCGTGATCGCAAGTGGCGATCTCAGCCATCGTGGGCGCGAGGACCAGCTGACGCGCGCGGCGCGCTTCCTGCGCTCGCTGGGACCGCCCGTCCTCGCGATCCCGGGCAATCACGACATTCCGTACACGTTTCCGGGCCGCTTCACCCGCTCGTTCCGGGCGTTCGAGCAGCAGTGGGAGACGACGGAGCCGACCTACACATCGCCCACGCTCCACGTCGTCGGCCTCAACTCGGTGCGGCCGTGGCGGCACCAGTCCGGCGGGCTCCGGACGACCAAGCTGGCGGAGGCCGAGTCACGCCTGCGGCAGGCGTCGCCGTCGGCGTTCCAGATCGTCGTCCTGCACCACCATCTGATCGGCGCGCCGTGGCGCTCGCGCAAGAAGCCGGTCGCGCGCCGGAACCACGTGCTGGCCGGGCTCGTCGAAGCCGGCGCCGACCTGATCCTCGCCGGGCACATCCACCAGGCCGCGGTCAGCGAGCGGCACGAGTTCGAGATCGCACGCGGCGGCGAGCACGGCGTCGTCGTATCCGTCGCGCCGGGGCTCGGACAGCCGCGTCCGAAGCGCCAGGGCGAGGCGCGCGGCGTCCACGTCTACGAGGTCGAGGATGCGTTTCTCCGCATCCGGACGTTCATCTGGAGAGACACGGATTGGGGCCTCACGGCCGCGAGACAGTTCCCTCGCGGTCGTATCAGGCCGGCGATGACAAGCGACGCTATGCCGATGAGGATCGTGACGATCCATCCCATCGGGTCACGACCCGGATGGAAGAGTCGTCCGAGCGCCCCAACGACCGCGCCTACGATGATGAGCCATATCCAGTGCATGCACGCTGCGTTTCCGGCGCGCTCAGCCCGGAAACCCTGAGCTCGCCTCCAGCCGCGCCTTCTTCTCCTCGAACTCCTCGTCCGTGAGGATCCCGGCCTCGTGGAGGTCGCGGAGCTTCTGCAGGTTGGACTCGCTTTCGGCTGACGCCTGCTCGAACCGAGCCCGACGCGCCATGTCCTCGAGTTGCTGGCGTCGCACACGAAAGCGCTCGATCCCCACGCCTCGGTCCGGGAACTTCAGCGCCTCGGGGCCGAACGATGCTCGCTTTTGGACGAAGCGACGGTAGGCGAGGACGAGCAGGACGGCGCCGATGAACGAGAAGATGCCGATCCCCTGCGTGCCTTTGCCCCAGATGGCTATGGCGAGCCCACCTCCGGCGGCCGAGCCGGCAAGGCCGATCGCGACCGTCAGCCAGACGGGCATCGGATCGGGCCCGGGAACTGCAAGGCGCGCGAGGCTGCCGGTGATGAATCCGAACAGCATGATCATCAGGATCGAGCCCAGCACGGCGTGCCGAGAGTCTAGGCAGGTGCTTGCGCCGTGGCCGCAACGAGCTCGCGGCGGAGATCCTTGATCTCGTCACGCAGCTTCGCGGCGTACTCGAAGCGGAGCTCCTCCGCGGCGGCGAACATCTCCTCTTCGAGCTCGATGATCAGCTTCTCGAGCTCGTTCGGCGCCATGCCCTCGACGTCCTTGCGGCCGCGCCGGCGCTTCGACGCCGGCACGGTCGGCGACTCGAGCGAGAGGAATTCGGCGATGTCGGACACGCCCTTGACGATCGTCTCCGGCGTGATCCCGTGCTCCTCGTTGTATGCGAGCTGGATCGCGCGGCGCCGGTCTGTCTCGTCCATCGCCTCCTGGATCGCCTGCGTCACCTTGTCGGCGTACAGCAGCACCTTGCCGTTGACGTTGCGCGCTGCGCGGCCGATCGTCTGGATCAGCGACGTGCGTCCACGCAGGAAGCCTTCCTTGTCCGCGTCGAGTACGGCGACCAGCGACACCTCCGGCAGGTCGAGGCCCTCGCGCAGGAGGTTGACGCCGACGAGCACGTCGTACTCGCCGAGCCGCAGCTCGCGGATGATCTGGATACGCTCGAGCGTGTCGATCTCCGAGTGCAGGTAGCGCGCCTTGACGCCGGATTCGAGTAGATAGTCGGTCAGGTCCTCGGCCATCTTCTTCGTCAGCGTCGTGACGAGGACGCGTTCGCCCGACTCCTCCCGTCGGCGGACCTCGTTGAGCAGGTCGTCGATCTGGTTCTTCGTCGCACGCAGCTCCACCTCGGGATCGATGACGCCCGTCGGCCGGATCAACTGCTCGGCGAGGCGCTTCGAGTGGCGGAGCTCGAACGGCCCCGGCGTCGCCGAGACGAACACCAGCTGCGGCACCTTCTCGAGGAACTCGTCGAAGCGCAGCGGCCGGTTGTCGAGCGCGGACGGCAGCCGGAAGCCGTAGTCGACGAGCGTCTGCTTGCGCGAGCGGTCGCCCTCGTACATGCCACCGATCTGCGGGACCGTCTGGTGCGACTCGTCGACGAAGACGGCGAAATCGCTCGGGAAGTAGTCGAGCAGCGTGAACGGATGCGTTCCCGGCGCGCGCCCCTCGAGGATGCGCGAGTAGTTCTCGATGCCGTTGCAGAAGCCGAGCTCCTGCATCATCTCGAGGTCGTACTCGGTGCGCTGCCGCAGACGGTGCGCCTCGAGCATCTTGCCCTCGATCTCGAGCTCCTTGACGCGCTCTTCCAGCTCGTGACGGATCTCGCCGACGGCGCGCTCGACCGTCGGCTTCGACGTCACGTACTCGGTCGCGGGCCAGATCGCGATGTTGTCGAGCTTCGCCAGGATCTCGCCGCTGATCGGGTCGAAATGCGTCACCGCCTCGACCTCGTCCCCGAAGAAGGAGATGCGATACGCCGTCTCCTGGTTCGCCGGCTGCACCTCGACCACGTCGCCCTTGACCCGGAAGCGCCCGCGGCCGAGCACGGCGTCGTTGCGCACGTACTGCGAGTCGATCAGCTTGCGCAGCATCAGGTCGCGATCGTGCTCCTCGCCGACCTCGAGGATGATCACGCGCTCGCGCCACTCCTCCGGCGAGCCGAGGCCGTAGATGCACGAGACCGACGCCACGACCACCACGTCGCGCCGCGTGAAGAGCGCGGACGTCGCTGCGAGGCGGAGCCGCGCGATGTCGTCGTTCTGCGAGGAGTCCTTCTCGATGTAGAGGTCCGCCTGCGGGACGTACGCCTCGGGCTGGTAGTAGTCGTAATAGGAGACGAAGTACTCGACGGCGTTGTACGGGAAGAACTCCCGGAACTCGTTGCAGAGCTGTGCGGCAAGCGTCTTGTTGTGCGCGATGACCAGGGCCGGCCTGCCGACCTTCTCGATCGTCCAGGCCATCGTCGCGGTCTTGCCCGTGCCGGTTGCGCCGACCAGCGTCTGATAGCGCTCGCCGCTCTCGAGGCCTTCGGCGAGCGTGGCGATCGCCGTCGGCTGGTCGCCGGTCGGCCGGTACGCGTCAGATGTTTTGAACTCACGCATTCCGTCCAAGCGTAGCCTCGATGACCGTCGTTGCAGCAAGGCGCACCGGCTCGCCGCCGTACGAGGCGTACGCGGCGATTGTCGGCGTCTTCGTGGGCGGGCTCGGGGCGGCGGGCCTGGCGGCGCACGTCTTCGATCGCAACCCTGCGTGCCAGACGCCGCTCGACCTCGCCGTCCTCTCGGCGGCCTCGTTCAAGGCGGCGCGGACCCTGGCGCACGACGAGGTGACGAGCTTCCTGCGCGAGCCGTTCGTGGAGGGCGAGGCGCACGAGGGACACGAAGATCCCATCGCGACCGGGGACTACCGCCAGGCCATCGGCGAGCTCGTCACGTGCAGCCGCTGCGGCGGGACCTGGGCGGCGGCATTCCTCGCCTCGACGCAGGTCCTCGCGCCGAGATTCGGCCGGCTGCTGACGTGGTCGCTGGCCGCCGCCGGGATCAACGATTGGCTGCAGGCCGGTTTCGCCGCGCTCACCGAGAAGGCGAACGACTAGCCCGAGCTCGAGCGACACCGGCGCGGACCTCCTCCCCGAGTACGTGCAAGGCTCGGTCGAGCTCGTCGCGGCGGCCTCCGACACGCCGGCGATTCCCGTCTCCGGCATCCACAGCTCGTCCTCCCAGGTCTTCCAGGTGCACAACCGGTCGACTTGGCTTGGGGGCTAGCTGAAGTCCGAGCTAACCTAGGCGCGGTCGTGCGGCGCCTCCTCCTTCTGCTTCTCGCGTTCGTGCCGGCTCTCGCAGCCGGCACGAACGCGTCCGCCTACCCCTGGCCGATCAAGCCGTTCCACGAGCAGCATCCGATTCGAGCGAACTTCGGGGACCCGCGCACCCGCTTCTGGAACACGATGCTGACCGACGGCCTTCAGGGCCCGGGCCTGTTCCAGTTCCACAACGGGATCGACATCGCCGCGACCGAGGGGACGCCGGTCTACCCCGTTCTCTCCGGAACGGCCAGCCTGATCGACGGCGCCGCCGTGCTCGTGCGCTCGCCGGGGCACAAGTTCCAGTATTTCCACATCAAGCCGGCCGTCCACGACGGCCAGTACGTCGTCGCGAGCCGGACCGTGCTCGGGCGCGTCATCCCGGCGGTCAACCACGTGCACCTGACCGAGATCCGCGGCCGCCGCGTGTGGAACCCGCTGGCGCGCGGCGGGATAGCGCCGTACGTCGACCGCACCGCGCCGCAGATCGACGCGATCTTCGCCCGGCCGCTCGGCTCACTCGTTTCGATCGACTCGGCGACGCTCTGGCCGGCAGCCGACTTCCGGACGACGCTCCCCCTCGTGCGCAACTTCTGGAACGTCTACGCGCGGGGCAGCTACCAGAACGCACCGCGTTTCTCGAACCAGCAGTTCTTCATGCCGGGGCGCTTCCTCTACGACCTCGCCGGCACGTTCGACTCCCGCTCATATCCGAACGGCACGTACGAGGTGCGGGTGCACGTCAGCGACATGCGGGGGAACTGGTCGGATGGCGTCCAGCAGTTCCATGTCGAGAACCATCCGGGCGAGCCGTGCGTGAAGGCCTAGCCTCCCAGGTCGTTCCCGTAGGCGTCCCGGTAGATCTGCTTCAGCTCTTCGACGCGGTCGACGTAGGCACGCGTCTCGGAGAACTGAATCCCGCGGCCTGAGCGCCGCCAACGGTCGACGTTCTCCTGGCCGGCGTTGTACGCGGCCAGCGCGGTCCGCTCGTCCCTGTACTTCTGCAGCAGGTGGCGGAGATACCACGCGCCGTACCGCACGTTGATCTCGGGGTCGTAGAGGTCGCCCACGCGAAAGGCCGTGCCGCCGGTGTGCAGCGCGATCCCCTGAGCGGTGTCCGGCAGCAGCTGCATCAGGCCGATCGCGCCGGAGCTCGAGCGCGCGTCGGCCTTGAACTTCGACTCCTGGTAGATGACGGCGGCGAGGAGCGCGGGATCGAGCTCGTAGTTGCGGGCGTGCCCGCGGACGATCTGCTCGTACCGGAGCGGGTACCACAGCCGCTCCCACCAGCCGGGCTTCGCGTCCTGAACGACGGCGACGGCGAGTAGCACGCCTGCCGCGAGCACGAGCATCGCGATGAAACGCCTCACGGGGCCAGTTTGGCAACCACACCGGCGACGAACTCGTCGAGGTCGTCGAGCGTCCCGTCGTTGAGGTACGCGTAGTCGGCGAGGGCGACCTTCTCCTCTTCCGGCAGCAGCCGCTGCTCGCGATCGTCTGCGAGCGGCCGGCGCTCGCGCCGGAGGGCGTCCGGAGCCGTAACCACCACGACGACGTCGAAGCGCCGCTCGGCGCCGGTCTCGTACAGGAGCGGCACCTCGGTCACGGTGAGCCGCGGCGGATCCGCTCGACTCTCCTGCTCGGAGCGCCAGGCGAGGTTGTCCCTGACGACCAGTGGATGCAGCAGCTCTTCGAGCCAGCGCAGCTGATCGGAGTCGTTGAAGACGATCTCGGCGAGCTTGGCCCGGTCGGCGCCGTCCCTCCCGATCACCTCCGGCCCGAAGCGCTCGACAAGCTCGCGCCGCACGTCCGGGTCGGTCCGCAGGAGGCGGTGGACGGTCTCGTCGCTCGAGATCGTCGCCGCCCCGTGGCGCGCGAATGCGGCGAGCGCCGCGCTCTTGCCGGCCCCGATCGGGCCGGTGATCGCGACGGCTACGGGATTCTTACTAGTGCTCGTCGGGAGGAGTCTCGACCGGCGCGGCACTTTCGTCGGCCGCAGCGGGGTCGACTTCGTCGCCGGCGTTCACGGCCTCGCGCGCGACGGCGTCCTCCTCTGCCGGCAGCGGCGGGGCCGCCGGCGCGGCTGCCGAGTCCACGAACACGTCCTCCGAGAGATCCAGGTGCGGAGTACCCTCGATCGGCGCTTCGTTCTCGGCACGGCGCTCGGGATCGACACGCTTGAGCGACAGCGAGAGGCGGCGGCGCTCCGCGTCGACCTCGAGGATCAACACGGGGACGGTGTCGCCCTGCGCCACGACCTCGCGCGGGTTCTCGACATGGTGTTGTGCGAGCTCGGAGATGTGCACGAGCCCTTCCACCCCGGGGAGGATCTCGACGAAGGCGCCGAACGTGACGACCTTCGTCACCTTGCCCTCGACGACGTCGCCCTCCTTGTACTGCTCGAGCACCTGCTGCCACGGATCGGACTGCGTCTGCTTGAGGCCGAGCGAGATGCGCTGCCGGTCGCGGTCGATGTCGAGGACCTTCACCTTGACCGTCTGCCCGATCTCGAGCACCTCCGACGGATGGTTCACGTGCGACCACGACAGCTCGGAGATGTGGATCAGGCCGTCCATGCCGTCGAGGTCGACGAACGCGCCGAAGTCGACGATGTTCGAGATCTGTCCCTCGACGACGTCGCCCGGGTTCAGCCGGTCGAGGATCGCCTGGCGCATCTCCTTGCGCTCGTCCTCGAGCACGGCGCGGCGCGAGAGCACGACGTTGTTGCGCGAGCGGTTGAGCTCGATCACCTTGCAGCGGAGCTCCTTGCCCATGAACTCGTCGAGGTCCTGGACGCGGCGGATGTCGACGAGCGACGCCGGCAGGAACCCGCGCACGCCGAGGTCGAGGATCAGCCCGCCCTTGACGACCTCGATCACGCGTCCCGTGACGGGCTCGCCCGACTCGGCCGCGTTCTCGATCGCCTTCCACGCCATCTCGAAGCGGGCGCGCTTCTTCGACAGGATCAGACGCCCTTCGGCGTCCTCCTTGGTCATCACCAGCGCGTCGATCTCGTCACCCACGGAGACCTCGTCGGCCGGGTTCACCGAGCGCCGGATCGAGAGCTCGGCGACCGGGATGACGCCTTCCGACTTGTAGCCGATGTCGACGAGGACCTCGTCCTTGTCCACGCGGACGACCTGGCCGTGGACGACCTCCCCCTCGTTGATCGTGGGGAAGGTGGACTCGTAGTCGGGGATCAGCTCGCCGTCCGGGCCAGTGGTCCAGACGCCGTCGCCGGCAATCGGTTGCTCAGTCTCCGTAGGCATACAGCGGCCGATCAGTATAGCCAGGGGTCTCTGGCACCTCTGAGGCCCCTGGCCAGGGACTTTAGAGCCGCGTCGAAAGCAGCTCGAGCTCCGCGGCTTGCTCGGCCGTCAGGCCCTTGTCGACCTTCGCGTCTGCCTGGTTCCGGAAGGCTCCGAGGAGCCCGGCCCGAGCTGATGCAGTCGGAGCCGACTGGGCCTGCGCCAGCTTGGCGCACAGGTCGTCGGCGACCTTCGGGTCCGTCGAGTACGAGCGGACGAGGTCGCACAGGCTCGTGACGGTGACGGTCACGCGCACCGTTCCTCGGTACTCCGTCACGCCGCCGTCCTTGTCGCGGATCTTCCCGCGGACGAACCGCGTCCCGACGTCGCTCGTCGGGCACGACGCAGTCGACGCAGAGCCGAACGCGCCGTAGCCGCTGCCGCAGTCGAAGGCGTACGAGAAGCCGGCGGCGGTGTCGGCCGCCGAGGGATCGTGCGGGCTCGTCAGCGCGAGCGCGAACGGGAAACCGGCGGAGGACGAGGCCGGAGCCTCGAGGGTCGCCGTCGGGGGCACGTTCCCTACATCGACGACAGCCGCAGCGGTCGCCGTCAGCCCGCCTGCGTCGGTGACCTCGACCCGGACGGTGGGTGTCGCCGGACCGTCCGGCGCTGCGAAGCTCACCGTCTTGCCCGGAGTCTCGAAGACGCCGTCGTCATTCAGATCCCATGCGTAGGTGAGCGCAGCGCCTTCCGGGTCGCTACCGGTTGCGCCGAGCTGCGCGGCGCTGCCCTCGTCCACCGAGAACGGCCCGTCCGGCGCAACGGACGGCGGCTGGTTCACCGGCGACGCGGTCGTGAAGGTCCAGCTCGGCGAGCCCTCGACCGTGTTGGGCGGATCGTTGGAGTCCTGATCGCTGATCACGCTCCCGTCGAGGGTGACCGTGCAGCTCTCGCCCGCCGAGAAGTCGGCGGCGGGATCGAGCAGGAACGCCGTCGGGCCGCCGGTGGGGGCGGCCTCGTGCGAACCGCTCGACGTGCACTCGATCGCAAACCACGAGCCCGTTACGTCGACAGGCTCGCTGAAGGTAATCCCGATGTTTGCGCCCGGTGGAACGTCGACCGCGCCGGCGGCGGGCGTATGGCTCGCGACCGACGGCGCGGCGTCCGGCGCTGCGCCCGCGACGGTGACGAAGTAGAGCGTAGAACCGCTGCGATCGTCGTCGTCCGTCACGCCGCAACGGCCGACGCGCGGGCCGGGAACGGAGTCGGAAGGCACGAGGAATTGCAGCGCGAAGGTTCCGTCGGCACCAGGCACCAACGACTCCGATGGTCCGAGCCCGACCCAGCTCAGGTCGCAGGTGACGGCGAGGCCGGTGCTGTCGGGATTGGTGCCGGGCGTGACGGTTGCCGTGATCGTCGCGAGCGATCCGGCCTGCGGCTCCTGCGGTGCGAACGCAATGGTCAGCGACGGCGACGTCTGGTCGGCTGCCGCAGCCGGGACCACACCTCCTACGAGGACGACGGCGACGGCGCACCCGAGCAACATGCTCGAGCGGATAGGAGCGATATTCAACTGACGGCCCTCCCTGCCGGTCGGCGGGCTCTCCCCGGGTCGCAGGATGGTGCGCGAAGCGCCGGCGGCTGTCAATGGGCCTCCCGGGCCCGCACGGCTAGGACTTCGCGTCGCTCCAGTCGTCGCCGATGCCGATGTCGACGGCGAGCGGTGGGTCGAGCGGATACGCGCCGCACATCTCCTCGCGGACGAACTCGCGCACCGGGCCGACCTCCGCCTCGGGCACTTCGAGCAGCAGCTCGTCGTGCACCTGCAGCACGAGCCGCGCGCCGCGCCCCTCGTCCCGCAGGCGTCGGTGGATGGCGATCATCGCCTTCTTGATGATGTCCGCGTTCGACCCTTGCATCACGAAGTTGACGGCGAGGCGTTCCCCCAGCGAGCGCGTCTGCCGGTTCGACGCCCGGATCTCCGGCGTCGGACGTCGCCGTCCGAGCAGGCTCGTCGCGTAGCCGTCGCGCTTCGCCTGCTCGATCGTGCGTTGGATGAAGTCCTGGACGCGAGGGAAGCGCGCGAGGTACGCGTCGATGTACTCCTGCGCCTGCTCGCGCGGAATCTCGAGGTTCTCGGAGAGGCCGAACGCAGAGATGCCGTAGACGATCCCGAAGTTGATCATCTTCGCGATCGACCGATCGGCCGCCGTCAACGCGCTCGGCTCCTTGCCGAGCACCTCGACGGCCGTCGCGGTGTGAATGTCCTCGCCGCGCGCGAATGCCTCACGCAGCTTCGGCTCCCCCGACACGTGCGCGAGGATCCGGAGCTCGATCTGCGAGTAGTCCGCCGACAACAAGCGGGACCCGCTCTCGGCGATGAATGCCGACCGGATCTCCTTCCCGAGCTCGGTGCGGATCGGGATCGCCTGCAGGTTCGGGTTCGTGGTCGACAAGCGCCCGGTCGACGCCACCGTCTGGTTGAACGTCGTGTGGAGGCGGCCGTCGCCCTCCGAGATCAGCGACGGCAGCGGCCCGAGGTAGGTGTTGAGCAGCTTCGAGTACTCGCGCCACTCCTCGATCACGCCGACGAGCTCGTGCTCGTGCCGAATCGTGCGCAACACGCGCGTGTCGGTCGAGTAACCCGTCTTGCCCTTGCGGCCCGGCGTGAGCTGCAGCTTCTCGAACAGGATGCGCGCGACCTGCTGCGTCGAGCCGAGCATGAACTCCTCGCCCGCGAGCTCGTAGGCCTTCGCCTCCAGCTCCTCCAACCGGTCGGCGAGGCGCGCCGTGATCTCGCCCATCCGGTACGTGTCGATCTTGACCCCGGTGTCCTCCATCGCCGCGAGGACGGCCGTCAGCGGCAGCTCGATGTCGCGATAGAGATCCTCCGCGCGACGCTCGCGGACGCGGTCGAGCATGACGGGCGCAAGCCGGCGTGGGATCTCGGCATGCCGAACTAGCGCAGCCGTCTCCTCGTCCGTTGCCGGCGTGGGGATCGGCTCGACGCCGTACTCGGCCGCAAGATCGTCGAGCTCGTACGAGGCGCGGCCCGGCTCGATCAGGTACGCGAGCAGCATCGTGTCCTCGACCGGCTCCATCGTGAGGCGCGGCAACGACTTGAAGTCATGCGCGATGACGTCCGCGCGGTCGAGCCGCCTTTCGAGCGCGGGCTCCCACTTACCGACGATCACACCGTCGCCCTCGCGTGCGAGCGCGAAGCGGTCGTCGCGGATCGCCAGCGCAGCACGCCCCTTCACCTCGGGGAACTCACCTTCGCGCCAGGCGACCTCCGTCCCCGGCATGCGCATCGCCTGCGCAGGCACGGCGTCGTCGAGGATGTCGACGCGGCCGAGCAGGTTGCGAAACTCGAAGCGCCGGAACATCTCGCGCAGCTCGGAGCGGTCCGGCGGCAGCAGCACGAGCTCGGCGGGGTCGCATTCGACCTCGAGATCGCGCCGCATCGTGGCGAGCTCCTTCGACTTGCGCGCCTGGTCCGCATGCTCGATCAGGTTCTTGCGACGCGCGGGCGAGAGCTCGTCGACGTGCTCCAGCACCTCCTCGAGCGAGCCGTACTGAGCGATCAGCTGCCCCGCCGTCTTGTCGCCGATTCCCGGAACGCCGGGGATGTTGTCGGACGTGTCGCCCTTGAGCCCGATGAAGTCCGGGATCTGGTCCGGCCGGATGCCGTAGCGAGCCTCGACGCGGTCGGGCGTATAGACGTTGACGTCGGCGACGCCGCGCGGCGTCATCATCAGCACGACGTTGTCGCTCACGAGCTGGAACGCGTCGCGATCGGTCGACACGACGACGGTCCTGATCCCCTCCTCGTCGGCGCGCGTCGCGAGCGTCGCGATCACGTCGTCGGCCTCCCAGCCCTCGAACTCGAGGTTGCGGTAGCCGAACGCCTCGACGATCGGACGGAAGAACGGGAACTGCTCGCCGAGCAGGTCGGGCATCGGCCGGCGGTCGGACTTGTAGTCCTCCGACAGCTCGTGCCGGTGGACGGCGCGCGTGTCCCACGCCACGGCGACGCCTTTCGGGCGATAGTCCGAGAGCAGCTTGAAGAGCATGTTCGTGAAGCCGAGCAGCGCATTCGTCGGGAAGCCCTCGGTCGTCGCGAGCTCCTCCGGGAGCGCGAAAAAGGCGCGGTAGGCGAGGTTGTTGCCATCGACGAGGAAGAGCTCGGCGTCGCGCGCCGGCCCGTCGTCGAGCTGGAGCTCCGCGCCTGTGAGGGTCTTGGGCATCGGAGGCAACGCTATCGTCCGGCGCCGGATGCCGGATGTCGAGATTCACCCATTTTCCGACGAGCACCTCGACGCCGCGGCGGCGCTGCTCGCCGAGCGCCACGAGCGCCACCTCGTGGCCGAGCCGCTGCTTGCGCGCAACGTGGACTACCGCGCGCAGCTCGCCGGGCAGGAGGGCGCGGGCCTCGTCGCCCTGCGTGATGGCGACCTACGCGCCTACCTCTTCGGGCGCACCACCGATGAAGACGCGTTCGTCGGCTTCGCCGGCTGCGCCGCGGCGGAGCCCGAGCTGCTGCGCGATCTCTATGCCGTCCTGGCCGCAGACTGGGACCGTGACCGGCACCGCGTGTATCTGCCGGCGAGCGACGCCGAGCTGCTGCGTGTCTGGTTCCGGCTCGCGTTCGGCGTGCAGTTCACGCTCGCGGTACGGGAGCCTGCGCCGGGCAGCGGCGAGGGCGTCCGCCCCGGCTGCCCCGAAGACCTGGACGCGGTCGTCCAACTCGAGCATGTCTTCACCGAACACCTACGGTCGCCGCCGAGCTTCTCCGGGAGGCGGCCGGCGAGCGACGAGGAGATTCGCAAGGACTGGGAAGGCACCTGGGACGACGAGCGCTACACGCATCTCGTCAGCGAGCGCGACGGTCGCGTCGTCGGCCACGCACTTCTCTTCCTGCGCGAGCGCGGAGACCTACGCTTACCGGCGAACAGCATCGACCTTTCGCTGGTGGTGACGCTGCCCGAGGTTCGTGGCAGCGGGGCCGGCAGCGCGCTCGTTGCGCACGCGCTCGGCTGGGCACACGAGCGCGCGTTCGACGCCGTGACGATCGACTGGCGCGTCGTCAACCTCGCTGCGGACCGCTTCTTCACCGCACGCGGCTTCCGTCCGACATTCGTCCGGCTCTACAGGCACGTGCCCTGATGCGGGTGCCGATGCTGTCAGGGTCGCGCCTCGTCGTCGTCACGGCGGACGACGACGCGCTGGTCTTGCGTCCGCCGCCGCCGGCGAACGCGGTGGCCGACGTCGGCGCGGCGGTGCGCGACGCGCTGCGCTTTCCACTCGCCGGCGAGCCGCTCGAGGCGCTCGTGTCGCGCGGCCGACGCGCGACGATCGTCGTCGAGCCGCCGGCGCTGCCGGTGCCCGGCGCGGATCGCGACCCCCGCCAGGCGGCGATCGCGGCGGCCGTCGCGGAGCTCGAGCGTCTCGGGGTTCCCACCGGTTATCAGACGCTCCTCGTCGCCGGCGGGCTCGCCCGGCGCGCCGGACACAACCAGCTGGAGACGCTGGTCTCACCGGAGTTCGCGCGTCGCTTCCACGGCCACGTCGAGGTGCACGACGTCGAACGCGACGACCTCGTGGAGCTCGGGACCGTGGGCTCGCTGCCCCTGCGCGTCAACCCGGCGCTCGTGCACACGGACCTCGTCGTCGTCGTGACCGCTGCGGAGACGGTGCTGCACGGCGGGCCGGCGGCGCTCGTCGGCGCCTCGGGCCCCGAGATGCTCCGCGCCGCCGGCGCCTACTCGCTGCTCGAGACCTCTGCGTCGCAGGGTTGGCGATGCGCGCTCGAGCTCGAGCGCGCGTTGCTCCGGCGCGTCCCGGTGATCGGCGCGTCGCTCGTGCTGAACCATCCACGCCTCGGCGGGACGCTCGGCGGGTACCCCTACGGTCGCGCACACGGAGGCGCTCCTACGCGGCGTCGAGCTCCGCGGCACCACGCTGAACGGCGAGCTCGACGCGATCTGCGTCGGCGTGCCGCGAACGACTCCCTACCTCCCCCGCGAGCGCCCGAACCCGCTGCTCGGCGCGTACCTCGGGCTAGGGCTCGCGTTGCGGTTGTGGCGCGATTCGTTCCCGATCGCCGAGGGCGGCACGGCAATCCTCATGCACCGCTTCCACCGGCACTTCAGCCACCCGACGCAGCAGCCGTACCGCGCGTTCTTCGCGGCGACACGCGGAGCGGGCCGTCCGGACGCGTCGGCGTTGAGCGAGGCCGAGCGACGAGCCGCGAGCGATTCGCGCGCGCTGCAGCAGTACCGCAACGGGCGCACCTGCCACCCCCTGCTGCCGTTCTACGACTGGGACGGCTGCCGTCCGGCGCTCGGACGCGTCGGGAACGTCCTCATCGCGGGCTGCCGCGACCATGCCGCCGCGCGACAGCTCGGCTTCGTGCCGACCCACGGCCTCGGCGCGGCGCTCACGATGGTGCGCGGCTGGTCGGAGCGCCCGCCGCGCGTTGCGTTCCTTCTGTCTCCGCCCTATTTCCCGCTACGGGTGGTGTCCTAGTCGGCGCCGAGGTACGTGCGCTGCACGTCGGGGTTCTCCTTCAGCTTCTTCGCGTCGTCGGCCAGCGCGATCTTGCCCGTCTCGAGCACGTAGCCGCGGTTCGCGACGTCGAGCGCCATCAGCGCGTTCTGCTCCACGAGCAGGATCGGCGTGCCCTGCGAGTTGATCTCGCGGATGATCTCGAAGATGCGCTCGACGAAGATCGGGGCGAGCCCCATCGAGGGCTCGTCCAGCAGCAGCAGCTTGGGGCGCGCCATCAGCGCGCGGCCGATCGCGACCATCTGCTGCTCGCCGCCCGAGAGCGTGCCCGCCTTCTGGTTCTTGCGCTCGGCCAGCCGCGGGAAGAGCTCGTACACGCGGTCGAGATCCTCCGAGATCGCCCTGCGATTCGCGCGGTCGGCGCGCTGGAACGTCCCCATCTCCAGGTTCTCGAGCACGCTCATGCGCGGGAAGAGGCGTCTTCCCTCGGGAGACTGGGAGATGCCGTGCTCGACGATGTCGTGGGCCGACGCATGCGTGATGTCGCGCCCCTGGAAACGGATGCGCCCTCGCCGAGGGTTGTTCAACCCGTTGATCGAGCGCAGCGTGGTCGACTTGCCGGCGCCGTTCGCCCCGATCAGCGTGACGATCTCGCCCTGGTCGACCGTCAGCGAGATCCCCTTCAGCGCCTGGATCGAGCCGTAGTACGTGTGGACGTCTTCCAGGTCGAGGATCGTCTGCGGCTGCGCGTTCACTGAGCCTGCGCCCCCAGCGCCTGCTTGCCGAGGTAGGCCTCGATCACGCGCGGGTCCTTCTGCACGTCCTGAGGCGACCCCTCGGCGATCTTCGCGCCGTAGTCGAGCACCGTCACGCGGTCGGAGATGTTCATGACGACCCGCATGTCGTGCTCGATCATCAGGACGGTCAGGCCGCGCTCGGTACGCAGCTCCTGCACGAAGTCCGTGAACTCCGCAGTCTCCTGCGGGTTCATGCCGGCGGTCGGCTCGTCCAGCAGCAGCAGCTTCGGCTCCGTCGCCAGCGCGCGCGCCACCTCGAGCCGGCGCTGGTCACCGTACGACAGGTTGCGCGAGATCTCGTCGTCCTTGTTCTGCAACCCGCAGTAGCGGAGCAGCTCGCTGCCACGCTCGCGCGCACCGCGCTCCTCGCGGCGATTGCGCGGCGTGTGCAGGATCGTGCTGAGGAGCCCGCCCTTCAGCCTCGCGTGCATCCCCACGAGCACGTTCTCGAGCGCCGTCATGTTCTGGAAGAGGCGGATGTTCTGGAACGTGCGCCCGATGCCGCGTTCCGTGATCGCGTGCGGCGGCATCCCCGTCACGTCCTCGCCGTCGAGCACGATCGTCCCGGCAGTCGGCTTGTACACGCCCGTGAGCATGTTGAAGAACGTCGTCTTCCCGGCGCCGTTCGGCCCGATCAGCGAGACGACGGAAGCGCGGGGAATCGTGAAGTCGATGTCGTCCGTCGCGACGAGCCCGCCGAACTCCTTCCGGATGCCCTCGGCGACGACGAGGTTGGCGTTCTCGCTACTCATGCTGCGTGTCGTAGAGCGGCGTGTCGTGGACGCCTTCGTGGAACTCCGCCCTCCGTCTCGCACTTGGAATCAGCCCCTCGGGCCGGATCAGCATCACCAGCACGATGATCGCGCCGTAGATGCCGAACTGGTACAGCGGCACCTCGAGATGCGTGCCGAACGTCTGGTTCAGCTGGTGGCCGATGTTCGCGAGACCTTCCTGGTTCAGGTACGCGAGGAATGCGGCGCCGAACATGACGCCCCAGACGTTCCCCATGCCGCCGAGGATGACCATCGAGAGGATGAAGGCGGAGATGTTGAAGTTGAAGTCGTTCGGGAACGTCGAGCTCTTGAACGACGCGAAGTATGCGCCGGCGACGCCGCCGAAGAACGCGCCCGTCGCGTACGCCCAGGTCTTCGTCCGCATCAGCGGGACGCCCATCGCCGCCGCGGCCGTTTCGTCCTCGCGAATCGCGATCCACGCACGCCCCAGCCGCGAGTCGCGCAGCCGCAGGCTGCAGAACACGGTGATCGCCACCAGGATCAGCACGAACCAGAAGTAGAGCCGCGGGCCGGTGAAGAACGTGCCGGAGCCGGTCTGGAAGCTCGTGCCGAAGATCCCCGGCGCGTCGATCGGCGTGATCCCGTTCGGCCCGTTGGTCACGTTGAAGCCGCCGAGGCTGTCCCCGTTGTTCGCGACCTGCGGCAGGATCTCGCCGAAGCCGAGCGTCACGATCGCGAGGTAGTCGCCGCGCAGACGAAGCGTCGGGAGGCCGATCATGATGCCGATGAACGCAGTGATGATCCCCGCGATCAGAACGAGCAGCCAGATGTTGATGTGGATGCCCGGCGTCGTCGATGCGACGCCGGTGGCGCCGAAGTGGATCTTGTGGTTCGCGAACTGCACCGACGCGAACCAAGCGCACGTGTACGCGCCCATGGCGTAGAACGCGACGTAGCCGAGGTCGAGCAGCCCGGCATAGCCGACGACGATGTTCAGCCCGATCGCCATGATCACGTACACGCCCATGATCACGGCCGTGTTCACGTCGGGATACGCACCGAACAGCTTCATGGTGCCGAGGTTCCCGCTGTAGAACGGGTACGTGATCGCGATCACCCCGATGATCGTCGGGATCAGCGCGCGCCGTGACCAGGCCGCCCGCTCGGGGATGTACGGGTCGAGGTAGTTCGCCCCGAACAGCACGGCTACGAGCACGCCGAGCGGCCACGAGATGTAGAGGACGACGAGAACGAGCAGGACCTTCAGGACGGCGTTGGCCCGCCGGCGCTGCTTGTCGTCCAGCGAGCGCCACCGCCGGCGCGGCTCGCCGAGGAGCCCGGCCCAGCGGTGATACCACGGACGCCGGTACTCGGGCAGCTGCTCAGCCACCTTCGGGCGTCCTTTCCCCGAGCAGCCCCTCGGGCCGGAAGACGAGGATCAGGATCAGGATCGCGAACACGATCGATTGCGTCCACTGCGAGCTCGGCGCGTGCCACGACAGTCCCTCGTTGAACTGCTGGATCAAGCCGATGAGGATCGCGCCGAGCACGGCGCCGGGCAGGTTGCCGATGCCGCCGAGCACCGCCGCGGTGAACGCGATCAACCCGAGCTGGAAGCCCTGGTCGTAGCGGATGTTC
>MNJC01000125.1 GCA_001920085.1 Actinobacteria bacterium 13_1_20CM_4_69_9
GGCAGTGTCCGGAGCGTCCGCTGCGGACTTCGAGGGCGATAACGGCCCGTGTCGAGAGACGCCGGGTGATCCGGCGCTGTTGCGTTGTCCGACGGGGTACGTCGGCCAGCCGTACGAGGTCGAGATCGCGGTCGATGAGGAGTCGGGCTGCTTCCCCTACTACAGGCTGGAGGTCGTCAACAGTTCGCTTCCGGACGGCCTCTCGATGACGCCGAGCGGCGTCATCTCGGGCGTTCCCACGTCCCCCGGCCTCACGCGTTTCTGGCTCTGGAATCACGACGTAACGGCCGCCGAAGGCGGGCCTCCGTGGTGCGCCCGTGACGATGTGTCCCAACGCGAGTTCAGCATTCCGATCGACCCCGGGTTCGCAATCGTCAGCACCGCGGTCAAGCCCGGCATCGTCGGCCAGCCGTACTCCGAGACGTTGACGTCGAAGCGGCTCGTCAGCACGTCGGGATCGGGCTCTGACGCGCACGCAGTGTGGTCGCTGGAGCAGGGCTCGCTTCCGCCCGGCGTGACGCTGTCCGCCGACGGGGTCCTCGCCGGCACACCGACGGCCGTGGGCAGCTATCGGTTCGTCGTCCGGGCTGATCTCCAGAACGGCACCCCGCCCGCCAGCGAGACGTACACGCTTTCCGTGCGACAGCCCGTGCTCGTGCAGTCGCCGTTCGGCTCGGGACCACAGGCGACAGGAGAAGTCGGGATCGCGTTCCGGAAGGCGTTCACGGCCACCGGCGGAAGCGGCACCTACACCTGGTCGGTGTCCTCCGGCACGTTGCCCGCCGGCCTCTCACTCGACGCGGCGAGCGGCACGATCAGCGGCGCTCCCAAGGGGGCCGGGAACTATCCCGTTCAGCCTCTGACGTGGCGCGTCGCTCGCGGGAAGCTCCCGCGGGGGCTCGTGCTCTCACGGCGAGGCGGGACGCTTGCCGGAAATCCGCGTCAGTCCGGCTCGTTCCGGGTGACGCTGGAGGTCCGGGACGCGCTCGGAGCGAGGTCGCAGAAGACTCTCGTGCTCTTGGTCAAGAGCTAGCCGTCGGGTAGACATTCATCGCCCGCATCGCCGCCCCGTCTCTGGGCATGTCGGCGAGCAGCGAGTCGGCGAAGGACGTCGTCGATCTCGTCATCCGGCGGGTGCATGTCGGCGATCAGGAGCGAGCTCACCACTCACATCATCCGCTCCGAATGAATCGGCGTTCGTCGCGACGGTCAGTGGCCGATCAGGTCGTATACTCGTCGCATCGCAGGCATCGTCGACAAACTGAAGCAGTGGTTCGGCGCCGGCGCGCACGACGCCGAGCTTGCCGCCAAGGGCGGCGAGCCGGTCGCGACCGGTAGGGGCGCGAACATCGGCGAGGAGCCGGAGCGAGAGACGTCGACGGACGCCCAGATGGCGGGCGCGAGCGACGAGCCGTGGCCCGGCAACGAATAACCGCCGGCTGCGACCCTAGATCGACGTCGCTCGGGGCCGTTCCGGGCCCCTGTTCCACGGGCTTCGATCTTGGCGGTCGTACGCCAGCAGCAGAGGCACCCGGACTCGGCCGCGATGACTCGCTTTGCAATGTGGGCGGGACTCCGGGGCGCCAGAGGTTTGCGGCGCGGCATCACGTTGGGGAGGTCACGTGGGGAGTCCCGCCCAGCAGGAGGGCAAGAATCCAGCGGCCTCCACCGGGGCTTGAACACCTGTCCTACTACGACGAGTCTCCTCCTCCGAGCGAACACTTACAAGGGGCGGCCGACGACCCTGTCGCGGGATCGCGCCGACGCTCTTTGCGCGGCACATCGGTAGCAGGGGCGGAGGGACTCGAACCCCCGGCCTACGGTTTTGGAGACCGCCGCTCTACCAACTGAGCTACGCCCCTAGGGTTGCGAGGATTGTAGCCGTGGGGTTTTCCACCTTCCGCCACCCGTGAAGCAGCGACGTGCGCTCGGCGCGCTGTTCGCGCTGCTCGCGGTCGGCTTCGCCGGGATCGCGTTCGCGGCGGCGTACGGGGCCCGGAACGCCGGCGCCGGCTGGGTGATCGCGCTCGCCGCGGTCGCGCTCGCCGTCTGGCTCGCCTCGATGGCCTACCGAGCCCTGAGGTAGGCGCCGACTCGGCGGCGCCGCAGAGAGGCCGCGCGGGCTTCGCCCGGGCGGCCGTCTAACGCACATCCCGTCCGCAAGAGCCGGTTGACCAACAACGGCGGGGCCTGGGTAGGGCCGGAACAACCCGTATCCTCTGCGCGTGGCCGACGCCGAGGACACCCAGACCCTGTGGCGGCAGTTCCGCGTCAACAAGGGCGACAAGGCAATCCGCGACAGGTTGATCCTCACCTACGCGCCGCTGGTGAAGTACGTGGCCGGACGCCTCGGGTCGGGGCTCCCCGCGCACGTTGACGAGGGCGACCTCGTCTCGTACGGGCTGCTCGGCCTGATCGGCGCGATCGAGCGCTACGACCCCGAGCGCGACGTCAAGTTCGAGACGAGCGGACGATCGCGGAGCTCGAGCGCAAACTGCACCGCGCTCCGACCGACGAGGAGATCTCCGAGAAGCTGGGCATCTCGCAGGACGAGCTCGAGGAGTCCCTGACGGACATCTCCCGCTCTTCGATCGCGGCGCTGGACGAGCTCTGGACGGTGAGCAGCGGCGGCGGCGACCAGGTTGCCCTGATCGACACGATCGAGGACACCGAGGCGCCCGACCCTCAGGGATCCCTGTCGCAGACCGAGATGAAGGAGGCGATCGGTGAGGCGATCGCCCGGCTGCCCGAGCGCGAGAAGCTCGTCGTGACCCTCTACTACTACGAGGAGCTCACCCTGCGCGAGATCGGCGAGGTTCTCGGAGTGACCGAGTCGCGCGTCTCCCAGCTGCACACGAAGGCGGTCCTGCGCCTCAAGGCGCGCCTCTCGGGTTCCACCACGCGGGCCTCGCTCGAAACCTGAGCGATACGATTCCGCCCGGAAACCGCGTCCTCAGGAGGGGCTAGTGGCAGTCGAGCCGGGCAAGATCCGCAACGTCGCCGTCGTCGGACACCGCGGGACGGGAAAGACCTCGCTCGTCGAGGGGCTGCTGTTTCAGGCAGGCGCGACGAACAGGCTCGGCACGGTCGAGTCGGGCTCCACGGTCAGCGACTGGGACGAGGACGAGCAGCGGCGGCAGATGTCGCTCTCGGCGTCGGTCTGTCACGTCGAGTGGCAGGGACGCAAGATCAACTTGATCGACACGCCGGGCGACGCCGGCTTCCAGGGCGACGCGATCGCAGCGCTGCGTGTGGTCGAGGGCGCGCTCTTCTGCCTCAGCGCTGTGATGGGCGTCGAGGTGCAGACGTCGCGCCACTGGGCGCGTGCGGAGGAAGCCGATCTCTCGCGCGTCGTCTACGTGAACATGCTCGACCGCGAGCGCGCCGACTTCTTCCGCGTGCTCGACGCGATGCGTGAGCAACTCTCCGACAAGTGCGTCGCGGTGCACATCCCGATCGGTGCGGAGCACGAGCTGACGGGCATCGTCGACCTGCTCCACATGCAGGCCTACATGGATCCCGGCGGTCAGCGCGAGACCGGCGCGACCGAGATCCCCGGCGACATGCAGGCACAGGTCGACGAGTACCGGGAGAAGCTTCTCGACGCGGTCGTTGAGACGGACGAGGGGTTGATGGAGCGCTACCTCGACGGCCAGGAGCTCGGCGCCGAGGAAGTCGCGAAGGCGCTCAAGGACGCAGTCACGCGCGGCGAGGTGTTCCCGGTTGCATGCGGCGTCGCGTCGAAGAACCTGGGGACGATGGCGCTGCTCGACCTGCTCGTCGAGGGTGTGCCGTCGCCTGCGCGCAAAGGCGCGCCGATCGCCGTCGACGGCGACGGCACTGCGGCGTTCATCTTCAAGACGATCGCGGATCCGTTCGCCGGCCGCATCAACGTCTTCCGCGTCCTCAACGGGACGCTGAAGGCAGATGCGAGCGTCGTGAACGCCCGAGCACACTCGAAGGAGCGGGTCGGCCAGCTACTCGACCTCCAAGGCAAGGAGCACTCCCAGGTATCCGAGCTCGGCGAGGGCGACATCGGCGCCGTCGCGAAGCTGAAGGAGACGCAGACCGGTGACCTGCTGCTCGACGCCGAGCGCGAGGTCGAGCTGCCGCAGATCGGCTTTCCGGAGCCGGTGATGAGCTTCGCGGTCACGCCGAAGTCCAAGGGCGACGAGGAGAAGATGGCGGCCGGCCTCCGGCGCCTCGGCGAGGAGGACCCGACGATCCAGATGCGCCGCGACCCGCAGACGGGCGAGCAGCTGCTGAGCGGTCTCTCCCAGATGCACGTCGAGGTCGCGGTGGAGCGGCTGAAGAACCGTTTCAACGTGGAGGTCGACCTGCACCAGCCGCGCGTTCCGTATCTCGAGACCATCCGCAAGGAGGCGCGCGCGCAAGGGCGGTACAAGAAGCAGACCGGTGGGCGCGGCCAGTTCGGAGACTGTGTGATCCGGCTCGAGCCGCTCGACAGCCACCAGGGATACGAGTTCGTGGACAAGATCGTCGGCGGCGTGATCCCGCAGAGCTTCCGTCCGGCGGTCGACAAGGGCATCCAGGAGGCGATGCAGCACGGCGAGCTCGCGGGCGCACCGGTCCAGGGCGTGCGGGTCGTGCTCGTCGACGGCTCGTACCACACGGTCGACTCGTCGGAGATGGCGTTCAAGATCGCCGGCTCGATGGCCTTCAAGTCCGCCTACGAGCAGGCGGGCCCGGTATTGCTCGAGCCGATCATGGAGCTCGAGGTGACGACTCCCGACGAGTCCGTGGGCGCAGTGAACGGCGACCTGAACTCGCGCCGCGGGCGACTGCAGGGGATGGAGCCGCGCGGCGGCATGACGACCATCAAGGCCGAGGTGCCGATGGCCGAGATCCTCACGTACTCGCAGGCGTTGACCTCGATGACCGGCGGGCGGGGCGACTACCACATGCACTTCTTGCGCTACGAGGAGGTGCCGTCCCACATCGCGCAAAAGGTGATCGAGGAGACGAAGAAGGAGAAGGAAGAGGTCAAGGCGTGAGCGACGAGAAGCCGGCGCCGATCGACAAGGAGCTCGTCGGCGAGTTCGTCTTGAAGGCGCACGGCGATCTCGACTTCGTCCGGCAGACGGTCGAGCGGGAGCCGGCGGTCGTGAACGCCGCGTGGGACTGGGGCGGAGGGGACTGGGAGACCGGCCTCGGCGCCGCCTCGCACGTCGGTCGCCGCGACATCGCGGAGTACCTGCTCGAGCACGGCGCACGCAAGGACGTCTTCGCCGCTGCGATGCTCGGCGAGGTCGACGTCGTGCGCGCCATGCTCGACGCGCAGCCGGAATTGCGGGAGGCGCGCGGTCCGCACGGGATCTCGCTGCGCGCGCACGCGGAAGCGGGCGGCGAGCAGGCCGGCGGGGTGCTGGACCTGCTGCACGGTGCTGCGGCGACGACCTGACGAGATCGACTGGAGCAAGCTTCGCGGTCCCTACGGGACGAGCGAGGACGTCGCCTATGCGCTTCGCGATCTCTGGTCCGTCGACTCGGCGACGGCTCCGGCGGTGCCGTTCCTCGCCGACGCGGCCCTCGGGGACGTCGTAGGTCGTGACGACCGCATCTGGCTGGTCCTGTTGCTTGCCTGGATCGCCGACGGGACGTCCTACCTCGATGTCCATCAGGGCCTCATCGACGGCGCCATCGACAGGGACGAGCTCGCGCGCGAGCTCGAGTGGGTGCGCGACGCGCGCGCGGCGGTGCGCGCCCGGCTCGCAGACTTCCTCCGGTATCTCGATGAGGAAGACGACCCGAGCGTCCAGGTCGCCCTCGCACAGCTCTCCGCACAGTTTCCCGAGGACGGCGAAGAGTCGCGCCCGCGGCTGCAGCGCGTGGTCGTTGCCGAGACGGATGACCTGCGGCGGCTCGTGTTGCAGCTTGCCCTCGGTGCCGTCGGCGGCCATCTCGACGTGGACGACGCACTCCGTCGGCTGCCGGACGAGTACTACGGGGACGAAGACATCGTCGAGCTGCGCGAGCGCTTCCGCTCTGAAAGCGAAACGGTCGTGTTCCGCGACATCGTCGACAACATCTCAGGCGCCGCGATCACGTTCGACGATTAGGCGCCCGCAGACATGTCCCGGGACAGTCCCGGGACATGTCGTACATGGGCGATCAGATGCTCTGAGGCTCCGGCGTTCCGCCCGGCTGCTCGCCGGCGCGGAGCCGTGTGATCAGGTCGGAGACGTCCGCGAGCTCCTGCTCGAGGTCACGCTGATAGCTCTCCAGCCGCTCGAGGACGTTCTCCCGGTCGTACCACCGGCGGCCGAGGCCGCGATGGAATCGTCTGCGTCCGTGGTGCATGGTCACCTCCCTTCGAAGCGATCGAGAAACGTGTCGATGTGGTCGCGCGACCGTCGGAGCGCGGCCGCCCACTCGTCGAGCAGCCGCCGGCCGGCGGTCGTCAGCTCGTAGGTGCGCTTCGCGGGCCCCGGCTCGCCGGCCTCCCAGCGGGACGTGACGAGACCGTCCTCCTCGAGTGCGCGCAGGACGCGGTAGAGGTTGCCCATGTCGACGCGGGCCTCTCCAGTCAGCGGAGGCAGCGCCTCGAGGAGCTCGTAGCCGTGCGCCGGCCGCTCGCGGAGGAGCAGCAGAAGGGCCGGCTCGCTGAAGCGCTCGACACGCGCGCGGACGCCCCAGTGGCCGGGCCGCACCATGCGGCGGCAGCGCGCACCGCGGCCGCCGCGCGGCCTCACGCTGCACCTATATGTAAAACACACATGAGATTGACCCTAGCAACTGCAGAGCGCGCCACGTGGGCTAGGGTCCGCGTTATGCCACGACAGCTGGCGCGTCAGCCCGTCAAGCATGTTTGCGCCGTGTGCGAGCGCACGCTCCTCACCGGGGAGCGCGCGGTCCGCTTCGCGCCGAACAGCGACGACTTCGTCGACGTCTGTCCGCTCTGCGCGGAGATCGCGCTCGAGCACGGCTGGGTCAAGGAAGGCAGCCCGACGACGCCCACTGTCCCCAACCAGCGCCGGCGCAGACGGCGTGGGTTCGCGTCGCTGTTCGATACGCGCCGCCAGCCGCCCGACGAGCCGGTCGTAGCCGAGCCGATTCTCCGGCGCCTTTCGGTCCGCGAGCAGCAGTTGGTCGAGGCCGCCGACATCTTCAACGCGAGCGACTACCGCCGAACCGTCGGCGGTATCGCAAAGAGCCTCGGCCAGCCCCGCGCGAGCATCATGCCGCTCTCGGGCGTCAGCGGCGAGCTGATCGTCACGGTTGCGTGGGACATCTCCTGGTACCAGTACCGCGTCACGCCTGACGCTGCGCAGCCGGTCCGCCTGGCCGAGCGCGGCCACGAGCTCACCGAGCTCGACGCGACGTACAAGCGCTGGAACGCGAAGATCGAGGGCGATGGGCGGCTCGTCCCGGACATCGAGCGTCTCTAGCGGCTGGCGCACGCGGCGCGCCCTCTTACAATCAGACCGTGATCTATTGCGTGATCCCGCCGGAGCTCGCCGACGAGCTGTTCGACAAGATGGTCGACTACTACAAGGACAACCTGAACGTGACGGTGATCATCGACCGGCGCGAGGGCCCTGACCGCCGAAATCGCAAGGGCGCCGGGGGAGACGGAGCCCGCGAGCAGCGCACGATCCGCGACCGGCGGCGCCCGCGAGTGCCCGGCACCTTCCCCGAGACCGACGCCCCAGCGGACTAAGGCGCCGACTCGGCGGCGCCGCAGAGAGGCCGTGCGGGCTTTGCCCGCGCGGCCGTCTGACGCACGACGTAGGTAGCGCGCGCTCCGAAGTGCTGCTTCGATATGGCTCAACTAGACTCGTCCTCCGTGGCACTGACGGGGACGAAGACTTTCCAGAACTACATCGGGGGCGAGTGGGTCGACTCGGCGTCCGGCGAGACGTTCGAGAGCACGAGCCCTGCGACCGGCGAGTCGATCGGCATCTTCCCGAAGTCGACTGCCGAGGACGTCGACCGCGCGGTCGCGGCCGCGAAGGCGGCGGTCGAGGAGTGGCGCCTCGTCCCGGCGCCGCAGCGCGGGGAGATCCTCTACCGGTTCGCGAACCTCCTGACCGAGGAGAAGGACGACCTCACCGACCTCATGTCGCATGAGATGGGGAAGGTGAAGGCCGAGGCCGGCGGCGACGTGCAGGAGGCGATCGACATGAGCCTCTACATGGCCGGCGAGGGACGGCGCATGTTCGGGCAGACGACGCCGTCGGAGCTGCGCGACAAGTTCAACATGAGCGTGCGCCAGCCGATCGGCGTGGTCGGCGCGATCACGCCGTGGAACTTCCCGATCGCAATCCCGTCGTGGAAGATCGCGCCGGCGCTCGTGTGCGGGAACACCGTCGTGTTCAAGCCGGCAACGGACACGCCCGCGCTGGGCGAGCGCTTCGTCGAGTTGTTCGCGGACGCCGGGCTGCCCGCGGGCGTTCTCAACATCGTGCACGGCGGGGGCGGTGCAGTCGGCGACCGCCTCGTCAAGCATCCCGACGTGCGCGTGATCACGCTGACGGGCTCGCGCGAGACGGGCGTCGAAGTGATGCGCAACGCTGCGGACGGGCTCAAGCACGTGCACCTCGAGCTCGGCGGGAAGAACGCGATCATCGTCCTCGACGACGCGGATCTCGAGCTCGCCGTCGAGGGGATCGTCTGGTCGGCGTTCGGAACGTCGGGCCAGCGCTGCACGGCGGCGTCGCGCGTGATCGTGCAGGACGGCGTGTACGAGCAATTGCAGTCGAAGCTCGTCGCGGTTGCGGAGAAGATGCGGCTGGGCCCAGGGTGGGAGGACGACACGGACGTCGGGCCGGTGATCAACAAGCGCGCGCTCGAGAAGATCCACTCCTACACGGAGATCGGCAAGGGCGAGGGCGCGAAGCTGCTGACGGGCGGCGAAGTGGCGACCGACGACGGCCTCGACAAGGGCTTCTTCTACCGGCCGACGATCTTCGGCGACGTCGATCCGCAGATGCGCGTCGCGCAGGAGGAGATCTTCGGGCCGACGACGGCGCTGATCCGCGTGAAGGACGTCGACGAAGCGATCCGCGTCTCCAACGGGATCAATTACGGCCTGTCGTCATCGATCTTCACGCGCGACGTCAACAAGGCGTTCCGCGCGATGCGAGACCTCGAGGCGGGGATCACCTACATCAACGCCGGCACGATCGGCGCCGAAGTGCATTTGCCGTTCGGCGGTACGAAGGACACCGGCAACGGCCACCGTGAAGCCGGCCAGGCTGCTCTCGACGTCTTCACCGAGTGGAAGTCCATCTACGTCGACTACAGCGGCAAGCTGCAGAAGGCGCAGATCGACACCGCCAGCTGAAGGTCGCGGTGATCGGGACGACGGGGTCGGGCAAGACCACGTTCGCCCGCTCGCTCGCACAAAAGCTCGGGGTGCGACACATCGAGCTCGACGCGCTCTTCTGGCAGCCAGCCTGGGTCATGTCATCGCCCGAGGAGCTGCGTCCGAAAGTCGAGGCCGCGCTCGGTGACGAGGGTTGGGTCGTCGACGGGAACTACTCGACGCGGCTGGGGTCGCTCGTGCTCGGTCAGGCCGATCAGGTCGTGTGGCTCGACTTGCCGTTGTGGACGACGTTCCCGCGCGTCTTGCGGCGCACGCTGCGCCGCGTGCGCACCCGGGAGGTCATCTGGGGAACGAACCGCGAGAGCTTCCGCAGCGCGTTCCTCAGCCGCGATTCGATCTTGCTGTACTCGTTGCGAGCTCACCGACGCTTCCGCCGCTCGCGCGAGCAGCTGCTTGCGGGCTATCCGCACGTGAGGCTTCGTTCCACGCGCGAAGTGGAGCGGTACCTCGCGTGAAGGCGCGACTGTCGACGGACGGCGGCGCGCGTGGCAATCCCGGGCCTGCGGCGTACGGCTACGTGCTGGAGGCCGAGGACGGTCATGTGCTCGCCGCGCACGGCGAGGCGATCGGGCACGCGACGAACAACGTTGCGGAGTACAGCGGCCTCGTTGCCGGCATGGCGAAAGCCGCGGAGCTCGGAGTGCGCGAGCTCGAGGTCGTCTCCGATTCCGAGCTGCTCGTGAAGCAGATGCGCGGCGAGTACAAGGTCAAGAACGACGCCCTGCGCCTGCTGTGGGAGGAGGCGAACGATCTCGAGCGGCGCTTCGCGAGGGTGCGCTACACGGCCGTCCGCCGGGCCCACAACGAGCTGGCCGATCGGCTCGTCAACGAGGCTCTGGACGCTCAGGCCTGAGGTACACTGGCGGCCGCGCGGATGTAGCTCAGTTGGCTAGAGCGTCTGCTTGCCATGCAGAAGGTCGTGGGTTCGAGTCCCATCATCCGCTCCTCACAAGCCCGCTGGAAACAGCGGGTTTTTCTTTGCCATGGCGCTGCGGCGCAGTAACGCTCCGCCCAGCGTGGCAACAGAATGGCAACGCTCGTAAAGGGTCAGGCTCCCATGGTGCGCCTCTACGCTCTAGTCGAGGCCGGCGACACCGAAGCGATCGACGTCTACCTCTGCGAACAGGACGCGAAACGGGCGCTCGAGGATTGTCTGCGCGGTGAGCCAGCATGGCAAGGCCTCCTCCATATCGCTGAGATTGAGTTCGAACGCGCCTCGCCGCCCTCGCCGAACTAGGGCGATCCGGACGAGGACGTGGCCACCGCCTTCATTAGCTACGCGCACGAGGACCAAGAATTCGTGCTGGCTCTCGCAGATCGTCTAGCAGCCGAGGAGCTGGACGTCGAGTTCGATCAGATCGCGCTTCGCGTTGGCGATTCGCTTATCGCTCGGCTGGCCGACGTGATCGCTACGGACGACTTCTTGATTGCGGTCGTGTCGCCTGACTCGGTGGAGTCGGATTGGTGTCGAAAAGAGCTTGCGCTGGCGATGACGCAGGGAATCAAGGAGAGCCGCGTGAAGGTTCTGCCGGTGCGATTTCGCGAGGCGGAAATGCCGCCGGCGCTCGGGGACACGTTCTTTGCCGACGCTGACAAGTTCGAAATCGAGAGCGTCGGTCATGCACTCGCGGCTGCGATCAAGAGCCACCGAGCG
>MNJC01000035.1 GCA_001920085.1 Actinobacteria bacterium 13_1_20CM_4_69_9
GAGCGCGCGTACGGGAGCTACGAGGCGCTCCTCGCGGCCGACGACGTCGACGTCGTCTACAACTCGCTGCCGAACTCCATGCACGTGGAGTGGTCGGTGCGCGCGCTCGAAGCGGGCAAGCACGTGCTCTGCGAGAAGCCGATGGATCGCCGCGTGAAGGCGGTCGAGCGCGCGTTCGACACCGCGGAGCGCGAAGGGCGCCTGCTGATGGAAGCATTCATGTACCGCCATCACCCGCAGACGCAGAAGGCCGCGGAGCTCGTCCGCGACGGCGCGATCGGCGAGCTCCGACAGCTGCGCTCACGCTTCTCGTGGACGCTCGAGGACGCGACGGACGTGCGCCTGTTCCCCGAGCTGGACGGCGGGGCGCTGATGGACCTCGGCTGTTACTGCATCAGCATGCAGCGGCTGCTCGCCGGGGAGCCCGAGCTCGTGTTCGGGCGCGAGCGCACGGGTGGTGCCGGAGTGGACATGGGCTTCACGGCGCTCCTGCAGTTCTCCGCACGCTGCTTCGGTGAGTTCCAGTGTGGCTTCGACCTGCCCGAGGCGAGCGGTCTCGAGGCGATCGGCTCCGACGGGACGCTCGTGGTCAGGGACCCCATTCGCTGCCGCGACCCGCACGTCGAGGTCAACGGCGAGCGGATCGACGTCGCGGACGTCGACCGCTACTACCTCCAGGTCGAGAACTTCAGCGCAGCGGTGCGCGACGAGGCGGAGCCGCTGCTCGGTCGCGCCGACGCGCTCGGCCAGGTGCGGGCGATCGAGGCGCTCTACGGCTCGGCTGCGAGCGGCGCCGCCGTCTCGCTGTAGCTCGAGATCGCAAGCAATGTCAGGAAGCAGAGGCATGAGAGGCCGAGGTAGACGACCTTGTCGCTCGTCGCGGACGCGACGGCGCCGCCGATCGCCGCACCGCCGGCCTGGCCGGGGGCCCACGCGATGTTGACGAGCGCGAACGCGTAGCCGTAGTCGAGCCCGACAGTCTCGGCCTCGTCGGTGATCATCGACATCGCCGGCGTCCAGAAGCTGCCGAACGCGAAGCCTGCCGACACGATCACGAGCGCAAGCAGCCACGCGCTTTGCGGCCACGGAAGCAGCAAGGTGACGACCGTCGACGCGAGGAGCGCGGCGCGTAGCGGCCGCAGCCGGCCGAAGTGGTCGGACGCGCGCCCGAGGATCGGCGCCCAGGCCGCCTCGAATCCCGCCATGACGAGGTAGGTCGCGCCGACGGCGGCCGCGCCCCAGCCGAGATCGGAAAGGCGCAGCGGTGCCAGCACCGAGAGGTTCCCGAACAGGAGGGCGGGGAGGAGGCAGAGCCACATCGGGATCTGGATGCGCCGCACGCCGAGCGAGCGGAACAGCATCCGCACCGGCTGCGGCTCCTCGGGCCTCGCCGCCGGTGTGCGCCAGGCGGCCGCCGCCAGCACGAGCGCGAGCACGGCGACGGCCCCGAAAGCCGGCCCGGTGCCCGTGTACGAGGCGATCGCGCCGAGTACCGGCCCGAAGAGAGCACCGGCGATCGCGGCTCCGAAAGCCGAGCCGATCAGCTGGCCGCGCCGTCCCGGCGCCGATCCCGCGACGAGCCAGGCGAGCGAGCCCGTCCACGAGAAGGCGCTCGACACGCCTTGCAGGAAACGCGCCAGGTCGAGCGCCCAAACCGAATTCGCCAGTCCGAAGGCAGTCGTCGTCACGGCCAGGAGCGTCAATCCGATCAGGACCGTCGGCTTTACGCCGAACCGCGCTGCCGCCATTCCGCCCGGAATCGCGGCCACCAGCGCGCCGAGCGGATACATCGCCTGCAGGACGCCGGCGCCGCCCTTCCCGAGGTCGAGCTCGTCGACGTAGTGCGGCAGCAACGGCGTGAGCGCCGTGAAGAACATCGTGTCGACGAGGACGATCGCGCCGACGAGAACGAGCAGGCGTCGCATGGCCGCGCACGCTATCGGCCGGAATTAGTCGGACGCCGCCGAGAGAGTGGCGAGCAGCTCTCGCCGGCTGTGAATGCCGATCTTCCCGAAGACGGACTTCAGGTGGTCTTGCACCGTGTGTGCGGAGATGAACAGGGCCTCGCTGATCGCCCGGGTGTCGAGCCCGGCAACGAGCAACGACACGATCTCGCGTTCGCGCGTCGAGAGCGCGTAGACGCGGCAGAGCAACTCGAACGTCTCGGTCGGCGTGGCGGAACGCAGATTGACGACGACCTCGCCGTCACGTCTGCCTTCCAGTGGAGCCGCCTCGATCGTCACCCAGCGTCCGTCGTTGGCCTGGACCAGCGCACGCGCTGCATCGGTCTTGCCCTCTCGCGCGAGCACCGCGGTCGGATAGACGACTGACGGCAGCATGCCCCAGTTCGCGAACAGCTGCGCCGAGGGAAGCGAATCGATCCACGCGCGTGCGCCCGTCGTCCAGCTCACCGGCCGCAGGTCGCGGTCGAGAACGAGCGTGCCGGGCGGGCCCGGCTTCGGGACGTCGCTCTGCCCCGGCTGCATCGCGTTGCGCCGAAGCGCCGAGCCGACTGCCGGCGCGACCGAGTCCAGCAGGTCGAGCTCGCCCTTCTCGAAGGACGCGTCCTTGCTATCCCGGTAGAGCTCGATCCAGCCCCAGCAGCCTTGGTCGTCGCGGCACGCGACGATCGCGACGTCTCCGATACCGGCCGGCCGCAACACTTCGTCCCAGCGGGCCGAGCGTGCGGCGTCACCGCCCGTTTCGCTACGGATGCTCGCCGCGGTGCGCGAACGGAGCGCAAGCAGCGGCTTGGCGGCAAACGCGTCGCTCGAGTACTCGAGCTCGAGCGACCGCGGGACGTTGGGGCCGTAGTTGTGCTCTGCGAGGCCGCTGCTCGTGACGAGCGTGTCGGGATCCGCGAGGGGCCAGCACCAGCGATCGAAGCCGATGGTTCGGCGCAGACAGGCGATCACCTCGCGCCGGAAGGACTCGCAATCCAGGCTCGCGCCGCTCAGGCCTTCGAGCCGGTCGCGGCAGCGAGATAGCTCGCGCTCGCTCGCCATCGCTCCACGATAGACCGCCCGGGCCGAAATGGAGACCCCAGATTTCTGGGATTGCCCGATGGGACGTGGGGTCGCAGGCTCCTGTCGTCTGGGACGAGAGGAGGTGATCAGCATGAACAGACTGTTCTTCGCGTTGGCGGCCTGCACCGTGGCGGCGTGCTTCGTCGCGTCGTCCGCAGCGGCAACGACGACGTTCTCCTACGAGGCGACGTACGTCGAGCCCTTCGGCGACTGCGCTCCGGGAACGTCCTGCGGCTCGGCGAGCATCAGCCATGTCGGGCGATCCGACAATCAGGTCGTGGTCTTCAACGCCTGCGGCTTCGGGTGCCATCTGCGGACGGTGACGTTCGGAGACGGGAGTACGCTCGTCATCCGCATCGAGGATCAGCCGAGCGGCTTCGCGTTCACCTCGCCGGGCAACTCGGGCGACCACGGGCGCAACTGCTTCCCCGGTCAGCCGGGCAACCCGCAGTTCCTCGACATCAACGAGACGATCCTGGGGGGCACCGGAGCGCTTGCCGGGGCATCCGGAAGTGGGAGTGGGAGAGTCGCGCTCCACGGTTGCATCGCGATCGGCAAGACCACGGGAACAATCACGCTCCCGTAGCTGTTACCTGCGGCGTTCGAGGAAGGCGCGGAGACGCACCTGGCCTTCCTCGCTCGCCCGCAGGCGCGCGGCGAGCTCAGCCGTCTCCTGTCCACCCGGTCGCTCGCGGATGAGCTGCTTCGCCTCCCGCACGGCCTTGGGGCCCGAGCTCAACAGCTGCTCGACGATCGCCTGAGTGGTCGCGTCGAGCTCGTCCGTCACGTCGTGCACGAGGCCGATGCGCAAGGCCGTCCGGGCGTCGAAGCGCTCGCCGGTCAGGAAATAGCGGCGCGCGTGCTGGCCGATCTTGGGAAGCACGAACGGCGAGATGACCGCGGGGACGATCCCGAGCTTCACCTCCGTGAACCCGAACGTCGCGTCGCTCGCCGCGACGGCGATGTCCGCGCACGCGGCCAGCCCGGAGCCGCCGCCGAGCGCGAACCCCTGGATGCGGGCGACGACGGGGGCGGGACAGCGATCGATCGTCTCGCACATGCGGTACAGCTTGAGGGCGTCTTCGACGTTGTCCTCGTACGACAGGTCGATCGCGGAGCGCTGCCAGTCGATGTCCGCGCCGGCGCAGAACGTCTCGCCCTCTCCGGCGAGGACCACGGCGCGCACGTCTCCAACGTCCGCGAACGCCTCGGTGAGGTCTGCGATCAGCTGCGCGTCGAAGGCATTGCGTCGCTCCGGCCGCGCGAGCGTCACGCGCAGCACGTCGCCGTCCCGTTCGACCCGCAGCCCGCCCATCGGGTTCCAGCTTAGAGTTGAGGCGTGTTGAGAGGCGCACTGGCCGCGGCGTTGACGCCGCTGAAGGATGCGGGCGAGGCGCTCGACGAGGCGGCGATCCCGCCGTACGTCGACTTCCTCGCCGCGGGCGGGGTGGACGGCCTGCTCGCGCTCGGGACGACAGGGGAGGGGTTCCTGCTCCCCGTCGAGCAGCGTCGCCGCGCAGCGCAGCTCTTCGTCGAGGCGGCCGATGCCCGGCTGCAGGTCGCCGTGCACTGCGGGGCGCAGTCGACGTGGGACACGGTCGAGCTCTCGGCGCACGCCGCGGACGCCGGGGCAGACGCGGTCGCGGTGATGGCGCCCCCGTACTTCCCCCTCGACGATGCGGCACTGCTGGCGCACCTGGCCGCAGCGGCGCGGGCCGCCGCGCCGACGCCGTTCTACGTCTACGAGTTCGCCGCGCGCAGCGGCTATGCCGTGCCGGTGTCGGTGCTGGCGCAGCTGCGCGATGCCGCGCCGAACTTCCGTGGGCTGAAGGTGTCCGACACCCCGTGGGAGCGCTTCGCCCCCTACCTGCTCGAGGGCCTCGACATCTTCGTCGGGCCGGAGGCGCTGATCCCGCAGGGGCTGGCCGCCGGCGCGGCCGGGGCGGTTTCGGCGCTCGGGTCGGCGTTCCCGGAGCTGATTGCAAACGCCGTGAAGGACCCGGCGACGGCAGACCTGGGCCCTGTGCGCGTCGCAATCGAGCGCTTTCCGCTGCAGGCGGCGGCGAAGCTCGTCGTCGCACGTCGCGGCGTGCCGGTCGGGCCGGACGTGCGGCGGCCTCTGCGGCTGCTCACCGAGGCGGAGCAGGCGGAACTCGAGACATGGCTCGAATCGTCATCGCCGGTGCCGGCGCCGTAGGCGCCTCGATCGCGTACCACCTCGCGTTGCTGGGCGCGGACGACGTCGTGCTCGCCGAGCGCGACACGGTTGCATCCGGCGCGACCGGGAAGGCGATGGGCGGGTTTCGCCAGCAGTTCTCGACCGAGGCGGAAGTGCGGCTGGCCCGAGAGAGCGCGAAGCTGTTCCGCGAGCTCGGCTCACCACTGTTCGATGCGGTCGGCTACATGTTCCTTGCGACGAGCGAGGACGGCTGGGCGAGACTGCGCGCGCGGGCGGAGATGCAGCGGGGGCTCGGCGTCCCCGTCGACGAGGTCGATCCGGCGAGCGTCCGCGGGCTGCGCACCGAAGACGTCGTCGGCGCCGTGGCCTGTTGGGAGGACGGCGTCGCCGAGCCGGCGGCGGTGACGACGGAGCTCGTCCGCCGCGCCGCCGGGCTCGGCGTCGACGTGCAGGAGCACACGAACGCTCTCGACGTGCGACACGACGTGCTCGTCGTCGCGTGTGGCGCCACTTCGGCGGAGCTCGTGCCGGGACTGCCGATCAGGCCGCTCTGTCGACAGCTGGTGGACGTGGGCCCGCTCGACGAGCTTCCGCACGACCTTCCGATGACGATCGAGGACGAGACGACGTTCCACTTCCGCCGCCGCGGCGACACGCTCAGGCTCGCGATGACGGAACCGCGGCCACGCTGGACGCACGAGGAGGTCGTGGACGGCAGGCTCGTCACCGACTGGCGGGCGCGCCTGGCGCACAGGTTTCCGCCGGCTGCCGACGCGGCCGTCGTGCGCGCGTGGGCCGGCCTGTACGACATGACACCCGATGCACATCCCGTGATCGGGCCTGCAGCCGACGGCGTCTACGTTGCGTGCGGCTTCTCCGGACACGGGTTCATGCAGTCGCCCGCGGTCGGAGATGCGGTCGCGCACGAGCTGCTCGGGCTCGAGCCGCCGGTAGACCTCGCGCCGTACCGGCTGGAGCGTTTCGCCGACGGCGCCGTGTTTCCCGAGCAAGTCGTGCTTTAAGGCTTTTGTAAAACCGGCCGCAACGGCCGTTCGGTCGGTCTCGGACCGGCAGGAGGGAACGGGACACGACCGACAGGGGGTTCTTTGTGAAGCATCGTCTCTTCAGAACGCTGGCTGCTGCGTGCGGGCTCGCGCTGCTGGCCGCGCTCGGCTACTTCGCGAGCGCCGGTTTCGCAGGTCCGCTGAGCGTGCTTGCGGACACCACGAGCAGCACCGACTCGACGTCCACGTCGACGTCGACGCCGACGACGACGACCAACGCGACGACGACGACGCCCGCGGGGCCGGAAGGACAGATCCGGCTTCCCAACGGCAAGATCTCGATCCCGGCGACCAGCGTCGTCCTGCCGGCGCGGCTGGTGATCGACGGCGTGCACTTCACGCCCGGCGTGGTCACGTCACGGCGCGGGCCGTTGTCGGTGCGCGTGCACGTCTCCGAAAACGCGCGGTTTCTGGGTGCGAGGCGCGATGGTATTCGCGCGCTCGACGCCGCTCGTCACGTCGACGCCGCCGGAGCAGATCACGAACCAGTCCGGCTACGCGACGCTGACGACGTTCCCGCGCGCGACGTTCCCGCTCGAGCGGGGGTACCACGTGCAGTTCTTCCTGCGCACGCGGAAGGACGGTGACTCACTGCTCGCCGGCGTCTCGAGCCGCCGGCTTGCACAGGTCGCAACGCGTTAGTCGCGGAGGGGGCAGGGACATGTCCCTGGAGCTACTCGAGCAGGTCGTACTCCTCGGCGATCTCCGGCTCCTTGCCGATCAGGTCGCGTATGCCCACGAGGTCGGGAAGCTCGTCGCTCGTCGACACGAGACCAAAGCGCTCCGATGCATCGTTCGCGACCCAGTGGTCGCCGTCGTCGAGCAGCGGCAGTTGCTCCCGCAGCTCAGCCAGCGTCGTCTTCGAGTCGGCGAGGCTCCAGATCAGGATGCGGACGACGCTCAAGCGGACTGCGGCAGCTTCGCAATCAGTGCCTTGATCTGCCGCAGGACGTCCGCCTCCTTGTGTCCGAAGTCGTCGAGGTACGAATGCAGCGCCGCATAGACCATCCGCAGCTCTTCGTCCGAGAGTTCGATCGTGTGCATGTCTAGAACGGCCCCCTTGGGTCGTAGCTTCCACGGCGTGCCCCCACGGCGATCATCGTCAAGCCTTCGGGCCCGCCGATCGGGACGCGCGTCGTCTCCGGGTCGAAGCGCAGCACGCTGCCGCGTCGCACTGGGACGTCCTCGCCCTCGATCCGGTAGATGCCGGAGCCCGCGATGATCACGTTCACTTCTTCCTGCTGCGACTCGTGCTCGTCGTGCTCCCGGCCCTCGGCGTTCGGCGGGATCTCGAACCAGTTGATCCCGAAAGCCCCGACGCCGAGGTGGCGCCGCACGAAACGTACGGCTCCGCCCGGCCCCTCGGGCGGCAGATCGTCCACGTGCACGACCGAGTAGCCCACTAACCCTCCTTCTCGCGTTTGTCGAGCCGTTGCAGGAAAGCCTGGCGCATCCGCTCACCGTCCGCGAGCACCTGCTGATAGCGCGGGCGCCGGGGCTCGAGCTTCACGACCTTCACGTCCCGCGGCGCGTCGCCGTACGAATGGTGATACGCCTCGGACTCGCCGAGCGCGCGCAGGCGCTGCTTGTGCTTACGCCCGAAGCGCCACATCACATCCGGAAGACGCCGAAGGTCGTCTCCGGGATCGGCGCGTTCAGCGCGGCCGCAAGCCCGAGCGCGAGCACGCGGCGCGTGTCGAGGGGGTCGATCACGCCGTCGTCCCAGAGGCGCGCCGTCGAGTAGTAGGGGCTGCCCTCCCGCTCGTACTTCGCCCGGATCTCGTCGGGGTCGGCGTCCCCGACCATCGTGAGCACGGTCGCCGCCTGCTCGCCGCCCATCACGGAGATGCGCCCGTTCGGCCACATCCAGAGTTGCCTCGGCGCGTACGCACGTCCGCACATCGCGTAGTTGCCCGCGCCGAACGAGCCGCCGACGATGACCGTGAACTTCGGCACCTCGGCGTTGGCAACGGCCATGACGAGCTTCGCGCCGTCGCGCGCGATCCCGCCGGCCTCGTACTCCTGCCCGACCATGAACCCCGTGATGTTCTGCAGGAAGACGAGCGGGACACGCCGCTTGCACGCGAGCTCGATGAAGTGCGCGCCCTTCTGGGACGACTCGGCGAAGAGCACGCCGTTGTTCGCGAGGATCCCGACCGGATAGCCCTCGATGCGCGCGAAACCCGTGACCAGCGTCTCGCCGTAGAGCGCCTTGAACTCGTCGAAGCGCGATCCGTCGACGATGCGCGCGATCAGCTCGCGCGCGTCGGCCTGGTGGCGGAAATCCTCCGGGACGAGCCCATACATTTCGGCCGGATCAGCCGCGGGCGGCTCCGGCTCGGCGCCCTCCCACGGCGGCTCGGGCTTGCGCCCGTGGAGGTTGCCGACGATCTGGCGCGCGAGCG
>MNJC01000130.1 GCA_001920085.1 Actinobacteria bacterium 13_1_20CM_4_69_9
GCTGTTCATGTTCATGGCAACGCTGATCTATCTGCGCCAGATGCTGCGCACCGGAGAGGTCAATTGAGCTCCGTCACGCAAATCGCGCCGACGCCCGTCGCGCCGGCCGTGACGCGGCCGCGCTCGCGCAAGCGCCTGCGCAAGGCCGGGTGGAACGTGCTCGGCCTGGTCGTGCTCGCTGTGATGGTGTTCCCCGTCTACTGGATGGTCTCGACGGCGTTCAAGCCGGGGCACGACATCCTCAGCTACACGCCGCAGTGGATCCCGACCCATCCGGTCCTCTCCAACTTCACCGACGCGATCCACCAGCAGTTCTTCTGGAACGCCGTCAAGAACAGCCTGATCGTCACCACCGTCGTCGTCGTCCTCTCGCTCGTGCTGGCGTTCCTCGCGGCGCTGGCGCTGGCGAAGTTCAGCTTCTACGGACGGAAGCCGTTCATCGTGGTGATCCTCGGCGTCCAGATGGTCCCGCTCGCGGCGCTGATCATCCCGCTGTACATCCTGATGTCGCGTGTCCATCAGGTCGACAAGCTCTCGGGCGTGATCGTCATGTACCTCACGTTCGTGCTGCCGTTCGCGGTCTGGACGCTGCGGGGGTTCCTGCTCGGCGTGCCGAAGGAGCTGGAGGAGTCGGCGATGGTCGACGGCGCGACGCGTTTCGGCGCGTTCGTGCGGATCTTGCTCCCGCTGCTCGGGCCCGGCCTGGTGGCGACGTCGATCTTCGCGTTCATCCAGGCGTGGAACGAGTTCATCATCGCGTACGTCTTCCTGCACACGCCCGAGAAGCAGACGCTGATGGTCTGGCTCGCATCGTTCACGACGCTGCGCGGAACCGACTGGGGGCCGCTGATGGCCGGCGCGACCCTGTGCTCGCTGCCGGTGATCGTCTTCTTCGTCCTCGTGCAGCGGAAGATCGCGTTCGGGCTCACCGCAGGGGCGGTCAAGGGCTGATGCTCCTACGACGGCACGACCGGCAGGAGCATCATGGCTGAGATCGAGTTCGTCCACGTCTCGAAGAGCTACGGGGACACCCCCGCAGTCCGGGATCTCAACCTGAAGGTCGGCGAGGGCGAGTTCGTCGTGCTGGTCGGGCCGTCAGGCTGCGGCAAGACGACGGCGTTGCGCATGGTCGCGGGCCTCGAGGAGATCACCGAGGGCGAGATCCGCATCGGTGACCGCGTCGTCAACGAGCTCGCGCCGCGCGACCGCGACATCGCGATGGTCTTCCAGAACTACGCGCTCTACCCGCACAAGACGGTCTACGAGAACCTCGCCTTCGGCTTGCGCATGCGCAAGGTGCCGAAGGACGAGCAGCGCAGACGGGTGGAGGAGATCGCGCGGAAGCTCGGGCTCGCGGACATGCTCAACCGCCGGCCGTCGCAGCTTTCCGGCGGCCAGCGGCAGCGGGTGGCGATGGGGCGCGCGATCGTCCGCGAGCCGAAGGCGTTCCTGATGGACGAGCCGCTCTCCAACCTCGACGCCAAGCTGCGCGTGCAGATGCGCGCGGAGATCGCGCGCATCCAGAAGGCGTTGGAAGTGACGACGCTCTACGTCACGCACGACCAGGTCGAGGCGATGACGATGGGCGACCGAGTCGCCGTGATGCGCGACGGCATCCTGCAGCAGGTCGACACGCCCCAGCGCCTGTATGACTTGCCGGCCAACCTCTTCGTCGCCAGCTTTGTCGGCTCGCCGCCCATGAACCTGTTCGAGGCGGATGTCGAATCCGACGGAGCGCAGCTCGTCTTCGGCGACACGCGCCTCGACCTCGGCGCGCGGTCGCTGCGCGACTACAAGGGGCGGCGTGTCGTGGTCGGCATCCGCCCCGAAGAAGTGCGCGAGGCTTCCGGGTGGGACGGCGCGCACGTGGGCGGGCGCGTCCTCCTCGTCGAGGCTCTCGGCGCAGAGCAACTCGTCCACATCGAGATCGCCGCAACCCCGCTCGAGCGGGCAGATCTCGTCGACGCCGCGGCCCAGCCCCCGGGACCGTCCCTCGGCGTCGAGGAGCTCGAGCGGTCGGTGACGCTCCTTGGCCGCTTCGACCGGCACCTCCTCCTCACGCCGGGCGAAGCGGTCGAGGTGGCGATCGACCCACGCTTGCTGCACTTCTTCGACCTCGAGACGGGTGCCGCCCTCCCGACGGCGGATGTTCCGGCCGTGGCCGGAGTGGCGGGCTAGCGATGCGGCTCGGCGTCGGGGCAGCGCTGGTCGACGGCACGCTGCTGCCGGGCGACGTCGAAGTCGCGGACGGAAAGATCGCCGCCGTCGGGCTCGGGTCGCCGAACGGGGGCGGGATCGCGTCTCCCGGCTTCGTCGACCTGCAGGTCAACGGGTTCGCCGGCGTCGACTTCTTCTCCGCCGATGCGGACGGCTATCGCCTTGCGGGGAAGGCGTTGCTCGAGTGCGGCGTGACGGCGTACCAGCCGACATTCATCACCTCGCCGGAGCAGGAGCTCGTCGGTGCGCTCGCAGAGGTGCCCGCAAACGGCGTCGCGCCTCGTGTGCTCGGCGCGCACCTGGAGGGGCCGTTCATCTCCGCGGAGCGGTTGGGCACGCATCCGGCGGATGCGCGCCGCGATCCGGACCGCGCGCTGCTGGAGCGGCTCCTGGCCGCCGGGCCGGTGAGTCACGTGACGCTTGCACCCGAGCTGCCCGGCGCGCTCGAGCTCGTCGAGTTGCTCCGCGAGCGCGGCGTGACCGTCTCTTGCGGTCACTCCGACGCGACCGCCGCCGAGGCGCGCGAAGCGTTCGCCCGTGGCGTCAAGACCGTGACGCACATCTTCAACGCGATGCGGCCGTTCGCCGCGCGCGAGCCGGGGCTCGCGGGAGCCGCCCTGGTGACGGACGACGTCGTCGTCCAGGTGATTCTCGACGGCGTGCACCTCGCGGACGACACTGCGCGGCTCGTGTGGCAGGCGGCCGCCCGCCGGGTGGCGCTCGTGACGGATGCGATCGCGGCCGCGCACGCGGGTGACGGCACCTACACGATCGCCGGCGTCGACTTCGAGGTCGAGGACGGCGTCGCGCGGAACGCCGAACGCGTGCTCGCGGGCAGCACGGTCTGCATGATCGACGCGGTGCGCAACCTCGTGGCGTTGGGCGCGCCGCTCGAGGCGGCGTTGTCGGCGGCGACGGCGCTGCCTGCGCGGATCGCCGCTCGTCCGGAGCTCGGGACGCTCGCGCCCGGAACCGTCGCCGACGTCGTCGTGCTCGACGACTCGCTGGATATCCGCCGCGTGCTGATGCACGGCGAAGACGTGCTCGAGTAGCCGTCTGTTGCAATTCCGCTGAGTTGTGCTTTCGTGCGGTCCAGGAGACCGCATGGCAGGCGAAATCTGGGGTCGAGACCGCTTCCCGACCGGCGAGTCGGTCGCGGCGGCGCTTAGCCTCGCGAAGGAGTTGAAGCCGGATGCCTGCCTGCTGTGCGACGCCGCAGACGAGTCGACCGAGCTCCTCGTGCGTAAGGGCGGGGCGTTCCAGCGTTATGTCGCATACGCGTCGGGTGCCACCGAACAGGTCGAGACGCGCGCACCTTCACGGAGATATCGCGCCGGCCGCAAGCTGACGCGCGCGGGCCTCGCCGGCATTCCGGTGATCGTGGCTGCGGGCTTCATCTTCCGACCGGAGAACTCGACGCCCTGGATGGGCGGCCCGTTGTTCATTGCATTCGGCCTGGTGCTCTGCGGCGCCTTGATCAGCCAAGACTGGGGCGAGCTCGCCGCGCCCGGGATGGTGTCGGCGCGGATCCCGTATCGCCTCGGTGGCTGGGAGCCGCGGACGGTCGCGCAGCTCGCCGCGGTCGAGGACCTGTGCGACGCCGGTGACGAGGCGAGCGTGCGCGTGCGAAACGTGGCAGACGGGGGCGTCGTGGTCGAGACGTTTCGCAAGCGAGAGCGTCACCGGCACCTGCTGGATGCCCGCGGCGCCGTCGTCGAGCACTCGGCATCACCCTTGCCGGCGAAGATCTACTGGGCCCGGCGGTTCGCCGGCGCGTCCGCCATCGCCGTGTTCGTCGTGTTTGTGCTGGCGGAGGACCGCCGTTTTGCCATCGGCAGCGTGGCGGCCCTCGTCCTCGTGGGCCTGGTCGTCTGGCGAATGGAGTCGCGGAAGCACACGGCGCGGCCGGGCGAGGACTGGTTCAAGGTGCAGGTCGAGGCGCCTTCGGACTAGAGCAACCCGCTTGCCAACGGCTCGAGCGCGCGGAGTCGCGCGAGCAGCTCGTCGGCGCGGGCGCGATCGCCTTCGAGGTGCGTGAGGAGGTTGGCGCCGAGGTAGAAGTTGACGATTGCGTAGGCGAGGTCGCGCGTCGGGAGAGCCTGCGCCAGCGGCGAGGTGCCCAGCACGCGTTCGAGCGTCTGCTCGCAGAGCTCGAGCCACGGCTGCATCCGCTTCAGGGTCTCGGGCGCAAGCTCCGGGCGGGCGACGCTCCCCGCGATCATCTGCGAGACGACCGTGACGTGACCCGACTCACGGTCCTCCTCGAACAGGCGAGCCGCCGTTGCGAAGACCTCGTCGAGTGTCTTCGCGTCGGCGAGCGCCGCCCTGTACGCGCTCAGCCGCCGTTCGTTCGTCCAGTCGAGCGCCGCCAACAGCAGGGCGTCCATGCTGCCGAAGTAGTAGAAGACGAGCGCCTGGTTGAAGCCGCCGCGCTCGGCGACGGCCCGTGAGGTGGCGGCCGCGAAACCCTTGTCCTCGAGCGTGTCGAAGGCCGCCCGGAGGATCTGGTTCCTCGTGCCGTCAGGTGCTTGCATCGTCTTTAATCATATGCTTTAATCAACTGATTAACACGTTTCTCTCACAGCGCTGGGACGACCTTCTCTTCGCCCACTGGCCGGTGGATCCGGACGAGCTTCGGGCGCTGCTCCCCGCGGGTGTCCAACCGGACGTTCGCGACGGCCGTTCGTGGGTCGGCGTCGTTGCGTTCCGGATGAGCGACACGCGCGCGGGCGGCCTCTTTCCGCCTCGAGGCCTGGGCTCGATCCCGGAGCTGAACCTCCGCACGTACGTACGCGTCGGCGAGCGGCGCGGCGTCTGGTTCGTCACGCTCGACACCTCGAGCCCGTTGTTCGTCGCTGTCGGACGCGCGCTCTACGGTCTGGCCTACCGCCGCGCCGACATGATCGTGGCGCGGCACGGCTCGCGCGTCTACTACGCGAGCGTCCATGCGGACCGCGCGTTCGTCGCGAGCTACGAGCCGATCGGGCCCGCCGTCCCGGCCGAGCGCGGTTCGCTCGAGGAATGGCTGGTCGAGCGCTACCGCCTCTTCGCGCGGCGCGCGGGCGACCTCGTCAGCGCCGAGGTCGCTCATCCGCCGTGGCTGCTGCAGGCGGTCGACGCGGCGATCGAGGTCAACACGCTTGCCCCGCCCGGGCTGACGCTCGCCCGGCCGCCGCTCCTGCACTTCGCGCGCGGCGTCGACGTGGTGATCGGCCCGCCGTGCCGAGTCGGCGGCCTGCGTCATCACGCTCGCCATGAGCATCCGGTTCCTCAGGCAGAGCGACCAGCCGGCCTCGAGCTTCTCGCGGGAGCACGTCGCGGCTGAGCTCGGTGGGAGCTTCCACATGGACTGGCTCGAGAGCCGGTAGACGTTCGGCTATCCGGCGTCTACTCTGCCCGGACAGTCCAAGGGGAGGGAATCTTGAAGAGGCACATCCTCGCGGCGTTTGCCGCGATCTTTGCGACGCTCATCGTGGTCGGAGGCGCCCTTGCGATCACGAACGGCCAGCCCGACGGCAACGGCCACCCCGAGGTCGGCGCCCTGCTTGCCCAGCAAGCGTTCCCCGACGGGACGTGGGAGGAGTGCACCGGGACGCTGATCGCTCCGCGCGTCTTCTTGACGGCCGAGCACTGCGATGAAGGAGTCACCCGCGTCGAGGTGACGTTCGCGTCGTCGTTCGATCGCGCGACGAGCACGACGTACTGGGGCACGTGGCACGGCGATCCGGCATACCGCAAGTCGCAGAGCGACCCGCACGACATCGCCGTCGTCGTCCTCGACAAGGCCGTTCGCGCAATCACGCCCGCACGGCTGCCGGCGGCGAACTCGTTGAGCACGCTTTCCGGAGACCAGAAGTTCACGTCCGTCGGGTACGGGGCTCAGGCGGTGACGAACGGTCCCGGCGGCAAGACGTTCCATTACGCAGACATCCGTTACGTGGCGGTCGGCACGCTCAACTCCGCGCCCGGCAACGACTCCTGGCTGCGCATCTCGCAGAACGCGTCGACGGGGAACGGCGGTACCTGCTACGGCGACTCGGGCGGCCCGAACTTCCTCGGCGCGGGCTCGAGCGAGACGCGCATCGTCGCGGCGACGACGATCACGGGCGACACGCCGTGCCGCTCCACGAACGTCGACTATCGCGTCGACACCGCATCGGCGCGCGAGTTCCTCGCGAACTACGTGACGCTTCCCTGATCTACGGGTTAGGTCCGCGGCCGTGGAAAACCACGGCCGCGGACTCTGCGCCTCGGTCAAAGCAAGAGGCGGTAGCGTCGTTCGAGCGGATGGCCGCTCGAACCGATCCGCAGAGTGACGATCGCCGTGAGGACACCGCGTGCGCGGCCCGCGTAGGGCAGGACGACCACCGCACGCGTGCCCGGATAGAGCTCGCGGGCGCGGCCGAGCCGCAGCCGTGAGATGACGCGCGTGCGGTCGACGAGCGTGACCGTGAGGCGGCCACGTAGTTGCTCGGTGACGTTCCCGTGGTTCGCAAGCGAGACGAGTAGCGCGCGCTGTCGGTTGAAGCGTCGAGCGCGCAGCCCGTCGACGGCGAGCTTGCGCACGAGTCGACCTGGGGCGCGGATACGCACGCGGACGCCCACACGTAGCTGGACGGCGAGGCGGCCGCGCTCGACCGGCCTTCCGGTCACGAGCACGAGCAGCTGATGGTCGCCCGGGCTTGCACCGGGACCCGCGCGCAGGGTCAGCACGGCGCGCGCGCCGCCGCGAAGCACAACGCGGCGCGGTGCGATGCTGAGCCAGCGGTTCGAACCGACGTGGTAGCCGAGGGGCCGCCAGGAGACCTCGACGGCGACCCTCTCCCTGCCGAGGTTGCTCACCTGGAGCGTGCGTGAGGCGGGTGCCAGAACTACCGCGTGCGCCGGCGACACGGTGAGCGCCACGGGGGCGGCGCTCACCGCGGCGGCGGAGACGGGGGTCGTCGCCGCAACGGCGACGGCAGCGGCAAAGGCGAACTTCACCGTGCGATCGCGGTAAAGGTCACGGTCGCGCTGTAGCGGCCGGTCGGTACGGATGGCAGAGCGGCCGAAAAGCCGAGCCGCGTCGGCCAGGTGTCGCCCGTCCCTGCGGAGGGCGAGTCCCTGGTGCCGAGCGTCAGCGCCGGTGCGGGCTGCACGGGAATCGGAACGAGCGCGCCGCCTGCGAGCGCCGGGCCAAGGCTCGCGCCGGCGGGAGCGGTTGCGCCGATCGCCAGCGGCAGATCGCGGGGCGCGAAGGCGGTGCGCGCAACGGCAAGCGAGTAGCCCGTGGTGTTGTTGCTCGAGACCGTCACGTTTTCGGCGATCGGTGCAGGCGTGGCGCCGGCGCCCGTCGTGCCGAAGCTGAGCGAGGGGCGGTCGAGCGAGAGCGACAACGCGGATGCGACGTCGACGTCGACGTGCACCGCGCCGCCGGGACCGGCTGCCGGCGCGCCGCTGCACGCGTGTGCAGGCGAGACGACGTTTCGCGGGTCGGGGGTCGCGGCCGTGAAATCCGCAGCGTTGTCGCCCGTGTCGCTGCAACCTTCGCTCGCGCGGCGGGCCGCCAGGATGTTCGACGGAGCGGGCGCCGAGCCGGTGCCTTCGAAGTCGCTCGCGCTCCCGTAGCCGACGAGGTCCTCGACGGACGGATCCGCTGCGCACGTGCCGGCGGACGCTCCGCACGTGAGCGCGGTCGCGCTGCGGACGAGGGCGACTTTCCCGCTCGTCGCCGCGAGGTTGCTCGTTCCGGTCGCGTCGGGAGCCGGCAGCGGCGCGCCGACGGCTGCGCTCGACGCGAGCTGAACGAGGTAATAGCGTCCACCGGGGATCGTCCCCGTCAGCGGCGTCGTCTGCCACGATGTTCCGGCCGCGGTCGCGTACTGCACCGTCCAGCCTGAGATGTCGACGGCGGTTGCGCCGCCGTTGAAGAGCTCGACGAAGTCGTTCTGGAACCGATCGGTCGAGAGAACGGGTCGCCGTTCTGAATAGACGAGCGCGCCGCGCGCCGAAAGTGTCCGTTCGTGTTTCGGCACGGTTCCGGCGCGAGGACGTGACGCGTCAGTCGACGAACTTCGAAGCGAAGTAGAAGCTGCTGATGCGGCCGCGGCGAACGTCGATGAAGAACCACGGCTTCAAGAAGTTGTTCGCCGTCGCGGCGAGCGGACGCGACCCCACGCCGACCTTCACCCAGCAGTTGCACGGTTTCTCCCTGACCCACGCATTCCAGACGAACCCGTGCCACCGATGCTCGCACCGGCTCGCCTTCGTGCGGTGGCACGGACCGAGCGGGATCCTGCTCCCGACGCCGAAACCGGCCTTCGTCCGGTAGTACGGCGTCGAGAACCAGATCCCGGCGACCCGGCCGCCGTCGAAGGGGACTTGAATCCTGCCCCCGTGCAGCCGATAGCCCAGATCGGGTTGCGTGCCGTACTCCCGGAGCACACGCTCCGTCGGCGCCCCGAGCGCGATGTCGCCGATCCGGTGCCAGGGCACCAGCACCGGCGGATCTCTGCGCCGGGAGCCCGAGCTACAGGCCGCCCCCAGTACGAGGAGCGTGAGTGCGACGGCGAGCGCCTTCGGGATCCAGTTCACGGGTAGAAACGCCGCTTCGGTCGGCAGCCATCCGTTCCTCGCCGCGCGGAGCGATTCACGGCAGGCGGCGCGCTATTCGACTTCGCGCAGCCGGCCGGTGTGGACGTCGTAGACGAAGCCGCGGATCTGATCCTTGCGCGGGATGAACGGGCTCGCCTCGATCCGCGCGATCGACTGTCTCACGTCTTCGTCGAGGTCGATGAACGTCTCGGCTGCCCACTCCGGCTTGATGCCGGTGTCGTCCTGGACCTGACGGCGAAAGTCGTCGTCCGCGAAGGTGAGCATGCCGCAGTCGGTGTGGTGGATCAGCATGATCTCCTCCGTACCGAGCAGCCGTTGCGAGATCGCGAGCGACCGGATCTCGTCGTCGGTGATCACGCCCCCGGCATTCCGGATCACGTGCGCGTCGCCCTCCCGGAGCCCGAGCAGGCCGTAGGGATTGAGCCGCGCGTCCATGCACGCAACGACGGCGATCCGCTTCGCGGGCGGGAGCGGCAGCTCACCGCCGTCGAAGCGCTCGGCGTACGCCTCTGCGTTGTCGACCAGTTCGTCGATCGTCGGCATCTCGGCTCCTTTCGTCGCGTTGAGGCGAGGCTATACAAAATGAAGTAAACGCCGCAAGGCACACTGGTCCCATGGACACCGTTGCCGTCGTCATCGTCATCGTGCTGGTGGTGGTGATTCCGGCCGCGATCGCCGGGGCGATGTTCGTGTGGGCGGCGATCCGGGACGGCCAGGAGGACCGTGCGCTGCAGCGCCGGCTCGGGATCCGCCGCCGCACGCGGCTCGGCCGTTAACGCAGCACGGCCATCCGGGACGACCTACGACGCGGTCCTGTTCGATCTCTTCACGGCGCTCCTGGATTCAGAGCCGCTCTGGCGTGAGGTCGCCGGCAGCGCGGCAGCGGGCGCGACCTGGCGGGAGGAGTCCAGCCGCCTCGCGTACGCCGCCGGGCGGTACCGCCCGTTCGTCGAGACGATCGCGCAGGCGGCGCGGCTCGCCGGCGTGCCCCCGACGCTGGCCGCGGAGCTGGTTCGTGGAATGGGAGAACAGCTGGGCCCGTGGCCCGAGGCACCCGGGGTGCTCAGAAAATTGGGCGAGCGGGTCCGGATCGGTGTAGTGACGAACTGCTCCGAAGAGCTCGGACAACACGCAGCCGGTCGCGTCGGGGTCGACTTCGACACCGTCGTCACCGCCGAGGCCGCAGGCGCTTACAAGCCACGGCCGGAGCCGTACAGGCTCGCCCTCGACAGATTGGGCGTGCAACCGTCGCGGGCGCTGTTCGTGGCCGGCTCCCCTGCCGATATCACCGGAGCTCGCGGCGCCGGGATGTACGTCTGCTGGCACAACCGCTTGCGGCTCCCGCTCGGGGAGCGCGAGCCGCCGCTCGCGCAGCTCGACTCGCTCGACCAACTGCTCGCGCTTGCGTCAAGCGCTTCCGTCGAGCCGCCGATGTTCAACAGCGGCTCAACGGAATAGACTCGAACTTCCCCGTGGTTCATCCCGCTGTCACGCTCTCGCTCCTCGCCGTCGGCACGCCCATGTGCCTGTTTCGCCTGTGGTGGATCTGGTGGCAGAGCGTGTGCGTCGGCTGCGGCTTGCAGCGCAGCGCGTGCGACTGCGGCCCCGGCGACCACATGATGCGGCCACGGCGGTAGCCCGGCCTTCGCCGGACTACCGCACGCAGACCGCGGTCTTACTCCTCGGCCTTACCCGTCGCCGCGCGCTGCTTGATCTCCTCGACGACCGTGGGGTCGGCGAGCGTGGTCGTGTCGCCGAGCTCCCGATTCTCGGCGACGTCGCGGAGCAGGCGGCGCATGATCTTGCCGCTCCGCGTCTTCGGTAGCTCCGGCGTGAAGACGATGTTCGCGGGTTTCGCGATCGGGCCGATCTTCTTGCCGACGTGGTTCCGCAGCTCCTCGAGCTTCTCGAGCGAGCCTTCGCGGCCTCCGACGAGGCTGACGTAACCGACGATCGCTTGTCCCGTCCGCTCGTCCTTGCGGCCGCAGACGGCCGCCTCGGCGACCTCGGGGTGGTCGACGAGAGCGCTCTCGACCTCGATCGTCGAGATGCGGTGGCCGGAGACGTTCATGACGTCGTCGACGCGGCCGAGCAGCCAGAAGTCGCCGTCCTCGTCGACGCGGGCGCCGTCACCGGCGAAATACACGTCTTCGAACCGGCTCCAGTACGTCTCGCGGTAACGCTCGTCGTCCTGGTAGATCCCGCGCAGCATCGCGGGCCACGGACGCTTCAGCACGAGGTACCCGCCCGCGCCCGGTCCGACCTCGTTGCCCTTGTCGTCGACGACCGCTGCGTCGACGCCGGGAAATGGCCTGGTGGCGGAGCCGGGCTTCAGGGTGGTCACGCCCGGCAAGGGCGTGATGAGGATCATCCCCGTCTCGGTCTGCCACCACGTGTCGACGACCGGTGTGCGATCGCCGCCGATGTGCTCGCGGTACCAGACCCACGCCTCGGGATTGATCGGCTCGCCCACGGTGCCCAGCAGGCGCAGCGATGACAGATCGTGCTTCTGCGCGTGCTCGGCTCCCCACTTCATGTGCGAGCGGATCGCCGTCGGCGCCGTGTAGAGGATGTCGGGCCGGTAGCGCTCGACGATCTCCCACCAACGCTCGGGATCCGGGTAGTTCGGGACTCCCTCGTAGATGATCCCCGTGGTGCCGTTGCACAGCGGCCCGTAGACGATGTAGCTGTGGCCGGTCACCCAGCCGATGTCCGCCGCGCACCAGTAGACCGAGTCGGGCTTCACATCGAAGATGTAGTGATGCGTCGCCGCGACTCCCACGAGGTAACCCGCGGTCGTGTGCACGATTCCCTTCGGCTTCGCCGTCGTCCCTGACGTGTACAGCAGATAGAGCAGATCCTCCGACTCCATCGGCTCACACGGACACGACTCCGCGTCGTCGGGCTCGCCGTCGATCACTTCGTCCCACCAGCGGTCGCGACCCTCCTGCATGGAGACGCCGCCGCCCGTGCGGCGGAGCACGATCGTCTGCTTGACGCTCGGTGAGGACGCGAGAGCCTCATCGGCGTTGAGCTTGAGCGGCACCGGCTTGCCGGCCCGCCAGCCCTCGTCTTGCGTGATCAGCAGCTCGCAGCCCATGTCGTTCATGCGGCCCGCGAGCGACTCGGCGCTGAAGCCGCCGAACACCACGGTGTGCGGCGCACCCAGCCTCGTGCACGCGAGCATCGCGACGGCGAGCTCGGGAACCATGCCCATGTAGATGGCGACCGCCGTCCCCTTGCGGACGCCCAGCTTCCTCAAGGCGTTCGCAAAGCGCACGACCTCGCGTTGCAGGTCGGCGAACGTGAGCTCGCGGCGATCGCCCTCCGGCTCGCCTTCCCAGTAGTAGGCGACCTTGTCGCCGTTGCCGGCGGCGACGTGCCGGTCGACACAGTTGAAGCAGACGTTGAGCTTGCCGCCGAGGTACCACTTCGCGTACGGCAGCTCCCACTCGAGCAGCTTCGTGAACGGCTCGAACCAGGTGACGCGCTCACGTCCCTCGGTCTCCCAGAAGTCCTCGAAGCTGCGGGAATAGATGTCGGGTTTCGCGTTCGCCTCGGCGGCGAACTCGGGTGGCGGTGGATAGCGCCGCTCCTCGAGCAGCAGCGTGTCGATCGTGCGGCTCTCGACTGCTGTGCTCACCGGGGCCTACCCCTCGACCCGTTGCGGCAGCGGCGTTCCCGGCCTGGCCGCGAGCGGGACCTCGCCCCACATCGGCCGGCCGACCGGAAGCACGGGACGCGGCGACATCCCGTTCACGACTCCCGCTGCAGACGTGTACCAGGCAAACGCCGCTGTGACGATGCCCGCCCAACCGCCGGCGTGCAGCATGTAGGGGCTGTAGCCGTGGGCTACGCGGAAGAAGCCGATCGCGAGCAGGATCTCGGTGATCTCCAGCGTCAGGAAGACGCCCGTCACCGCCCAGTTCACTCGCGTCGACCACAGCAGCATGTACGTGTTGAAGATCGCGAACGCCACCAGGAACCACGCGAGCGCGTTGTCGACGTCGGGACCCTTCAGCAGCCCGGCGAAGCCCTGCGACGTCGTCGCGAGAACGACGAACGCTCCGAGGGCGAGCCAGAAGCCGCCGTAGGTCGAGAACGCCGTCGCGCCGAAGACGTTGCGATTCCTGAACTCCCACATTCCGGCGAGCAGCTGGACCAGCCCGCCGTAGAAGATGGCGAGCCCGATCCAGATCCCGTCCGGAATGAACGACGCGTTGTGGCCGCTCAGGACGAACGTCGTCAGCGCGAACGCTGCGAGACCCAGAGGCGCGGGATCCGCCACCGGCCAGAAGGCCGGGAACTCCCGCTCAGTCGTAACAGCCATGGGGGCAACCTCCTTTGTGCCACTCCTAGCCGTCGCACCTCTCTGCAGGTGCGTTTCAGATCGGATTCCCATGTGCGGCCAGGCCAAACCCGGCTTCTCTGGCTGTGCCGCGAGGAGTACGGTCGAGGAGGTGCCCGGATGCCCTGGGCCCCGAAGGGGAGCGAAATGACCGCCCAGGTCGTCGAACAGGCCAGGTCATCGATCGTCCTCTCGTCTGCGGGCCGGCTGGAACGGCCAGATCGCCGTGAGGAACAACATGACGCCGAGGACGAGAGCGATCGCGCCGACTAGCTGGGCATCGAGCTCGCGTCCGGCGAGCGGGACGTAGGTGTGCCCGCTCCCGCCGCTGTCGCCACGGTAGACGAGGGCAAACAGCCCATACAGCGCGAGCAGAATGCCGCCGAGCACGAGTGCAACGCGGGCGGTCAGACGTAGCGCGCGAGCCATGCGAGGGTGCGGATCACGGGCGGTTCGTGCAGAAGACGGGCTTGTCGGGGTTGCCGTCCCGCCAGACGCAGAGACCGTCCGTGAAGAAGAACACTTGATGCCTCGGCTTCGGGGTGTGTGCGCAATAGAGGTCGGGCCTGCCGCCCTCTCCGCTGACGGTGCAGCGCACCGCTGCCGACGGGACGCGAAAGACATCACCGGCCTTTCCGGTGTAGACGTGGCTTCGAGAGCCCGCGAACGAGCTCGAGGGGGCGGTGGCGCGCCCCGCGAGGAAGGCAACGGCGATGAGCAGCGCCGCGCAAATCGCCAGGCGCATCTCTTCACCTCCTGATCTAAGGGCGTCGCGGGATAGCCCGGCCGACGTACCTCGCGACGGCTAGTGACGCCGCCGCGCCGGCCGCAACGATGTTCGTCGTGACGCAAGTCCGGCAGGCGTTGCAACAGGCGGTCGCCATCGGCGCGTGCTCGCCGTACTTCCCGGCTGCCTGCGCCATGCGACCCGTCCAGATCGTCTTCACGATCTCATTCTGCCGGAGGCCGGCTTCGTCCGGGCGCGCCGCGCGGCGAATCACGATCTCCTTCTGCGGCGCGAGGCGATCTGCGAATCAGCCGGTCGCAGCATCGTGTAGATCAGCAGCCCGACGAACGGGACGACAAGCATGCCGATTGCCCAAGCGGCCTTTCCGACACCAGAGAGATCCGGTCGTCGGACGAACACATCGATGACGGCGCGCACCCACATCACGAGGAAGAGCACGACCACAGCGCCGATGACGATCCGCCAGAACATGCGTGGCGGTGACTCTACGCCCTCGACCACGTTGACCAACTCGTGTCATAGCGCAGTTGCTATGCCTGGTCGAGTATGTCTGCAGAGGGCGATGCGGCGGCCCTCTGAATCTTCAGGGAGGCGGGCGGGGTAGTGCAGAGTGGCGGAGGCGACTGCGTGTCGATTTTCGCGCGCTCGCTGTTCACGTACACGTGAATGTGGCGGCGGAGCGTCGGTCCGGGCTCGCACAGACGGTCGCGAATCCCTGGCCACTCTCGCTCGAGGTGGTCGATGACGTCGCTGACGGTGGCCGCTTGCACGTCGAGTCGCCGCGGCAGCCCGGGGAAGAGCGGTGCCAGCGTCGACGGAAGGCGGACGTCCGCCATTACTCGACCGCGGCGACCTCGACCGACGAGATCGGCGGGAGGTAATCGGCAAGCTGCGTCCACGTGTCGCCTTCATCCGTGCTCGCGAAGACCTGCCCCGTGCTCGTCCCGAAGTAGAGACCGGGAACATCCTCGGGATCGACCGCCATCGCTTCGCGCAGGACGCCGACATACGCGTCGCGCTGCGGCAGGCCGGCGTCCAGGCGTTGCCAGCTCGAGCCGGCATCACGCGTCCGCCAAACAGCCGCATGGCCCTCCGGCATCGTCCGTCCATGGCCGGGGTCGAGCGGGATGACGTAGAACGCGTCGCGATCGTGTGGATGGGTTGCCGCGGCGAATCCGAACTCCGTGGGCAAGCCTTCGGTGATCTCCGTCCACGTTTGGCCCGCGTCGTCGCTGCGGTGCATGCCGACGTGGTTCTGCTGGTACATGCGGCTGTCATCGACGGGCGAGCGCACGAACTTGTGCACGCAGAAGCCGACCTCTTCGTGCTCGCGGGGCCAGTCGGCGCGAAGGCCACGATTCCGCGGCGTCCACGACTGCGCGTAGTCCGTCGTCTCGAACAGCCCCACGCCCTGCACGATCGCCCAGAACCGGTCGGCGTCATCACGGTCGAACATCAGCGCCGAGATGCCGAGATGCCCGGGCGGCTGATTCGACGGATCGTCCCACTTGTCGCTCCCCGGCTCTCCAGCGAGGGTCGACAGCAACGACCATGTCTCGCCTTCGTCGCGGCTCTCGAAGATTCCGGGCGCTTCGACGCCGACGAGCAGACGCCCGTCGCCGACGGCGAGCGTCGAGACTTTCGAGATCTCTCTTCCGCTATCGGCGTCGTAGGCGATCCCTTCGCTCGAGTGCGTCCAACTCTCACCGAGATCGATGCTCCGCCACACAGCCTGACCGTGCCACTCGCTCGCAGCCGCGGCGTAGACGGCGCCGCTCCTGGGGTCGTGGATGACGTGGTACACCGGCCAGCCTTCGCAGAAGGGGCCGCGTAGCTCCCACGTCTTCCTATCGTTCGTTTCGAGGAAAAATGCGCCTTTGCGCGTGCCGATCAGCAGCAGCGTTCGTGGCATCGAGCTCGCACCTCCCGGTCGGAATGCAATCGCCTACCTATCAGACCGGTGCCGCGGCTAAAAATCATCGGTCGGGTTGGCGCGGACGATCGAGCTCCGGTCCCGTCGATCGAGGCGAGCATCCGCCAGAAGTCGTCCTCCCACCAGAGCATCGATGCGCCCATGCCCATGACAGTCGACGCCGTTCGCGTCGATCAGTCGTTCGGCCGCGCGGACATCACTGTCGCGGTTTGTCGATGATCTGTCTGAGCTCGGTGAGGAGCTCGCGGAGTTGCTCCATACGCTGTTCGCCGAGGGCAGTCGTCCATTCCTGCTCCAGGCCGGCGATGATTGCGAGGGCGGCGCGGATCTGCGCCCAGCCGCGTTCCGTCAGGCAGACGAGTGCGGCACGGCGGTCCGTCGGGTCGGGGCGGCGTTCGAGGTAGCCGCGCTCCTCGAGGTAATCGACGAGGTAGCCCATCGACTGTTTGGTGATCTGCGCGCGCTCCGCGAGGGCGGTGAGGCGTGACCCGTCCGCTTCGATGTGTTGGAAGACGGCGGTGTGCGCGGGCCGGAGATCGTCGAAGCCGGCGTCGACGAGTCCCGCGCTGACGCGCCGCACGACCTCCTGGTAGGGGTCGCGGACGAGGATTCCCACGTTGGGCAGCTGATGCCGGGACGAGCCGGGGAGCGGCGCCTCCGCGCCGCTTGACAGGTCGTCCGGCATCTGGTCAATATATCTGACCATCAGTCATTCTGACTAATTGGGGAGAGGGCAATGAGACGAGGGATATACCTGGCGGTCGCCGTGTTCGCCGCTGCGGCCGTGCTCGTACCGGTTGCCGCGCAGGCGGATCCGGGCTTCTACGCGGCACCGATGTTCGGCATCGATCCCGCGCCGGGCGGGCAGTTGCTCGTCGCCGATGCCGGGCAGGGCATCGTCGATGCCGACACAGGGGAGCTCGTCGCAGCGCTTCCGGGTGTCACGGACGTTGCGCCGATCGGCCGCGGCGAAATGCTTGCACTGACGAGCACGTTCGCGCCGAACGCTCACGGTGCGCTTTACCGCGTCTCGAGGGGAGGAGCGCGAAAGGTCGTGGACCTGCAGGACTACGAGATCCAGAACGATCCGGCCGGCGACGGAACCGGTGAGGGGTCGGATCCGTACGACCTCGCCCGGATGCAGGGCGGAAAGACGCTCATCGCGGATGCGGCAGGG